>DATENL010000127.1:0-5271 GCA_035275105.1 Thermoleophilaceae bacterium
TCGACCGCGGCGGCGACCGGCGGCGGCGCGAGCGCGGCGGCCGCGTCTGGGTGAACGGCAGCGAGCTCGGCGGCGTCGACGCCCGCTTCGCGCACCTCGGGCAGTCGTTCGACTGAGCGCTAGCCGCCCGCGAAGCGGAACGTGGTCCAGACGCCGGCGGCGAGGTAGCGCATCGACGGCCCGGCGGTCGAGTACTGCACGATGTCGCCGTTCGGCAGGTTCGACACCGACACCGTGGTGGGCCCGCGGCTGATCGAGGTCGTGTCGCCGAGCCGCGACAACCGGCGGTAGAGCTCGCCCGCCGCCTTCGGGCTCAGGTCGATGGTGCGGGCGACCCCGTCCTCGCGCCCGAGCCAGCGGCCGGAACGATCCTTCAGGAGCGCGCCGGTGAGCACGTCCTGTGCCTCGGCGGAGCGGAAGCTGGGCTCGATCGCGTCACGGTCGCCGGCCGTGACGAGCGCCGCCTCCGCGGCGGTCAGGTTCCTGAGCACCCTCTTCGCCGACCCGGAGCCGAGGCGTGCGAGCGCGCTACGGGTCACGACCGACAGCCGCGACTGCGGCACGAGGTAGCTGGCGATCACCTCGCCCATCTCGCGCGCGCTCGCCTGCGCCTTCCGGAACGTCCTGATGTCGGCGAGGAGCAGGAAGTCGAGCGTCGAGCGCTTCATGCTCGGGACCTGATCGAGCAGCGGGCTGCCGCCCTTCACCCCGCGGCGGTCGCAGTCGGGCGGCCTCGTGCGCCGCGCCGGCACGCACGGCCTCACGGCCGGACCGGGGACCTCCACGAGGTCGACGTAGTGGCCGCCGGTGCAGGTGAGCTTCGGGTCGCTCGAGACCCCCTGCGGTACGTCGATGACGACCCTGAAGATGCCATGGCGCGAGGTCCTGTACCTGTGGTCCACGTGCGCGTCACGGTTCGGGCGGACGATGAACGAGCTGGCGGTGCCGTCGCCCCAGTCCACGTTGTACGTCCACGTGCAGCGCGGCTCGGTGTTGCTGGCGGCCTCGCGCCAGAGGCCGTCGTAGGAGCAGTGGTAGCCCGTCTGCACGCAGGTGCCCGCGGGAGCCGCGCTGGCCTCGGAGCCCGCGAACGCCAGCGCCGCCGAGACGGCGACCAGCGCGACCGCGCCACGCGCGCCTAGCGACATCCGGCGAAGCTATCTCCGCTCGCGGACGCGTGTCAAGGGACAACCGTCAGAGGGCGGCGAGCACTGCGCCCAGCTCGGCGACCACGTCGCCGTCGAGCTTGACCTCGGCGTCCGAGTCGTAGGGAGTCGGGCCCTGGGTGACGAGCGCCAGGCGGCCGCCACGGTCCAGCGTCAGCCCGGGCAGCGTGGCGACCGGGAACACCTCGAGCGACGAGCCGACGCAGATCATCAGATCCGCTTCCTGAGCCAGCGCGTGGGCCTCGGCGATCGCGGCCTCCGGCAGCAGCTCGCCGAAGAGCACCACGTCCGGCTTGAGCGCGGCGACGCAGGCCACGCACTCCGGCGTCGGGCTCCCCGCCTCGAGGATCCCGATCACCTCGTCGAGCGGCACGCGACCGCCGCACTCGGGGCAGACGCACTGGTCGATCGACCCGTGCACCTCGACCACGCGGCGGCTGCCGGCCTGGCGGTGCAGGCGGTCGACGTTCTGGGTGATCACTCCCCGGACCAGCCCGCGCCGCTCCAGCTCGGCGATCGCCTCGTGCGCCGGGTTCGGCCGCTTGTCGACGAGCCCCACGAAGCGCGTGGAGTAGAAGCTCCAGAACTTGTCCGGGTCGCGGCGGAACGCGTCGATGTGCGCGACCTCCATCGGGTTGACCTTCTCCCACAGCCCCTTGCCGGGCGTGCGGAAGTCGGGAATCCCCGACGGCACGGAGACGCCGGCGCCGGTCAGCACGACCGCGCGCTCGGCCTCGCGGAGCAGCTCGGCGACGCGGGTGGCGCCGCCGGTGGTCGTGCCCGGGGCCGTCACTTCCCCTGGAAGTTCGCCTGCCGCTTGCCGAGGAAGGCGGAGATGCCCTCCTTGGCGTCCTCGGAGCCGAACGCCTTCGCGAACCCGTGCGCCTCCGCCTCGAGGCCCTCGCCCAGCTCGCCCATCGCGGACACCGACTTGATCTGCTCGATCGCGATCGGCGCCTGCTGCGCGAGCTTGCGCGCCCAGGACAGCGCCGTGTCGAACAGCTCGTGGTCCGGCACCACGTCGTTCACGAGCCCGGTGCGGAGCGCCTCGAAGGCCGAGATCGGCTCGCCGGTCAGGTTCATCTCGAGCGCCTTGCCCTCGCCCACGAGCCGCGGCAGGCGCTGCGTGCCGCCGAAGCCGGGGATGATCCCGAGGTTGATCTCCGGCTGGCCGAAGGTGGCCGACTCGGCCGCGAGCCGGAAGTCGCACGCCATCGAGAGCTCGCAGCCGCCGCCGTAGGCGAGCGAGTTGACCGCCGCGATCGTGACCGTGGACGACTTCTCCATCCCCGTCATGAGCCCGTGGCCGGAGCGGATCAGCTCCTCGCCCTCCTGCGACGGGTCCATCTTCGTGAACTCCTTGATGTCGGCGCCCGCCGAGAACGTGAAGATGTTCGACGACGCGAACACGACAACCCGTGCGTTGCCGTCGAGCTCCTTCCAGAGCTCGGACAGCTCGCGGATCACCTGCGGCGAGAGCGGGTTGGCGGGCGGGCGGTTGAGCCACACGATCGCGACGTCGCCGCGGGTCTCGAGCGCGATCGTTTCGCGCTCCTGGCCGCCGTCGGGCTGCGGGTAGGGGAAGAAGCCCTGGCCTGACTTCTTGCCGAGCCGGCCCTGGTTCACCAGGCGGCGGAGGAGCAGCGGCGGCGCGAAGGCGCCGCCCCACTCCGACTCGGCGCGCTCGAGCGCCTCGAGGACCTCGTCGAGGCCGCGCTCGTCGGCGCTTGCGAACGGGCCGGGCATGATCCCGGCGCCCGCCATCAGGCCGATGTCGACGTCCTTGACGCCCGCGATGCCCTCCTCGACCACGAGGCAGGACTCCACGAGGGCCTTGAGCTGGAAGCGCTCGACCAGCGTGTCGGTCGCCTGCGAGGTGGTGCTAGCCGTGCTCATAGAACCCCTTCCCGGTCTTCTGGCCGTAGTTGCCGGCGTCGACCAGCTCCTTCATCGCGGGCGACACGTAGAACCGGTCGCCGAAGCTGTCGCGCAGGTGCTCCGCCACGTGGAGCACGGTGTCGAGGCCGAGCATGTCGGCCAGGAAGAACGGGCCCATCGGGGCCGCCTTCGACTCGGAGACCAGCTTGTCGACGTCCTTGACGTCGAGGTCCTCCTCGTCGCGCACCCGCCAGATCTCCGAGACCGACGAGTTGAGGATGCGGTTGACGACGAAGCCGGGGGCCTCGCCGCAGCGGATCGGCTGCTTGCGGATCTGCTGGGCGAAGCTGGCCGCCGACTGCATGGTGTCCTCGGTGGTGTCCTCGCCCTCGATGACCTCGATCAGTCGCAGCATCGACGCCGGGTAGAAGAAGTGGAAGCCCACGACCTTGTGCGGCCGGGTGGTGGCCTCGCCCATCTCGGTGATGGAGAGCGATGACGTGTTGGACGAGAGGATCGCGTGGCCGGGCGTGACCTCGTCGAGCTCGGCGAAGACCGTCTGCTTGACCTCCATCCGCTCGGGCACGGCCTCGATCACGAAGTCGACGTCGCCGAAGCCGTCGTACTCGGTGGTGCCGTGGATGCGGCCGACGATCTCCTCGGCCTGCGCGTCGGCCTGCTCCTGGGTGATCTTCTCCTTCTTGACGAGGCCTCCCAGCTGCGCCCCGGTCACCTGGCGGGCCTTCTCGAGGCCCTGGTCCACGAACTCCTGCTTGACGTCCTTCAGCACGACCGGCAGGCCGGCGCTCGCGACTACCTGCGCGATCTCGCCCCCCATCGTGCCGGCGCCCACGACGGCGGCTTTGAATACGAACATGTCTCTGGTCAGCTCCCTGTTTGGCGGCCCGGGAAGGCTACAAGGAGGCCTCCTCCGCGGCCTCGGTGGCGAAACGGCGGAGGGTGCGGCGGAGAGCGTCGGTGAGCGCGCGGCGGATGAAGAGGAGGTCGGTGATCGCCCTCAGCGGGCCGCCCTGGGTGAGCTGGTAGTCGAGCTCGATGTCGACGCGGGTGGAGCCGTCGTCCGTGAGCGTGAACGCCAGGGCCTGCGCGCCGCTCATCCGCTCCTCGAAGACCTGGGTGACGAACCGCTCGCCCGGCTCGGAGGCGACCACCTTCTCGGTCACGATCCCGCGGCCGGCCGGGCCGGAGCGCCAGACGAGCTTGGCGCCCTCCTGCGGCCAGTCGCCGTCGATGCGGTCGACGTGGCCGAAGCCGTCGACGAACGTGGGCCAGCGGGTGAGGTCCGTCCAGAGGTCGAAGGCGCGGTCCGGCGGCAGCTTCACGGTGATCGCCTCGCGGGTGGTGGCCATCTCTAGATGATCGATTCCGAATCCGCGTGCCCCTGGGGGCGCGAAAATCGAGCTGGGCAAGGACGCAGGGAGAGATCGATGCATGCAGCGACGATTTGCAGCGGCATCCAGGGGTGCGGGGGCTTGGAATCGGTCATCTACTCCCCGTAGACCTCGCGGACGATCTCGTCGGTGGCCGTCGCCACGCGTTCGAGGAACGGGCGCACCTCCTTGACCAGCCGGCGGTACTCCCTCCGGCCGTCCGCGGTGAGCGAGTAGTAGCGACGGCTGCGGCGCTCAGGGTGCTCCCACTCCCCGCTCACGAGGCCGCGCGACTCGAGCTGGCGGAGCAGCGGGTACATCGTGTTCGGGTTCACGTGGAGGACGCCGGCCGTGACGGCGTCGATCCGCTCGATCAGCGCGTTCCCGTACGACGGGCCGTCCTTCATGAAGTGGAGGACCAGCAGCGGGAGGATGTCCCGCTTGCGGAGCTCGCCGGTGAGCGGGTCGCGGTCGCCCGACGCGCGTGGTGGACGCTCGACGCGGTCGTCCAGCGAGCGCGCGGCCTCGCGCGCCTCGGTGACGCTGGTGGTGCCCTTGACGGCCTCGCGGGTGGCGTGCCGACGATCTCTGCGGCTGCTGCGCTTGGCCGGCGGTGACACGGCGGACCATGGTGGCAGGATGCCGCCCATGGAACTGCCGAGGGGCATCACGATCGGCCACTGGACGGACCGCGACGCGCTCACCGGCTGCACGGTGGTGCTCGCGCCGGAGGGGACCGTGGCCGCGGGCGAGGTGCGCGGCGGCGGGCCCGGCACGCGCGAGAGCGAGCTGCTGTCGCCGGCGGCCAACGCGCCCGGCGTGCAGGCGGTGTGCTT
>DATENL010000128.1:0-6389 GCA_035275105.1 Thermoleophilaceae bacterium
TCGCGCCCGACGCGCTCCAGCTCCGCGGCCGGCCGCTCGGCGTCCCCGGGCGGGACGAGCAGCGCGGCGTCGCCGACGGCCGCGGGGACACCGCCGACCTCGGTCGCGACCACCGGCAGCCCGGCGGCGAACGACTCGAACAGCACCTGCGGCAGGCCCTCGGTCCACGAGATGTGCAGGAACGCGTGGCTCGAGCGGTACAGCTCCGGGAGCCCGCCGTCGATCGGCACGTAGCCGCGCACGTCGGCGGCGTCCTCGACCCCGAGCTCCTCGAGCCGCGCGCGCAGCTCGCCCTCGAGCGGCCCCTCGCCGGCGACCACGAGCCGCCAGCGCGGGTCGCGCCCGCGTAGGCGCGCCAGCACGTCCGCGAGGAGCAGCGGGTTCTTCTCGCGCTCGAGCCGGCCCACGCTCAGCGCCACGAGCTCGTCCCCCGAGTAGTCCCGCGCGGCCGCCTCCTCCTCGGTCGCGATGCCCTCGGAGGGCACGAGCGACACGGTGATCGGCAGCACCCGCCGCGCACCGCCGTAGTTGCGCGCGAGCTCCGGTCCCACGACCACCACCGGCCAGCGCCGCGCCAGCAGCCTGTAGGTGCCCTCGAGCAGCCCGGCCGCCAGGTGCACCCAGCGCTTGCCGGGGTGCCGGCTGCGCACGTAGCGGGGCAGGTCCTGCCGCACGCCGAGCCGGACGCGCCGCCGCCGCAGCGCCGCGAGCGCACCGAACAGCACCGAGAGCATGTACGGCCCCAGAAGCCACGCCGTGTCCACGCCGCGCAGCACGCGCCAGAAGCGCCCCAGCGAGCGCACCATCGCCGGGATCGATTCGCGCGCGTTGACGAGGTTCGAGTAGTGGGGGAGGGGGACGAACTCGACCGACTCCGGCAGCCGGTAGTGCGACGCCCCCGAGCGCGGCGAGAGCCGCCCGACGATCACGAGCCGGTCGACGTGCTCGGCGAGCCCGGCCAGGAAGAGCGCGAACGCCCGCTCGGCGTATACCGCGTCGCCCTCGCGGGTGTAGACGTAGTCCGTGTAGACCGCTAGCCGCAAGTGGCTACGCCCGGCGCACGATCCGCCCGAGCGCCCGCAGCGGCGGCCCGAACCGCGCCGAGCCCGACAGGTAGCCGAAGCCCCACGTGCCGTGCATCACGGCGAAGACGACGGGCAGCGCCAGGGCGTCGCCCGGCTCCTCGGCCTCCTGCAGGGCGCGCACGCTGGCCGCCGCGACGGCGACGGCGTACGCCCCGACGCCGGCGCGCGCAACGGTGCGCAGCGGGCGCGGCAGCACGACGCTGCCCAGCACGGCACACGCGAGCAGCGGGGCGAAGAGGTGGCGCGGGTCGAGGCTCTCGGGGTGCCGCGAGGCCGTCTTCGCGCGGTAGTTCCCGTAGCGCCAGTACTGCCGTGCGAGGCCGCGGACGCTGTCGCGCGGCACGTAGCGCGCCGCCAGCTCGGGCATCGAGACGATCCGCCCGCCCGAGCGGAGGATCCGCGCCGCCAGCTCGGAGTCCTGGTTGATCGGCCAGCCCTCGTCCCAGCCGCCCTGCTCCTCGACGGTCGAGCGCCGCCACATCCCCGCGAACACGCCGGTGTCGAGCTCGCGCTCGGCCGGCTGCGAGCCGTTGCCCGACCCCCAGCGCGCCGAGCCGCCCGTGCCGAGCCAGGTCCCGAGGGCCAGCGCCACCCGCCGCGACCAGGTGCCGGTCCCGTGGGGCACCTGCGGCCCCGCGACCCAGACGACGTCGCCGCGCCGCAGGCGCGCGACCCCGCGCGCGATGTAGTCCTCGGGGTAGAAGGTGTGTGCGTCCATGCGGACGATGTAGTCGCCCCTCGCGTTGCGCAGCCCGACGTTCAGGCCGGCGGTGGACGACCGGCCCGGGTTGTCGAAGACCCGGATCCGCGCGTCGTCCCGCGAGAGCTCCTCGAGGATCGCCTTGGTCCGGTCCTCGGAGCGCCCGTCCATGAAGAGGAACTCGACCGAGCCGTCGAAGCGCTGCGCCTGCATGGCCGCGACGGTGTCGCGGATGAAGCGCTCCTCGTTGAGGACCGGGACGAGGACGCTGGCGTCTACGCGCTCGCCGGCCTGGTTGTCGGCTAGGCCTTCCATCGGGACGGTTGTCGGCACCATATGCGCGAAGGCCGACCTACGGACCCGAGACGTCAGTTCACCTGCACCTTCCCGGCGTCTGGACCCGCCTGACGACACCCGCGGGAATCGCCGATGCCCTGCATCGACTCATCCCACGTGCACCGTCAGCCGCGCCCAGCCACTCGGGAAGCTGACGGTGAACTTCCGCCTCCGGTCCCTACGGCTTGAAGAACCCGCTCCCGCTGCCGATGTATCCGGGACGGATGGCCACGGTCGGCAGACATCCCAACGGCTTCAGCCCGGACCACGAGCCCGTGGTCGTCAGCGCCTCCGCCTACCATGGTGACCGCATGCCAGCGCGTGACGGCAACGTCCGCTCCGCCGAGTGGCTCCGGCCGCGGGTCGAGCAGCAGGGCCTCCAGAGGTACGTCAACACGATCCGCGAGCGGATCAAGCTGATCCTCGCGATCACCGCGCTGTGCACGGCCGCCTCGATCGCCTACGTGGCGACGGCCGACAAGGAGTACACGGCGGAGGCCGACATCCTCGTCACGCCGGTCTCGCAGGCCGACACCGAGCTGGCCGGGCTGCCGCTCATCCGCTCCTCCAGCGACCCGACGCGCGACGTCGAGACCGCCGCCCGCCTGGTGGTCAACCGCGACGTGGCACTCCGCGTCAAGGACAGGCTCAAGCTGAAGGAGGGCCCCAACCTGATCCAGGAGAACGTCACGGCCGAGCCGGTCGCGCAGAGCAACCTCGTCGCGATCACCGCCGTCGCGAACTCCCCGCGCAAGGCGCGGAACCTGGCGAACGGGTTCGCCACCGCCCTGATCGAGCTCCAGACCGAGCGGCTGCACCGCGCCGTGCGCACGAGCCTCGCGTCGCTCGCCCCGCGCGTCCGGGCGCTAACCCCCGAGGATCGCGCCCAGCCCGACTCGCTCGCCGCCCAGTACGCGCGCCTCCAGACCCTCGCGGCGCAGGCCGACCCGACGCTCCAGCTTCAGACCCGCGCCGCGCTGCCCGGCGGCCCGTCGTGGCCCAAGACCAAGCTCAGCATCGCCGCCGGCATCATCGCCGGCCTGATCCTCGGCATCGGCAGCGCGTTCGCGCTCCAGGTGCTCGACCCGCGCCTGCGGCGCGAGGACCAGCTGCGCGCCCTCTACGGGCTGCCGATCCTCGGCCGGATCCCGCGCGAGACGAGCCGCCGCCAGCAGCGCGCGCTCGCGCCGGAGCGGCTGTCGCCGTCCACGCTCGAGTCCTACCGCACCCTGCGCGCCACGCTGGCCGCCTCGCGGCGCGGCAGCAACAGGGGCGCCCCCGCGGTGCTCGTCACCAGCCCGTCGCCCTCCGAGGGCAAGTCCACCACCGCGATCAACCTCGCCTCGTCGCTCGCGCTCGCGGGCAA
Source organism: Thermoleophilaceae bacterium (assembly GCA_035275105.1). Lineage (GTDB taxonomy): Bacteria > Actinomycetota > Thermoleophilia > Solirubrobacterales > Thermoleophilaceae > AC-37. The sequence continues at coordinate 3,488 of DATENL010000128.1, forward strand.
CAGCGTGATCCTGATCGAGGCCGACCTGCGGCGCCCGTCGATCGGCGACGCCCTCGAGGTCAGCTCCGAGCACGGCACCGGCAGCGTGCTGCTCGGCATGGCGAGCTTCCAGGACGCGCTCGTCGAGACGAAGGCCTACGGGCGCTACCTGCGCCTGCTGCTCGCCGACAAGAGCGGCGCCGCCAGCGGCTTCATGGCCGATCAGCTCTTCCTCCCGGCCGCCCAGAACCTCGTCCAGGAGGCCAAGCAGCTCGCCGACTACGTGATCGTCGACTCGCCGCCGCTCAGCGAGGTGATCGACGCCCTGCCGCTCGCGCAGCAGGTCGACGAGGTGCTCGTGGTCGTCCGCCTCGGGCGCACCCAGCTGACCAAGCTCCAGAACCTCGGCGAGCTCCTCGCCCGCCACGACATCCAGCCGGTCGGCTTCGCGGTCGTCGGCGTGCAGTCCACGGGCGAGGGCTACTACTACACGCCTACCGCCGCGCCCAGCGAGCGGCCGCGCCGCCCGCGGTCGCCCCAGCGCGCGGCCAGCCGCGGCTAGCCCGCGCGCCCGCTGATGGCGGCGCGACTCGACCTCCGCGTACGGGTCCTGCAGCTCGGCATCGCCGCGCTGGCGGTGCTGCTCGGCATCGGCGCCGGGGTCGACCCGCGGATCGCCGTGGCGGCCGCAATCGGACTGGCGTTCGTCGCGCTGGTGATGGGCGACCTGACGGTCGGGCTGTGCCTGTTCGCCATCGTCGCGTTCCTCGACGTGCTGCCGCACCTGGGCGGCTCGGCGCTGAGCTTCACGAAGATCGTCGGCTTCCTGCTCGCCGTCTCGTGGCTCGCGAAGGTCTCGTCCAGCGAGGACTCCCGCAACGACTTCCTGGCCGCGCACCCCACCTTCAGCTACGTGCTCGTGCTGTTCCTCGGCTGGGCCGCGCTCAGCCTGACCTGGGCCGAGGAGGCGAGCGTCGGCACCACCCCGGTCATGCGCTACGCGCTCAACCTGGTGCTGTTCCTGATCGTCTACACCGCGGTGAGGACGCCGCGCCAGCTCGCGTGGACGATCGGGGCGTACGTGGCTGGGTCCGCGCTCGCGGCGGGCTACGGCATCCTGAATCCGCCCACCGACGTCGCCTACTACGACGTCACGCGCGTGAGCGGCACGATCGGCGACCCGAACGAGCTCGCCTCGCTGCTCGTGGGCGGGACGATCCTCTCGGCGGCCCTGGCGGTCACCCTCAAGGGCGCGCCGGTGCTGCGCCTCCTGTGCGGTGGCGCGTCGATCCTGTGCGCCGCCGGCATCTTCCTGAGCCTCTCGCGCGGCGGTCTGGTCGCGCTCGCCTTCTCGCTCGTCGCCGCGATCGTGGTGGCCGGCCGCCGCTGGCGCCTCCAGGCGCTCGCTCTCGGCGTGGCGGTCGCCGCCGGCGCGTTCGTCTACTTCGGCTTCTACGCGGACGAGACCGCCGCCAACCGGGTCACCAGCTTCGGCAGCGGCACCGGCCGGACCGACATCTGGACCGTCGGCTGGCGAATGGTGCAGGCCCACCCGATCGGCGGCGTGGGCGTGGGCAACTACAAGACCGCGTCGATCCACTATCTGCTCGAGCCGGGCGCCATCGAGCGCGACGAGTTCATCGTCGACACGCCCAAGGTCGCGCACAACACGTACCTGCAGGTGCTGGCCGAGCTGGGGATCGTCGGGCTCATACTGTTCCTGGCGATCGTCGGCTTCGCGCTCCTGTGCATCCTGAAGGCCGCGCGGATCTTCGAGCGACTGGGCGACGAGACGATGGAGCTGATGTCGCGCGCGCTGCTCGTGTCGCTCTGCGGCGTGCTCGCGGCCGACTTCTTCATCTCGGAGGAGTTCTCGAAGCAGCTCTGGCTGCTCCTGGGCCTCGGTCCGGCTCTGCTGGGGATCGCGAAGGCGGCGACCGGCCAGCGCGCGGACGGCTACGCCTAGTCCGGACTACCTACCGCGACCAAACGGCGCTGACCGCGGCGATATGGCGGTGATCGGTCCCGCAGCAGCCGCCCAGCACCGTCGCGTTCGGGAGGTGCCGCCCGAGCTCCTGGTAGTCCGCGGCGAGCTCGTCGGGGTCGCCATCGTCGAGCTCCTCGGCCTCGTCGAGCTCCGCGTGGCTGCGCGCAGACGCGTTGGCGCGCACCCCTCGGATGCGGTCGCGCCAAGCGCCGTCGTCGTCGAGGACGTGCGCGAAGTGCGTCGGGTGCGCGCAGTTGACCATGAAGTACGCGACCGCATCCGAGCTCTCGGCGTCGACCTGCTCGATCGCGCTTGGGAGCGTCTCGCCGGTCGGCAGCCGTCCGTCGGTCTCGACGGTGAACGAGATCGCCACCGGCATCCCGAGGTCCACGGCGGCGCGGACGATCCCGATCGCCTCCTCGGGGTGGGTCATGGTGATCGCGCTGACCATGTCGGCGCCAGCGTCGGCGAAGGTCGCGATCTGGCGGGCGTGGTAGGCCTCGGCCTGCTCGACTGCCATCAGCTCGGCGGGGTCGTAGCCGTCGCCCCGCGGGCCGACGACGCCGTTGACGACGATCGGCGTGTGCTCGTTCTCGTCGCGGATCTCCTGGGCGAGCGCGACCGCGGCGCGGTTGGCGTCGTCGAGGTCCTCGGGGTAGTAGCCGAGCCGTTGCCCCCAGTCCGGGCTCGCGCGCCAGGTCGTGGTGTCGAGCACCATCCCGGTCTCGCGTTCGCGAGCAAGCTCGACGTAGGGCTCGAAGTAGTCGCGCAGCTCCTGGCGGCCGGAATCGGTGCGCAGGAGGTCGAAGGCGGCGAAGTGCGGCAGGTCGATGCCGCGGTGGAAGATCAGCGTGGTCTCGAGGCCGCCGTCGGCGATGAAGGGGCGTTCGGCGTCGAGCTGAGGGAGGCGTTCACGGCGGTTCATTGTTGCCATGA
>DATENL010000129.1:0-25599 GCA_035275105.1 Thermoleophilaceae bacterium
GGATCGGGGTCGAAGCACACGCCCGGGCCGTACTCCGCCGCGGCGAGGCAGCGCGCCGCCCACGCGCCGTGCACGCCGCAGCCCACGACGCCGGCGCTTCGCGCGTCCTCGCGCGCGAGCTCCTGAGCGGCGATTGCCGCCACCGCGCCGGTCCGCAGAGCGGTCACTGCTCGCACGTCCACCAGCGCGAGCAGGGCCCCGGTCTCCGCGTCCGACACGCAGATCGCGCCGTCCACGACGGGCAGGCCGCGCTCGGGATTGCTCGGGAAGGACGTGACCCACTTGAGGATCGCGAGCCCGTCGCCGCGCGCGGGCATCGCCCTGAAGTCGCCGTGCGGCGGCGCGTCGAGGTACAGCTTGGGCGGCATGACCCAGTCGCCGCTCGCGTGCCGGACGAACCCGTCCCGCACCAGCTCGATCGCGGCCGCGGGCGAGATCGCCTTCAGCACCGCGTCGTGGTCGAACATGGCGAGCTCTCGCATGGCGGCGCGACGATAGCCTCCGCCACGAGTGAGCAGGAACGGGAAGCACAGCCCGCCGCGCCCGCGCATCGAGGTCGCTCAGGCCAACGCGTCGCCCGAGGAGGCGGCGGCGATCGCCGCCGCCATCGAGCAGTTCCTGCGCGACACAGCCCCCGCTCCCTCCGCCGAGCCCGAGCAGGCGGACGGCTGGCTTCGCGCCGCGATGCGCGAGGCCGTGGGCGCCGATCCGGACGAGCTCTTCCCGACGTGAGGATCCGCGCGGCCGTCCTCGAGGACTTCGCGCAGCCGCTCGCGGTGACGGAGCTCGACCTCGCGGAGCCGCGCGCGGGCGAGGTGCTGGTGCGGGTGGTCGCCTGCGGCGTCTGCCACACCGACCTGTACACGGCGTCGGGGGTCGATCCGTCCGGCTACGCCCCGACCGTCCTCGGGCACGAGGGCGGCGGCGTGGTCGAGGCCGTGGGCGAGGGGGTCACCTCGCTCGCGCCCGGCGACCACGTAGTCACGCTCTTCTCACCGCAGTGCCGCGAGTGCGAGAACTGCCGCAGCGGCAAGACGAACATCTGCACCGCGATCCGGGAGGAGCAGAACCAGGGGCACCTGCCCGACGGCACCACCCGCCTCTCACGCGACGGCGAGCCGATCCGCCACTTCATGGGCACCTCGACGTTCGCGGAGTACACGGTGATGCCGGAGGTCGCGCTGGCCAAGGTGTCCCCGGACGCGCCGCTCGAGGCCGCCTGCCTGTTCGCCTGCGGGCTGTCCACCGGGCTCGGCGCCGCGATGTACAAGGCCGAGGTCGAGCCCGGCTCCACGTGCGTCGTCTTCGGGGCCGGCATGGTGGGTCTCGGCGCCGTCGTCGGCTGCCGGCTCCAGGGCGCGGACCGCATCGTTGCGATCGACCCCTCCGAGGAGCGGCTCGAGACCGCCCGCCACCACGGCGCGACCGACGCCTGGCCCGGCGGCCCGGACGCGGTCGAGCGCGTGCTCGAGGAGACGGGCGGGCTCGGCGCCGACTACACCTTCGAGGCGACGGGGCGCGTGGACGTGATGCGCCAGGCCGTCGAGGCCGCGCGCATGGGCTGGGGCCTGTGCACGATCGCCGGCGTGGCCGGGAGGGGGGAGACGCTCGACGTCGTCCCGCGCCTCCTGATCACCGGCCGGCGGATCTGCGGCGCCTCGTTCGGCGGCGTGAAGGGCCGCGACCAGGTGCCCGAGCTGGTCGACCGCTACTTGGCGGGCGACATCGACGTCGACTCGTTCATCTCGCACCGGATCTCGCTCGACGAGGTGAACCGCGGCTTCGAGCTGATGGAGGCCCAGGACGGCATCCGGAGCGTTATCCGGTTCGAGTAGGCCGCCACTGCCGGGTGTCCGGCAGCGGCGTGAGCGTCTGCTCGACGCGATCGCGCACGTGCTCGAAGTTGGGCGGCAGCGAGAGCCGCTCGCCCAGGTGCTCGGCGTCCTCGTCGACCGCGAAGCCAGGCCCCTTCGTCGCGATCTCGAACAGGACCCCGCTCGGCTCGCGGAAGTAGATCGAGCGGAAGTAGAAGCGGTCGATCACCGGCGTCACCCGCGCGCCGCCCTGCACGGCGCGCTCGCGCCACCGCTCGTGGTCGTCCATCTCGGACGCCCAGGCGATGTGGTGCACCGACCCCGCGCCCTGGATGCCGAGCGCCTCCGGCGCCACGTCGTAGGCGTACCAGCCGCCGCGGGACACACCGCGCGCCTCCCACCCGTCGTCGCGGGTCTCGAACCCGAGCGCGTCCTCGAGCAGCGGCCGGCTCCGGTCCGGGTCCTCGGTGAACGCGCGCACGCCGTCGAAGCCCTGGAGCGCGTGCTCCGCCGGCACCTCGGCGTGCTCGGCGATGAGCGGCGCGTCGCCGCTCCCGTCCACGCGCAGCTCGTGCTCGAGCAGCTCCGGGTCGGCGAACACGAGCGCCTCGCCCTCGCGCCGGACGTCGACGCCCTCGCCGCCCAGGCGCTCGGCCCAGAACTCGATCGCGTCGGGCGACCCCACGCGCCAGACGATGCGGTGCACCATCCCGGCGCCCGGCCGCCCCTGCTGGGCACCGGGGTACTCGAAGAACGTCAGGTCGAGGCCGGGGTCGCCGTCCTCGTCGCCGTAGAAGAGGTGGTAGACGGTCGGGTCGTCCTGGTTGACCGTCTTCTTGACGAGCCGCAACCCCAGCACGCGCGCGTAGAAGTCGACGTTGCGGGGGGCGTCGCCGGTGATCGCCGTGATGTGGTGGATTCCGTCGAGCTTCATGCCACAGCAGGGTACCCTCCGGTCGATGGCGAAGACGGAGCAGGGGACCGCGGTCGACCCGCGAACGGCGTCCGAGCTCGTCCAGGGCGGCGCTCAGCTCGTGGACGTACGCAGCGATGACGAGCACGACGCCGGCGGCATCGACGGTTCGACCCATATCCGGCTCGACCGGCTGACCCAGGATCACGACGCGCTCGACCGCGACCGCCCGATCGTGTTCTACTGCCGCTCGGGCGACCGCTCCGAGTTACCCGCCGACGCGTTCCGGGCATCCGGCTGGGAGACCTACCACGTGGAGGGCGGGCTCCTCGCCTGGGTCGAGGCCGGTCTTCCGGTCAGGGGCGAGGTCGCGGAGCGCTCCAAGCTGCCTGGGGCCTAAAGCTTCATTCTGTATAGTCCGAAAACCCGACTGGGTTTGCTGTTATATTCGCCGACTTCGCCCAGGCGCTAGGAGAACGTCCCGTTGGAGCCATCAGCTCTAGAGCAGAAGCCGAAGGGCCGTAAGGGCTCGCTGACGAACCCGGAGGTCCTCTACGAGAACGTCCCCGGGCACGTTATCCCGATCGTCGAGCGCGAGTTCGACGACTTCGACACGCGCGCGGCGGGGTTCCTCGCCGGCAAGGAGACCGAGGAGCAGTTCATCGGCTTCCGGCTCAAGCAGGGCGTCTACGGACAGCGCCAGCCCGACGTCCAGATGATCCGCGTGAAGCTGCCGTTCGGCGGCGTCACCCCGGAGCAGATGGAGGCCTTCGCCGACGTGTCGGAGCAGTTCGCGCCGATGGGCAAGGGCCACATCACCACGCGCCAGAACTTCCAGTTCCACCACATCCCGCTGGCCGACGCCGCGAAGGTGATCCGGATGATCTCCGACTCCGGCCTCTCGAGCCGCGAGGCGTGCGGCAACACCGTCCGCAACGTGACCGGCGACCCGTGGGCCGGCGTCACGGACGAGGTCTACGACGTCACGCCGTACGCCGGCGGGTTCGTCCGCTACTTCGTGCGCAACGAGGTCTGCCAGCTCCTGCCGCGCAAGTTCAAGGTGTCGTTCAGCGCCAACGACGAGGACCGCGCGATCAGCCTGATCCACGACCTGGGCTTCCTGCCGCGCGTGCGCGACGGCGTCAAGGGCGTCGAGATCCGCACGGGCGGCGGCACCTCGATCATGGCCCGCGTCGGCGCGACGCTCTACGACTTCGTCGAGGTCGACAACGGCGACTACCTGAAGGTCTCGGAGGCCGTGCTGCGGATCTTCGACCGCCAGGAGGACCTGCGCGCCAACCGGCAGCGCGCCCGGATCAAGTTCCTGATCGACCGCGTGGGCATCGACGCCTTCCGGGAGATGGTCGACGAGGAGCTCCAGGGCGACTGGGTGGGCGAGCGCGACTTCACGCCCGACCCGCTGCTGTTCGTGGACGACGAGCAGGCGAAGGCGCCGCCCGTGCCGGCGGCCCCCGGCTCGCCCAACGGCGACGGCCGCGAGTTCGACAGCTTCGTGGCGTCCAACGTCAGGCCGCAGCGCCAGGACGGCTTCTCGACGGTCGAGGTCAAGGTCACCCGCGGCGACCTCACGCCCGAGCAGTTCCGCGGGATCGCGCAGCTCATGCGCGACCACACGGGCGGCTACGCGCGCACCACCATCCACCAGAACCTCGTGCTGCGCTGGGTCCGCAACGAGTCCGTCTACGACGTCTGGCGGCGCCTGGTCGGACTCGGCCTCGGCGGCGCCGGCGCCCACGAGGTGACCGACGTGGTCAGCTGCCCCGGCACCGACAGCTGCAAGATGGGCATCACCAGCTCGATGGGGCTGAACGCCGCCGTGCAGGAGCGGGTCGAGGCGATGGGGATCGAAGACCCGCTCACCAAGCAGATCCACATCAAGATGTCGGGCTGCCCCAACGGCTGCGGCCAGCACCACCTGGGCACGATCGGGTTCTACGGCGCGTCGATCAAGCTGGGCCAGCGCACGGTCCCGGCCTACATCGCCAGCGTCGGCGGCCGGTACGAGAACGGCGAGTTCGGGTACGGCGAGCGCGTGAAGGTGCGCCTGCCGGCCAAGCGCGTGCCCGAGGCGGTCGAGCGCTGGATCCGGCTGTACGAGGCGGAGCGCCTCGACGGCGAGCCGTTCAACGCCTTCGTCGACCGCGTCGGCACCGAGCCGTTCGCCGAGGCGGCCAGGGGCCTGGGGCTCCCGATCGAGTTCAACATCGACAACCTCCAGCACTTCATCGACTGGAACAGGGTCGACCCGTACAGGGTCGAACGAGGCGAGGGGGAGTGCGCGGTCTAGCGGACGCGCCGACGACCATGGCCATCGCCGTCACACCCAACCTCGAGCACGCCTCCGCGGAGGAGGTCCTCGCGTACGCGGTGGAGCGCTTCCATCCGCGGCTGTTCGTCGCCTGCTCGTTCCAGAAGGAGGCGTCGGTGATCATGGACATGCTCGTCCGGATCGAGCCCGAGGCGCGCTTCTTCACGCTCGACACCGGCGTGCTCTTCCAGGAGACCCACGACACGTGGGCGAGCCTCGAGGAGCGCTACGGGATCAAGGTCGAGGTCTTCAAGGGGCTCTCGCTCGAAGAGCAGGCGCGCCGCCACGGCGACGAGCTCTGGAACCGCGACCCCGACGCCTGCTGCGCGATCCGCAAGGTCTCGCCGCTCAACCGAGCGCTGTCCGAGGTGGACGCCTGGGTCGCGGGAGTGCGCCGAGATCAGTCCCCGACGCGGGCCCATACGGAGAAGATCCACTGGGACGAGAAGCACGGCCTGTGGAAGTTCAATCCGCTCGCCGACTGGTCCGAGCGGGACGTCTGGGAGTACCTCGCGCGGCACGACATTCCGTACCACCCCCTGCATGACCGCGGATACGCCTCGATAGGCTGCACTCACTGCACCACCCCGGGGGATGGCCGCGACGGCCGGTGGGCAGGTCACGACAAGACCGACTGCGGGATGCACTCATGAGCGAAAACGGCGGACTGACACTGTGGTTCACAGGGCTCTCCGGAGCCGGCAAGTCGACGATCGCTGAGGTCGTCGAGCGCGAGCTGCGCGAGCGGGGGATGAAGGTCGAGGTGCTCGACGGCGACGTCGTGCGCACCAACCTCTCGAAGGGCCTCGGGTTCTCCAAGGAGGACCGCGACATCAACATCCGGCGGATCGCCTTCGTGGCCGACCTCCTGTCGCGCAACGGCGTCGTCGCGATCACCGCGGCGATCTCGCCGTACCGCGAGATCCGCGGCGAGGCGCGCGAGACGCACGGCGACCGCTTCGTGGAGATCTACGTGAAGGCGTCGGTCGAGGAGTGCGCGCGCCGCGACGTGAAGGGCCTCTACGAGAAGGCGTTCAAGGGCGAGATCAAGGAGTTCACGGGCGTCTCCGACCCGTACGAGCCGCCCGACGCCCCCGAGATCGTGGTCGACACCGAGAACGAAACGGTCGAGGAGTCGGCCGGCAAGGTTCTCGCCTACGTCGAGTCGCGGGTCGGCGTGGCCGCGTGAGCGAGCTCAAGCTCAGCCACCGCCAGACCGCCGACTTCGAGCTCCTCGCCAACGGAGGCTTCGCGCCGCTCGAGGGCTTCCAGGGCAGCGAGGCGTGGGAGTCGGTCGTCGATTCGATGCGGCTGCCCGACGGGCGGCCGTGGCCGATCCCGGTCACGCTCGCCACGGACACGGGCGAGGTCGGCGAGACGCTCGAGCTGGTCGGGCACGAGGGCACGCTGCTCGGCGCGATCGAGATCGAGGAGGTCTACGAGCGCGACCTGAAGCGCGAGGCCGAGGCGGTCTACCGCACCTCCGACGAGTCGCATCCCGGCGTCGCCGCCGTCTACCGCGAGGGCCCGCGCACGGTCGCGGGCAAGATCAGCTCGCGCGCGCTGCCGTCGCACATCGACGCCGTCGCGCCCTACGTGCTGTCCCCGGAGGAGACGCGGGCGGCCTTCGCCGAGCGCGGCTGGGAGACGATCGTGGGCTTCCAGACCCGCAACCCGATCCACCGCGCCCACGAGTACATCACCAAGGCGGCGCTCGAGATCGTCGACGGCCTCCTGATCCACCCGCTCGTGGGCGAGACCAAGGACGACGACATCCCGGCCGAGACGCGCATGCGCTGCTACGAGGTGCTGATCGACAGGTACTACCCGCGGGATCGGGTGGTGCTCGGCGTCAACCCGGCGGCGATGCGCTACGCCGGCCCGCGCGAGGCGATCTTCCACGCGCTCGTGCGCAAGAACTACGGCTGCACGCACTTCATCGTCGGCCGCGACCACGCCGGTGTCGGCGACTGGTACGGCACCTACGACGCCCAGCACATCTTCGAGGAGTTCGAGCCGGGGGAGCTCGGCATCGAGCCGCTCAAGTTCGAGCACGCCTTCTGGTGCAAGATCACGGATGGGATGGCGACCACCAAGACGTCGCCGTCGGCGCCGGAGGATCGCGTCTTCCTGTCTGGAACCAAGGTGCGTGAGCTTCTTGGCCGCGGCGAGCGCCCGCCGGTGGAGTTCAGCCGGCCCGAGGTCGCCGACGTGCTCATCGAGGCGTACCAGGGGCAGCCGAGCCCCGTCTGACCCAACCCGCTCATGGACCCGCTGATCATCCTGTTCGGATTCGGCGTGGGCATCCTGGTCGGCCTGACGGGCGTCGGCGGGGGGTCGCTGATGACGCCGGTCCTGATACTCGTGTTCGGCTTCAAGCCGGTCACGGCCGTCGGCACCGACATCGCCTACGGCGCGATCACGAAGACCGTCGGCGGCTGGCGGCACTTCCGCCAGCGGACCGTGAACATGTCGCTCTCCACGTGGATGGCGTTCGGCTCGGTGCCCGCCGCGATCGCAGGCGTCTACGGCCTCCACGCGCTCGAGGAGGCCACCGGCAAGTCGTTCGACAACACCGTGCTCTCGATCGTCGCGGCGGCGCTGATGTTCACCGGCGTGATGGTCCTGGCGCGCGCGCTGTTCCTGCCCAAGCTCGTCGCGCGCGAGCGCGAGGTGCTCGAGCTCGAGCGCCGGCACAAGGTGTCCGCCGTCGTGCTCGGCGTGTGCGTCGGGTTCGTCCTCGGCGTGACCTCGGCCGGCAGCGGCTCGCTGATCGCCGTCGGCCTGATCATGCTCTTCCGGCTGGCGCCGCGGCAGGTCGTCGGCACCGACGTCTTCCACGCCGCGATCCTGCTCTGGGCCGCGGCGATCGCGCACGTGATCGCGGGCAACGTCGACTACGGGCTCGCCGGCACGATCCTGATCGGCTCGGTCCCGGGCGTCTGGCTCGGGAGCCACTGGTCGATCCGGACCCCCGTCACCACGCTGCGGACGGCGCTCGGAGTGATCATGATCGGCGCGAGCCTCGGCCTCCTGTCGAAGGCCGGCGCCGAGATCCCCACGGTGGTGCTCGGCGGCGTCCCGCTGCTGCTGCTCGCGCTCGTCGCGCGCCCGCAGATCATGCGCTGGCTGCGCCCGGTGCCGCCGGCGCCCGCGCCCGAGCGCTGATGCCCGCGGCTGGGCCGCAGTAGATTTCCCCGCCCATGTTCACCAAGGTGCTCGTCGCCAACCGCGGCGAGATAGCGATCCGCGTCTTCAGGACGCTCGAGGAGCTCGGGATCGGGACGGTCGCCGTCTACTCCGAGCCCGACCGCGACGCGCCGCACGCGCGCCGGGCCGACGAGGCGTACCTGGTCGGCCCCGGCCCGGCCAACGAGAGCTACCTCGTGGTCGAGAAGATCATCGACGCGGCCCAGAAGGCCGGCGCCGAGGCGATCCACCCCGGCTACGGCTTCCTCGCCGAGAACGCGGCCTTCGCGCGCGCCTGCGACGAGGCGGGCATCGTCTTCATCGGGCCGCCGGCTGACGCGATCGACGCCATGGGCTCCAAGACGCGGGCGCGCGAGCTGATGAAGGAGGCCGGCGTGCCGATCGTCCCCGGCACCACGGAGCCGGTCGACACCGTCGAGGACGCGGCACGGATCGTGGACGAGGCGATCGGCTACCCGGTCGCGATCAAGGCGTCGGGCGGCGGCGGCGGCAAGGGGTTCCGCGTGGCGCTCGAGGCGGACGAGCTCGAGAAGGCGTTCGAGGGCGCCTCCCGCGAGGGCGAGAAGTTCTTCTCCGACCCCACGGTCTACATCGAGCGCTACCTGCCCGACCCGCGCCACGTGGAGGTGCAGGTGCTGGCCGACTCGAAGGGCAACGTGATCCACCTCGGCGAGCGCGACTGCTCGGTGCAGCGGCGCCACCAGAAGCTGATCGAGGAGAGCCCCGCGCCGGCGGTCGACGAGGAGCTGCGGGCCCGGATCGGCGAGATCGGTACCGAGGCCGCGCGGGCGGTGGGCTACAGGTCGGCCGGGACGGTCGAGGGCCTCCTGGCCGACGGCGAGTACTTCTTCCTCGAGATGAACACCCGCGTGCAGGTCGAGCACTGCGTGACCGAGATGGTCACGGGAATCGACATCGTCCGCGAGCAGATCCGGATCGCCGCCGGCGAGGAGCTGTCGGTCGCGCAGGACGACGTACGGCTCTTCGGCCACGCGATCGAGTGCCGCATCAACGCCGAGGACGCCGCCAAGAACTTCGCCCCCGCGCCGGGGAAGATCGAGTCCTACGACGAGCCGTCGGGCCCCGGCGTGCGGATCGACTCCGGCGTCGAGGCCGGCTCGGAGATCACGCCGCTCTACGACCCGATGATCGCCAAGCTGATCGTCTGGGACGTCGACCGCGACCACGCGACGCGGCGGATGGTGCGCGCCCTCGGGGAGTTCGAGCTCGGCGGCGTGCGGTCGCTGATCCCGTTCCACGTCGGGCTGCTGCAGACCGAGCAGTGGGCGGGCGGCGAGACGTGCCGCGACCTGATCGAGGACAGGTCGTGGCTCAAGCAGTTCGCGCAGCCGAAGCCCGAGAAGAAGGACGAGGACGAGGACGAGCCGCAGGTAGAGCGCAGCTACGCGGTCGAGGTCTCGGGGCGCCGCTTCGACGTGAAGGTGATCGGCGCCGCCGCCAACGGAGCGGGCGCGGCGCCCGCGGCCGCCGGCGGTGCCCGCAAGGCCCCCCGGCGACGCGAGCGCGCCGGCGCGGCCGGCGGTGCGTCCGCCGACGGCGCTTTGGTCTCGCCGCTCCAGGGCACCGTGCTGCGGGTCGCCGTCGAGAAGGGCGCCGAGGTCGCCGAGGGGGCGCTCGTGTGCGTCATCGAGGCGATGAAGATGGAGAACGAGATCACCGCGCCGGTCGCCGGCAAGGTCGAGGAGCTCAACGTCTCGGAAGGCGCGTCGGTGGGCAGCGGCGACACGATCGCCGTGATCAAGTAAGCCGCCCCGGCGTGGGACGCTCGCGGCGGCGGCTGGTCCCGCTCGTCCTCGCCACGACCGCGACCCAGGCGAGCATCGTGGTGCTCGCGCCGATCATCGTGGAGGTCGGGCGCGATCTGCACCAGTCGGTGAGCGCCGTGGGCCAGGCGCGGACGATCCTCTCCGGCGTCGCGGCGCTGGCGTCGCTGCGGGTGGGCCGCTGGATCGACCGCATGGGGGTGCGGCCCGCGATCCTCCGCGGCGGGCTGCTCGCCCTAGCCGGTCTGGCCGCCACGGCGGCGGCGCCCTCGCTCGGCGTGCTCTACGCCGGCTCCGCGGTGATCGGCCTCGGCGTGGCGTTCCTCCTCTCGGGCGGCTTCGCCGGCGCCGGCGCCTGGTTCAGCGAGGGCGACGCCCCGTGGGCGCTCGGGTTCGTGGTCGGCTCGCAGTCGGTCGCGTGGATCCTCGGCAACCCGCTGGTCGGACTGCTCACGGACGCGGTCTCGTGGCGGCTCGCGTACGCGGTGCCGGGGGTATTCGTGCTCGGCGCGATCGCCGCGGCGTGGGCGGCGCCGCGCGAGCACGCCAAGGTCGAGGACGGCGGCGGCGTCACGCAGGTGATCGCCGACCGCTCCGCGCGCCGCTGGGCGATCGCGGAGCTGGCGGCCTACTCGGTGTGGACCGCGGAGCTGACCTACATCGGCGCGTTCTACATCAAGGAGTACGGCGTGCGCGAGTCGGTCGTCGGGGTCCTGCTCGCGGTCGGGTCGCTCGCCTTCCTGCTCGCCACGCTCAACACCGACCGGCTCGTACAGCGAGTGGGGGCACGCCGTCCGCTCGTGGTCGCGGGGGCACTGTCGATGGGCTCGATCGCGGCCGTGATCTTCAACGTCACGCCGTCGGTCGCCTTCACCCTCGGGCTCTTCTTCCTGATGGCGCTCTGCGCCGGCGTCCGGACGACCAGCTCGAGCGCGCTAGCGCTCTCCCAGCTACCGGCGCAGCCCGGGAGCATGATGGCGGCGCGCTCGGCGAGCGCGCAGTTCGGCTACATGGTGGGGGCGCTCCTGGGCGGCGTGGTCCTCGCGGTGGCCGACTTCGGCACGCTCGGCTTCGTGCTGCTGGGCGGGCTGGCGCTGTCCGCGCTGCTGGTGCTGCGGGTGAACGAGCCCAAGGTGGCCGCACCGGTGCTCTGATGGCCCCGCCGGGTTAGGGTTCGCGGTTTGCGGACTCGGATCGGGATCGTTGTCGGCGTCCTGCTGCTCGCGGCGGTGAACTGCGCGGCCGCGGGCGCGGCGCCGGTCTCGACGCCGTTCGGCGGCTGGAACTGGGGCAGCCCCCGCCCACAGGGCAACACGCTCGGCGCGATCGGCGCCGGCGGCGCGGGCACCTATGCCGTCGGGAAGTTGGGGACGATCCTCAGGAGCGCGGACGGCGGCAAGAGCTGGTCCGGGATCCGGACCGCCACGCGGACCGACCTGCGGCACGTGAGCGTCGTCGACGCCAACAGCTTCGCGGCCGCCGGCGGCTGCCTGATCCTGCGCTCAAACGACGGCGGGAGGACGCTGCGGCAGCGGCGCCTCCCGTGCGGCTCGCCGATCACGGCGCTCGACTTCCCGACCGGGGCGACCGGCTACGTCACGCGCCGCGACGGCAGCGTTCTCCAGCTCGCCGCGTCGCTGGGGTCGGCGCAGCGCACGCCACTGCCGGCCAGCGCCGGCCGCCCCCGCGACATCGCGTGCACGAACACCGTCACCTGCGTCGTGGCCGCGGAGAACGCTCTCCTTCGTACGACCGATGGCGGGAGCACCTGGACGCGGGTGCACCCTGCCGGCGCGCGCGGACTCTCCTTCGTCGGCGCGGGCACGGGGTACGCGGTCGGTCCCAACCGCGTGCTCAAGACGACCGACGGCGGTGAGACATGGACGCCGCAGCCGCCGCCCCACCGCACCCTCGTGGAGGTGAGCTGCGGCGACGTGCTGCACTGCGTCGTCGTCGCCAGGAGCCACGTGATCCGCTACACGGCGGACGGCTTCGCCACCCTCAACCAGTCTCGGCAGGTGGACGACATCACGGCCCCGGTCTTCGAGAACACCGTGGCGTTCACGTCGGCGAGCCACGTCGTGGCCGCCGGCGAGGACGGCTCCACACGGACGTCGGACGACGGCGGCCTTGGCTTCGACAGGGGCTACATCAGTCCGTTCTTGACGACCGGTGTCGACGCCGGCCCGGAGCGGACCGCCTACGCGTTCGGGCGGAGCGGGTCCGTCGCGCGGACCACCGACGGCGGCCGGACCTGGCAGCCCCGCACCCGCGCGCCCGCCGGCGACTGGGCCGGCTGGTTCGTACCGGACCTCGACTCCGACCAGAGCGGCATGGCGGCGATCGACCGCAAGGGCCGCCTGTTCCGCAGCTCCGACGGCGCCGGCAGCTGGCAGGCGCTCGGGAGAAAGAGCCCGCCCAAGCCGAGAGCGCTGTGGATGTCGGGCGACGGAAAGATCGTGATGGTGGGCGGCGCGTTCGGCCTGCTGCGCTCGACCGACGCGGGCGGGACGTTCAAGGAGGTGTGGCCCGACCCGGTCACCGAGATCGAGGCGGCGGGCGACCGCGTCTTCGTGATCGGACCGGGCGCGATGATCCGATCGACGGACGGCGGCGCCTCGTTCACCGAGCTGGGCGTGCCCGGGAGCATCGCCGGCGCCTCGTTCCCGACGACTTCGCTCGGCTTCGCGGCGACCCGTGACGGGCGTCTGTGGCGGACCCGTGACAGCGGTGACCGCTGGCGCGAGGTGCTCGGGATCGGAGCCCTGGCCGGCGCCGCGATCGGCTTCCGCAAGCGTGGCGACGGATCGATCGAGGGGTCGGTGGCAGCGCGCGACTTCGCAGGCAAGGGTGAGGGCCTCGGCTGGCTGCTTCACACCTCCGACGGAGGCGCGACATGGCGGCCGCAGCTCCTGGCGGACGACCCGGTGGACGACCTCGACTTCGTCGGCAAGGGAGGAGCGACCGCGCTGGCCGGCTCCAGCCACCTGTTCTGGACCACCAGCGGCGGCGACGCCGGCAAGCCCACGGCGCTGTCGATCCACAAGCGGCCGACCGCGACCGGGCGCCTCCGGGTTGTGGGGAGGCTGACGCCGGCCCACGGGAAGCAGAAGGTCTTCGTGTCCTGGCGCCGGCCGCCGTCGGCGAAGTGGCACGTAACGGCGGTGCGGACGAGCAAGAAGGGCCGCTACGCCTGGACCGCGCCGAAGCTGGGTGGCAGGTTCGTCGTCGTCGCCCGGTGGCTCGGCAACCTGCGCTACCGCGGCGCGGGCTCCAAGCACGTCGTCTGGCACCCGCCGCAGTAGCCGCTCAGGTGTGCTTGGCCACGTTGTCGGCGTGGATCGCCCGCTGGCGCGCCGTGTCGCGCCCCGGCGGCAGCGCTGCCCGCTTGTCGCCGCCCTCGACGGCGTCCAGGTAGGCGAGGTCCTCCTCGAGGATCCGCAGCGCCGTGGCCCTGTCGTGTGGCGATCCGTGGCCGGGCACGACGGTCTCGACGCGCTCGACCAGCGGGCGCAGCCGCGCGAGCGTGTGGCGGTAGTCCGGCAGCGAGCCGGCGCTCGCGATGAGCGGGATCTCCACGTCGGAGAGGTAGTCGCCGCATACGAGCACGCCCGCGAACTCCGCCACGACGGCGGTGCCGTCGCGGGTGTGTCCGTCGGCGGGGTGGAGCTCGAGCTCGACGTCCCCTAGCCCGACGCGCCCCGGCACCGGCAGCGCCTGGTAGGAGCCCAGCGACAGCGGCGAGGGCCGCGTCACGTAGTGCTCCGCGTCGGCGTCGCGCAGCTCGCGCTGGGCCGTGCCCGGCTCGGCGCGCAGCCGCTCGGCGGTGGGCTCGCCGACTCCGAGGGCAAGTCCCGGAAACGCGAGGCGGCCGAGCAGGTGGTCGTAGTCGGCGTGCGTGGCGAGGAGCCCGTTCGGCCGGAATCCGGCCTGTGCGAGCAGCGTGGGCAAGAGCTCGAGCTCGTCCGGGAAGTACGGGGAGTCGATCAGCAGCGCCTCGTCGCCGCTGCGGATCGCGGTCGCCGTCGTCTGCCAGATCCGGCTGGTGACGACGACGACGTCGCTATGGACGGCTACCGCTCTCAGGCGACCTTCAGGAGCTTCGCCGCGTCGCGGAGGGTCTTGACCTCCTCGGTCGGCTTCTTCTGGTTCGCCTCGAGCTTCTGCCCGCGACGGTTGACCCAGATCACCGGCACCCGCATCTTGAGCAGCGGCTCGACGTCGGTGTCGTAGCCGCTCGCGATGTGCACCCACCCGGACTTGCCGCCGATCCGCCGCGCACACTCCTTGAAGTGCGCCGGGTCGGGCTTGTAGCTGCGCACCTGCTGCGCGGTCACGACCAGGTCGAAGTCCACGCGGAAGTGCCGCCGGGTGGCGCCGAGGAGCTTGTCGTCGACGTTCGACAGGATCCCGATCTCGTACTTCTTGGCGAACCGCTCGAGCTGGGCGTTGGTCTCGCGGTAGGCCGGCCAGCGCGGCACGCTGTTGGGCAGGAAGCCCGACCGGGAGGGCTCGAGATCCCAGTCCAGCTCCTTCGCGACCTTCACCGCCGTGCGCCGGAGCACCTCCGCATAGAGCTCGTAGGAGCCGCGCTCGATCTCCTTCTGGGTCTCGATGAAGAGCGGGATCGCGACGTTGCGGTCGATCGTGAACCCGTCGCGGTCGGCCTCCTTCTGGAATGCCTCGTACGCGCCCAGCTCCCAGTCGATGAGCGTGCCGTAACAGTCGAACGTGACGAAGCGGACGTCTTTCGGTAGGGGCACAGCTCTCCTTGCGGGGAAAAATGAGGTTTTCGATAGGGTGCCCGGCCGCCGGCCTGCCCACCGACCACGGGCGCGCCCGCACATTCTAGGTTTTCGTGGACCTCCTCGAATATCAGGGCAAGCAGCTTTTCCGCGGCCACGGGGTGCCGACCCCCGAGGGCAGGCCCGCGACCACGGTCGCCGAGGCGGTCGAGGCGGCCGAGGAGCTGGGCTATCCGGTGGTCGTCAAGGCCCAGGTGCTGATCGGGGGCCGGGGCAAGGCGGGGGGCATCAAGCTCGCCAAGGACCGGGCGGGCGTCGAGGAGGCGGCCGGGGCGATCCTCGGCATGGACATCCGCGGCTTCACCGTCCATGAGCTCTACGTCGAGCGCGCCTCGGACATCGCCGAGGAGTACTACGCGGCCATCCTGCTCGACCGCACCGCCAAGAAGCCGATGGCGATGCTCTCGCGGATGGGCGGCATGGACGTCGAGGAGATCGCCGACACGGACCCGAACGCGATCGTCCGCATCCACGTGGACCCGCTCGCCGGCTTCTCCGACTTCCACGGCCGCCGGCTGGCCTTCGAGGCCGGGATCGCGAGCGACGTGATCCGCCCGGTGGGCGCGCTTCTGGCGAAGCTCTACGAGACGTTCGTGGCGGAGGACGCGCTGCTCGTCGAGGTCAACCCCCTGCTCGTGACCGGCGACCGCGAGGTGGTCGCGCTCGACGCGAAGGTGACGATCGACGGGAACGCGGTCTTCCGCCACCCGGAGACCGCGGCGTTCCGCGACGTCGGCTCCGAGGACCCCCAGGAGCGGATGGCCAAGGAGCGTGGGCTGACGTTCGTCAAGCTCGACGGCGACATCGGGATCCTGGGCAACGGCGCCGGCCTCGTGATGTCGACGCTCGACGTGGTCGCGCAGGCGGGGGGCAGCCCGGCGAACTTCCTCGACGCCGGCGGCGGCTCGAAGGCCGAGGCGATCGTCGACGCCGTCGAGGTGATCCTCTCGAACGAGAACGTGCGCGCGGTGCTGTTCAACATCTTCGGTGGGATCACCCGCTGCGACGAGGTCGCCCGCGGGCTCGTGACGGCGTTCGGACAGATCGACGTGAAGGTCCCGTTCGTGGTCCGCCTCGACGGCACCAACGACGAGGAGGGGCGGCGGATCCTCGCCGAGGCAGCGCTCCCGAACGTGCACGTCGAGCAGACGATGGACGCCGCGGCCGCGCGGGTCGTCGAGCTGGCGTCGGCCGCGGGGGCGGCGGCGTGAGCATCCTGGTCGGCAACGAGACCCGCCTCGTCATCTCCGGTCTGACCGGCCGCGAGGGCAGCTTCCACGGGCTGAACAACCGCAGCTACGGCACCCAGGTGGTCGCCGGCGTGACGCCCGGCAAGGGCGGTCAGGACGTCGAGGGGATCCCCGTCTTCGACACCGTGCACGCGGCCGTCGCCGAGACCGGCGCGAACACGAGCATGATCTTCGTGCCGCCGCGCTTCGCGGCCGACGCGATCCTCGAGTCCGAGGACGCCGGCATCGAGCTCGTGATCTGCATCACGGAGGGCATCCCGGTCCACGACATGCTGCGCGTGTACACGCACCTCCGCCGCGGCACGACCCGGCTGATCGGCCCCAACTGCCCGGGCGTCCTGTCGCCGGGCAAGGCCAACGTCGGGATCATCCCGGCCCACTTCTTCTCGCAGGGCAACGTCGGCCTCGTGTCGCGCTCGGGCACGCTGACCTACCAGATCGGGAACACCCTCGCCCAGCGCGGCTTCGGCAACTCGTCGATCGTCGGAATCGGCGGCGACCCGATCGTCGGCTCGTCGTTCATCGAGATCATCGAGCTCTTCCAGCAGGACCCCGAGACCGAGCTGATCGTGATGTGCGGCGAGATCGGCGGCGAGGAGGAGGAGCGCACGGCCGAGTACATCGAGGCGAACGTCTCGAAGCCCGTCGTCGCCTACATCGCCGGCTTCACGGCCCCGCCGGGCAAGACGATGGGCCACGCCGGAGCGATCATCTCGGGATCGAAGGGCACCGCCCAGGCGAAGGCCGAGGCGCTCGAGGCGAAGGGCGTGCGCGTGGGCCGCACCCCCACCGAGGTCGCGGAGATCGCGGCCGAGATCGCCAGCGCCAAGGTCTGACGCCGCAACAGGGGCCAGGCCACTTGTTGCGTGCAACAAGTGGCCTGGCCCCTGTTGCACGTGTTGCACGTTGACTCGTCACTTGTTGCCCCTATAGCGGCATTAAGTGACGAGTGAAGGCGAAGATCCGGCTGGGGCCGCCGTCGTAAGCCGCGGTTAGCGGCGGCGGCGCGAAAGCAGCGCCCCGAAAAGGGCGCCACCCGCGGCGAGCAACGCTCCCCGCGCCGGACCGGGCCGGGCCACCGCGCCGCGGACCATCTGGCCGAGCCGTGGCGCCGGCGGCGAAGCGGGAGCGGGCGGCGCCGCGGGCCGAACCGCCAGCGCCCTGGGACCCCATGCGTGCTCGGGCACCGCGGCATGCGCAGCGATCTCCGCCTGCTCGGGCACGACGGCGTCGAACTCCATCGTGACCGCCTCGCCCTCGACGACCTCGTCGCCCGGGGGGAGCGCGGGCGGCACGAGCCAGGCGCGCTCCGGCACGTATGGAAGCGCGGCGCGGACCTG
The DNA here is from genome assembly GCA_035275105.1 of Thermoleophilaceae bacterium. Lineage (GTDB taxonomy): Bacteria > Actinomycetota > Thermoleophilia > Solirubrobacterales > Thermoleophilaceae > AC-37. Next base: position 17,446 of record DATENL010000129.1, read on the forward strand.
CGCCAGCCCCGAGGCATCGGTGAGGCCGAGGTCGGAGGCGAGCCGCTCGATCGCGCGCGCCCGCCGCCACGCGAGGTTGAACGAGTCGATGCGCAGCAGCGGTGCCATGTCGTCGTCGCGCAGCCGCCGCCGCAGCGACAGGTCGAGCAGCGCGCGGGTGGCGGGATCGAGCGCGCGAACGCCCGCCTCGAGCCCCGCGAGCCCGGTGCGCGCGGAGCCGACGCCGTCTCTCGATGGAGCGTCCGCGTAGGCCATGGACCCGTCGATCCTACGCGCGAGGTCGGATGCCGGTCGGTTCGTTATCGTCACCCGCGATGGAGGCATCGCCGATCACATTCGCCCGCGGCGCTCCCTCGCTCGACATCATCCCGGTCGAGGACCTGCGCCAGGCCGCCCAGGGCGCGTTCGGGAGCGACCCGAAGGGCGCGTTCTCGTACGGCACGGCGGGCGGCTACGGGCCGCTGCGCGACTGGATCGCGGAGCGGCACGGCACCGACCGCGAGCAGGTTCTCGCCACCAACGGCTCGATGCAGGCCGACGCGTTCCTGTTCCAGCTGCTGATCAAGCCCGGCGACACGGTGATCGTCGAGGGGCCGACCTACGACCGCACGCTGCTCGCCCTGCGCGAGCTCGAGGCCGACGTCGTGATGATCCCCGTCGAGGCCGACGGGATCGACGTCGACGCGCTGGCGCTCGCGCTCGAGGGCGGCGCCCGGCCCAAGCTCGCGCACATCATCCCCAACTTCCAGAACCCCGCGGGCGTGACGCTGTCGCTCGACAAGCGCCGGCGGCTGCTCGAGCTCGCGGCGCTCTACGACTTCACGATCTTCGAGGACGACCCGTACGGGGAGCTGCGCTTCGAGGGCGAGTCGCTGCCGACGATGCTCTCGCTCGACACCGAGGACCGCGTCGTCTTCGCGTCGTCGTTCTCGAAGACGGTGTGCCCCGGCATCCGCGTCGGCTACCTCGTCGGGCCGAAGGCCACGATCGCCGCTGTCGAGCAGCGCGCCACCGCCACCTACATCTCGCCGAACATGGTCGCCCAGTCGATCGTCTCCGAGTTCTGCCGCTCGGGCGCGCTCGACAGGTCGATCGACACCGTCAAGGTCGCCCTGCGCGAGCGCCGCGACGCCACCTGCGGCGCGCTCAACAGCGGCATCCCCGACGCCAGCTTCGTGCCGCCGGAGGGCGGCTACTTCCTCTGGGTCACGCTGCCCGAGGGCGCCGATGTCGACGCCCTCGCGGGAGCCGCCCGCGACCGCGGCGTCGTGTTCGTGAAGGGCACCGACTTCGGCGGCGGGCTCAACACGCTGCGCCTCGCGTACTCCGGCGTCACGCCGGAGGAGATCGAGGAGGGCGTCGGCCGCCTGGCCGAGGCCTATCGCGGGCTCAGCGTCGCCGCGGCTTGACAACTCCTTAGCGTTCGCGGACCATGCCCGCGATGCGGGTGCGCTCGATCGTCGCGGTGCTGGTCGCGGGGGCACTCGCAGGAGCGACCGCTCCGGCCGCGGGCGCGGCGCCGCGCCTCACGCAGGTGCAGCTCAGGACGAGCGGCTCGGTCAGGGTCGTCTGGCATGGGGACCGCGCGCGCGGCTGCGCGGCGGCTGGGCTGTGCGGCTACCGCGGCTCGATCGTCTACCCGGCGCGCCGCGGCAGCGGCTTCGTCGAGCGGATCGACGGCGGTCCCCCGCCCTTCTCCGACCTCTTCGGCTTTCTCGAGACTCCGGGCCGGACCGTCGCGCGGACGGAGCGCGCGGTCGCGGGCGGCGACCCCGCGGTCTGCTCGCAGCGCTCGCGCTCCAAGCCGTTCACGCTCAGCTCCGCGCGTTCGTGGCGCGGTCGCCAGTGGCTGACGCTCGGCGCCGACATCTCGCCGCCCCTGCTGGCGAGCGGCCAGTGCGCGGGCCCGCGGCTGGAGGACTTCTCCGGCAGACTGCCGTCGGCGCTGATCCGCCGGCGCGCCCTCGACCGGCGCGGCGCGCGCGTGAGCCTGGCCGGTCGCTTCCCGTTCACGTCCGGCCCGCTCCGCGGCCAGGTGATCTCCACGCTCCGCCTGCGCTCGCGCGGCGTCCGCAGCGTGCGCGAGATCCACGAGGTGGACGAGGGGCGCCGCGACGGCAAGCACCAGCTCTACGTGGAGCTGCGGTACCGGGTGATCAGCGTGGAGGGCGAGTTCCGCAACGACTTCAGGGCCGTGACCGCTCCCGTCTGCAAGCTCCGCGACGCCTGCGGAACGCGCGGCAGCGAGCTGTACTCGATCAACGGCGGGGACAGGAAGATGGAGGTGCGCGGCTTCCTCAGGACCCGCTCCCGCAAGCGCCCCCCGCTCAGGCGAGCGCTCCGGAGGATCCTACGCCACGGGTTCCTGAACGGCGACGTGCCGATCGACCGCTCGTCGGGCCTGACGACCCACGCCTTCGTCCGTCCCGGCGCCGCCACCTGCACCGACCACTTCAGGCCGCGCAGGCCGCCGTTCGTCGTGCTGACCGGAGGCGAGGGCCGTCTCGGGCTCGGTGCGTTCGGGGGCGACGCGAGCATCCTGCGCGGGCGCTGCCCCGGCCCGGTCGACCCGGGAGCGTTCGGCGGCGCGCTGGCGGCCTCGCGCGTACCGCGCGGCCGCTTCCTGAAGCGGACCTTCGAGCTCCGGCTGCGCTCGCGCCGCGACTTCCGGACCGGCGCCTACCGCGGCGCCCGCACCGTCCGCCTCGACGTCCGGCTGCGGCGGACCCGCGCCCGCGTGACCGTCGACCCGGACTTCGGCGAGGAGGGAAGCGTCTTCCTGACCGGCCTGTCGCCGCGGGCTCGCGCCGCTCGTCAGCGCCCGTAGCGCTCCTTGGCCAGGACGAGCGACTCGGGCAGCGCCGTGCGGGGCGGCGGCGAGGGGTCCGCGACCACCGAGACGGTCTCGGCGACGCTCCGGGTGATGGCGTGACGGCCACTGCCCGCCTCGACCGCGACCTCGTCGGCGTCTGATGTCGCGACCGTCCCCTCGAGTCCGGGCGCGAGGCCCGACTCCTTCAGGTAGTGGAGCAGGTCCTCCGCCTCGTTCTCGAAGCGGAGGATGCGGACCGTCGCGCCCTCCGCGACGTCGGCCAGCGGCACGCCGGGCTCGCGCGAGCCGGCGGCGATCGGGTGGCCGTGGGGGCACGTGCGCGCGTCCCCGATCGCGGCGAGCATCCGCTCCTCCAGCACCGGCGACATCGCGTGCTCGAGCCGCTCCGCCTCCTCGTGGACCTCGTCCCACGGGATCCCGAGGACGTCCGTGAGGAAGCGCTCGATCAGGCGGTGCCTCCGCACGACGCCGGCGGCGTGGTCGCGACCGTGGCTCGTGAACAGGAGCGAGCGGTCGTCGCCGCGCGTGATGTAGCCGTCCGCCTCGAGCCTGCCGACCATCTCGTGCACCGTCGGCGGCGCCACCTGGAGCGCGCGGGCGACGTTCGCGCCGGTGATCGGCAGCCCCGCCTCCTCGAGCCAGAAGATCGTCTGGAGGTACTCCTCCTCGGCCGGTGTCGCCTGCTCCTGGCTCATCCCGGTTGATCGTAGCCCGCTCTGCTTTCATCCTTGGGTGCCCCTGCCCCTCGATCCGCCGCTCAAGCCGCAGCTCGCGCGGTCCGCCGCGGACCTTCCGGCGGGCGACCGCTGGCGCTACGAGCCGAAGTGGGACGGCTTCCGCACGATCGTGTTCCGCGACGGCGACGACGTGCAGCTCCAGAGCAGGAACGGGAGGCCCATGAACCGCTACTTCCCGGAGGTCGGGCCGGACGTCCTGACGCTGCCGGGCGAGCGGCTCGTGCTCGACGGCGAGCTCATCGTGGTGGTCGACGGCGTCCAGGAGTTCGACCTGCTGGGCCAGCGGATCCACCCGGCGGAGTCGCGCGTGCGGATGCTGGCCGAGATGACGCCGGCCGCGTTCGTGGCGTTCGACCTCCTCGCCGAGGGAGACGAGTCGCTCCTCGAGCTGCCCTACGAGGAGCGGCGCGCGCGCCTCGAGGCGGCGATCGGCGGCGACCGGGTGCAGCTCACGCCGATGACGCCCGACGGCGAGGCCGCCCGTGAGTGGCTCAGCGGACGCTCCGAGGGGGTGGTGGCCAAGGAGGCCGATGCGCCCTACCGCCCGGGGGAGCGGACCGGGATGCTCAAGATCAAGCGCGTCCGCACGGCCGACGTGGTCGTGCAGGCGTTCCGCTTCGGAAAGGAGCCGGGCACCGTCGGCTCGCTCATCCTCGGGCTGTACGACGACGACGGGAAGCTCCAGGTGGTCGGCCACACGTCGGGCTTCACGGCGCGGCAGAAGCGCGAGCTGGTCGATCTACTCGAGCCGTACCGGACCCACGAGCGCGGCACCGGCGAGCCGAGCCGCTGGAAGTCCGACGAGGAGCTCGTCTGGGAGGGCCTGCGCCCGGAGCTCGTCTGCGAGGTGGCGTTCGACCACATCACCGGCCAGCGGATCCGGCACGGCGCCAAGTTCAAGCGCTGGCGCGACGACAAGGATCCCTCAGAGTGCCTGATCGACCAGTTACGCGCCTGATCGCGACGGCGGTCGCCGTCCTGGCGGTCCTGCTCGCGTTCCCCGTGGCCGCCGGCGCCGTCCAGACCGTGAAGGTGGGCGACTTCGACCAGCCGATCTACGTCACGTCGCCGCCGGGCGACAACCAGCGGCTGTTCGTCGTGGAGAAGCCGGGACGGATCCAGCTGATCCACAACGGCGCGCGGAAGCAGTTCCTGGACATCCACGACAAGGTCGTCGACGGCGGCGAGCGCGGCCTCCTGTCGATGGCGTTCCCGCGCGACTACGCCACGAGCGGGCGCTTCTACGTCTACTACACGGCTCCGCGCACGGACGATCCAGACGGCTCGGTGATCACGGTCGCGGAGTACAGGCGGTCGGCGCCCGATCCCGACACGGCCGATCCGGGCAGCGAGCGCCCCGTGGTGACGGTCGACCACCCGATCAACTCGAACCACAACGGCGGCCAGCTCCAGTTCGGCCCCGACGGCCTGTTGTACCTCGCGACCGGCGACGGCGGCGCGGGGAACGATCCGCCCAACAACGCGCAGAACCCGGCGTCCCGCCTCGGCAAGATGCTCCGGATCGACCCCCGCCAGGCCGGCGCCGTGCCCGAGCTCTTCGCGCTCGGGCTGCGCAACCCCTGGCGGTTCTCGTTCGACCGCGCGAACGGCAACCTCGTGATAGCCGACGTCGGCCAGAGCGCTCGTGAGGAGATCGACCTGCTGCCGAAGGGGACCGGGGCCGGCACGAACTTCGGCTGGAGCTGCCGCGAGGGGCTCCTGGTCGGGCCGCGCACGTGCACCGGAGCGTTCGTGGACCCGGTGCTCGACTACGACCACGGCGGCGGCCGCTGCGCGATCACCGGCGGGTACGTGGTCCGCCACCCCGACCTGAGCTCGCTCCTCGGGCGCTACGTGTACACCGACCTGTGCGGCGGCGACGTGCGCTCGGTCGTGCTGGCCAGCCCACGGGCCACGGACGACAGTCCGACCGGAATCACGCAGGCGAACGTCTTCTCCTTCGGCGAGGACTCCTGCGGCCACCTCTACATGGCCAGCGGCGGCGGCGAGGTAGACGTCCTCGTGGACGGGTCGGTCACTCCGTGCCCGCCCCCGCCCGACCCGCCGGACCCCGACCCCGACCCGGACCCGAAGCCGCCCCCGGACCGCAGGGCGCCGGGCCTGACCGTTGCGCGCAAGTTCCGCCAGCACCTGGCGCCGCGCCGGTCGCTGTACCTGACCGTGACCTGCGACGAGCGCTGCGCGATCACCGCCGGCGTGAAGGTCCCCGTGCCCGGCCGCTCCCAGCCGTTCAGGGCGGCGGCCTCGCTCCCGTCCCTGCGCCGCGATCGGCCGGTGAGGATCCGCCTGCTGCTCAGCCAGGACGCCGCCCGCGCGGTGCGCGACGCGATCGACGACGGGCGGAAGGTCCGCGCCACCCTGCGCGTGGTCGCGCGCGACGCCGCCCGCAACCAGACCGTCAAGACGCGACCCGTGCGTGTCCTGCGCTAGGCGACTCGCGGCCGTGTTCGCGGTCGCGCTCGCCTGGCCCGCCACGGCGGGCGCGCTCACGACCGTGAAGGTGGGGGGCTTCTTCCCGTCGCCCACGTACGTCACGGCGCCGCCGGGCGACGCGCACCGGCTCTTCGTGGTCGAGAAGGGCGGCAGGATCGACGTCCTGCACGACGCCGCTCGGCGGCGCTTCCTCGACGTCGCCCCGCTCGTGGACTCGACCGGCGAGAAGGGCCTCTTCTCGATGGCGTTCGCTCCCGACTACACCCGAAGCGGCCGCCTCTACGTCTACTACGCCGCCCCCCGGGCGGACGACCCGGTCGGCGACGTCCTCACGGTCGCCGAGTACAGGCGCTCGGCGACGCATCCCGATCGAGCGGATCCGGCGACGCCGCGCGTCCTGTTCACGGTCGACAACCCGAGCGGCGGCGATCCCGCCGCCGGCAACCACAACGGCGGCCAGCTCCAGTTCGGCCCCGACGGCCTGCTGTACGCGGCCACCGGCGACGGCGGCGCCCCGAACGACCCCGGCGACGACGCCCAGAACCCGGCATCCCTGCTCGGGAAGGTGCTGCGGATCGACCCGCGCGCCACGGGCGCCAAGCCCGAGGTCTACGCGAGCGGCCTCCGCAACCCGTGGCGGTTCTCGTTCGACCGCGCGACGGGCGACCTGGTGCTCGCCGACGTGGGCGAGCACGAGTGGGAGGAGATCGACGTGGCGCCGCACGGGACGCCCGCCGGAACGAACTACGGCTGGGACTGCCGCGAGGCCTTCGTCGCCGCGCCGGGCACGTGCGCGCCGGGCCCGCTGACCGATCCGGTCTTCGCCTATCCGCACCCCGAGGAGGGGTGCTCGTCCGTCACCGGCGGCTACGTGGTGCGCGACCGCGGCCTCGGGAGCCTGTACGGGCGCTACCTCTACACCGACTACTGCGGGGGCGACGTGCGGTCACTCGCGCTCGCCGACCCGGCGGGCACGGACTCCACCACCGGCCTCGTCCAGAAGTCGGTCGTCTCGTTCGGCGAGGACTCGTGCGGACACGTGTACCTCGTGAAGGTCACCGGGGAGGTTCGGCGACTCGTGGAGGGCGCGGCCCGGCCGTGCCCGGACCCGCCGGACCGGACGCCGCCGCGACTGCTCGTGGCGCGCAAGTTCCGGCAGCACGTCGAGCCGCACCGGTCCCTGTTCGTCACGGCGGGTTGCGACGAGCGCTGCCGGGTCGCCGCCCGCGCGCGGATCCGGCTGCCGGGCCGCGACGAGCCCTTCGAGGCGGTCGCCACCGCGTCCCTGGCCGCCAACCACGGGGCGGAGATGCGCATCCTGCTGTCGCCCCAGGCGGGCCGGGCGGTGCGGCGCGCGCTGGATGCCGGCCACGAGGTGACCGCGCGGCTCCGGGTGACCGCCCGCGATCAGGCCGGCAACTCGGCGGTCAAGCGGCGGCGGGTCCTGGTACTGCGCTGACCATGCGTCAGCATGTGCGCGTGCCCTCGATCGAGGTCAGGCAGGCGGACGTGACGCAGCTCGAGGTCGATGCGATCGCCAACGCCGCGAACACGGAGCTGCGGCACGGCGGCGGCGTCGCCGGCGCGATTGCCCGCGCCGCCGGCCCGGAGCTCGAGCGCGAGTCGCGCGAGCGGGCGCCGATCGGGCTCGGCGATGCGGTCGCCACCACCGCGGGCGAGATGCCGTCGCGCTGGGTCGTGCACGCGGCGACGATGGAGCTGGGCGGGCCGACGTCGGCCGAGATCATCGAGCGCGCGACCGGGTCGGCGCTCGCGTGCGCCGAGGAGCTGGGCGCCCGGTCGTTCGCCCTCGTCGCGTTCGGCACCGGCGTCGGAGGCTTCCCGCTCGACGAGGCGGCGCGGATCATGGTGGGTGCGGTGCGGCGGCACTCGGGCGGCTCGCTCGAGCGGGTGGTGTTCGCGGTGCACGGCGACGCGGCCGAGCGCGCCTTCGCCGCCGCCGTCGACGCCGGCCCGGCAGGGTGAGCACCCGCGAGCTCCCGGTCCTGGTCGCCCCGGACGGCTTCAAGGGCACGATCCCGGCGGCGCGGGTCGCCGCGGCGGTTGCGTCGGGGCTGCGGGACGGCGGGCGTGAGGCGATCGAGCTGCCAGTGGCCGACGGCGGCGAGG
>DATENL010000130.1:0-16403 GCA_035275105.1 Thermoleophilaceae bacterium
GCTGCTGCGCGAGGCCGGCGAGCGCGCCCGCGAGGCCGGCGCCCTCCGGATCGGGCTCCACGCGCAGCTCGACGTGCGCGAGCTCTACGCGGCCGGCGGCTACGTCGAGCGCGGCGACCCGTTCGTCGAGGAGGGGATCGACCACGTGACCATGGAGAAGCGGCTTGCCTGAGCTGCGGATCGACCCCCTCACCGGGTTGCGCACCATCGTCGCCTCGGAGCGCGCCATCCGCCCCGGCGGTGGCTGGAACATCCCCGATCGCCCGCCGATCGACCCGGAGTCCGACCCTTTCCTCGAGGGTCACGAGGACCGGACGCCGCCCGAGCTGTTCGCGCTGCGCCCCGGCGGCGGCCCGCCCGACTCGCCCGGCTGGACCGTGCGCGTCGTGCCGAACCTTTACCCGTCCCTCGCCGCCGGCGGGGCGCCCGACGCCGTGCCCGACCCGCTCGCTGCGGGTCGCGGTGAGCCCGACCTCTTCCGCGCCCGCCCGGCCGTCGGCGCCAACGAGGTGATCGTCAACTCGCCCCAGGCGGCCGGCTCGCTGCTCGAGCTCGAGCCCGAGCAGGTCCAGATCGCGATGGAGGGCTGGCGCGAGCGGATGCGCGCGCATCGCGACGCCGCGTACGTGCACGTGAGCGTGAACGACGGGCGCGAGGCGGGCGCGTCGCTGCCGCACACGCACGCCCAGCTCTACGCGCTGCCGTTCGTGCCCGCGGTGGTCGCGCGCGAGCGCGAGCGCTTCACCGCCTACTGGGAACGCACGCAGGGCCGCAACCTGCTCGAGGACCTGCTCCAGGAGGACGTCCGCCGGCGCGAGCGGATCGTCGCGATCGACTCCGAGGCGGTCGCGCTCGCCCCGTTCGGGTCGCGCGTGCCGTTCCAGGTCCAGCTGATCCCGCGCCGGCCGCGCGCGCGGTTCGAGGACGACGGTCCGCTGGGCGCGCGCCTGCTCCACGACGTGCTCCGCCGGCTGCGAGCGGCGCTCGGGAAGCTCCCGCCGGTGAACCTGTGGGTCAGGACGGCCCCGCACGGCGCGGAGCACTTCTGCTGGCGGATCGATTTACTGCCTCGGCTCACGCAGCTGGCCGGGCTCGAGCTGGGCACCGGCGTGAACCTCAACGTGGTGGCGCCCGAGCGCGCCGCCGAGGCGCTGCGGGAGGCGAACTGATGCCACCCGACGACCGACCGATACCCCGCTTCGTGGCCGAGCCGCCCCAGGAGGCGCTGCCGTACGGGCGCTGGGCGCAGACGCTCGCGGAGCACTTCCTGGCCGAGTGCGCCGAGCTCGACGCGGACGAGGACCTGGGCGAGCCGGGTCCGGTCACGTGGTTTCCCGACCGCACCTGGGGCGGGCGGACGTACGTCCCGGCCACGGCTCCGACGTCGACCGGGTTCGAGCTGTTCGGCTACGTGTCCTTCGTGCGCGACGACGACGCCACGGAGGCCGACGAGTTCTTCTCGGTCGCCGACTACACGGACGAGACCGCCGAGGCCAACCCGGACTGGCGGCTGGACATCTCGGACCAGGAGATCGCGACGTGGCGCGGACCGCAGGGCCGGCGCGGCGAGCTGACCCTCGTCTGGGGAGTGGCGCTGGAGCACAAGGGGATCGCCGTCACCGCCGAGCTCGGTCCGACCACCACCGACCAGTGCGCCCTCGTCGAGGACCGCTTCACGCTCGTGTCGCTCGACGCGTACACGGGCGACTACATCGAGGTCGTCCTGTGGGGCACGGACGGGCGCGAGGTCGCCGCCGAGTCGCTCTACGCCGAGGACGCCGAGGACGCCGAGGACGCCGAATAGCGGCTCCCTCTCAGACCGGCAGCGCCAACCCCCGCCTCGGGATCGTGCTGGCGATGGCGATGTTCGTCTTCGTCATCGACACGTCGCTGATGAACGTGTCGATCTCGGCGGTGGTGCGAGATCTCGACACGACCGTGAGCGGCGTCCAGTCGGCGGTCGCCCTGGAGGCGCTGGTGTCGGCGGCCTTCATCCTGATCGGCAGCAAGGTGGCCGACCTCATTGGCCGCAAGCGGGCCTACGTCCTGGGCCTGGTCTTCTACGCCTCGGGCGCCGTGGCGATGGTGTTCGCCCAGGGCCTGGCGGCCATCATCGTCTTCTGGGCCGTGATCGGCGGCCTCGGCGCCTCGCTCTACCTGCCGGCCATGCAGGCCCTGATCCACGGCAACTTCGAGGGGAAGGCCCGGGCCAAGGTGTTCGCCCTGATCGGCGCCTCGGCCGCCATCGCCGCCGCCATAGGCCCGCTCATCGGGGGCTTCCTGACCACGCTCCTGTCGTGGCGGGTGGGCTTCGCGCTCGAGGCGCTCATCATCGCCGGCGTGCTGGTCGGCTCGCGGCTCATCCGTGAGGTGCCCTACACCGGCGATCGGAGCGTCGACGTCGTCGGCTCGGCGCTGTCCGTCCTGGGCATGTCCCTGCTCGTGCTCGGGGTCCTGGCCTGGCAGGAGGGCGGCGAGTCGGTCGGGGCGCTGCTTGCCGGCGGGGTGATCTTCTCGGGCGCCCTCGTCAGGTGGCTCGTCCGCCGCAAGCGGGAGGGCAAGGCCGCCCTGTTCGACCCGGACCTCTTCAGGTCGAAGCTGTTCAGCTTCGGGATCAGGCAGAGCATCCTCCAGCAGATCGCGCTGGGCGGGCTCCTGATCGCCCTGCCGATCTACCTCCAGCTGGACCTCGGCTACAACGCCCTGCAGGCGGGCATCTCCCTTGCGCCGCTCTCGCTGACGATGTTCTTCATCGCCCTGCTCGCGGGCAGGAGGGCGGGACGGCGTCGTCCGGCCAGCCTCATCCGCGCCGGGTTCGCGCTGGTCGGACTCGGTGCGCTGATCATGATCCCGATCGTCCCGCGGGTCGACACCGCCTGGTGGCTCGTGATCCCCCTGGCGCTCTGCGGAGCCGGGCTGGGCCTTCAGGTCTCCCAGCTCAACAACTACACGCTGGCCCCGATCTCGGAGGAGCGAGTTGGGGAGGCCGCCGGAGTGAACTCGGCGCTGTCTTCGTTCGGCCTGTCCGTGGGGCTCGCCTTCGCGGGCGCGATCCTGCTCGCGGCGCTGTCGATCGCCTTCACCAACAAGTCGGATGCGAGCGACGTCCTGCCGGCGGCTGACAAGCAGCACGTCGCCGACGTCCTGCAGGACGACGCCGAGGTGATGAGCGACGCGAAGCTCCAGGAGCAGCTCGCCGGTCAGCCACCGGAGATCAGGAAGGAGATCGTCCGGATCAACGAGGACGCGCGCCCGATATCGCTCCAGGTCGCTCTGCTGGTCCCGGTTCTCGCGAGCATCCTCGGCCTGCTCTTCTCGTTCCAGATGATGCGCCTGCCCGATCCGGCGCCATCGGAGGCGGCCGCGGCAGCGGGCCTGGGCTGAAGGTAGCCTGGGCCCAGGCCCCGATAGCTCAGATGGATAGAGCGACTCCCTCCTAAGGAGTAGGCCCCAGGTTCGAATCCTGGTCGGGGCGCTCGGTTGTGGCGCGATCCGCTTCTCGCGCTTAGAGTGGAATCAGGTGCGTGCCATGCGGATGAACGGATTCACCGTGGCGGCGGCCGCGATTTTCGTCGCGCTCGTCGCGCCGGCTCAGGCTCTTGGACCCTCCGGTGAGGAGCAGGTGCTGGCGCCGGAGACCTACTCGTACGGGGCGCCGCAGTCGCCCGACCGGCCCGTGTCGGCGTTCAACGGCGTCCGCAACGAGTTTCTCGCCGTCTGGGAAGGCAATCCGGAAGCCGGCAGGGGCGTGGCGATCTTCGCCCGGCGGACCCTCGCGGACGGGTCGCCGACAGGCCCGGTCACGCCGGTTTCCGATGTACCGGGCACGTGGCCGGCCGACGCCGCAGTCGCGTACGACTCGCAGCACGACGACTATCTCGTCGCCTGGTCGCGCGCCGTCGACCCGGACGACCCGGCGGGAAGCCGGGCGGTCTTCGGCCAGCGCCTCGACGGCGACGCGACGAAGCTCGGGGAGCCGTTCCGGATCTCCCCAGGGCCCAGTCGACACGAACGCCATCCGGCAATCGGGTACGACGCTTCGCGCGGTCGCTACCTGGTGGCCTGGTCCAGCTCGCTCGGAGGTGGTGGTGGGTGGCCGACGGACGCGATCATGGCTCGTATCGTCGGCGCGGATGGAGCGATGACCTCGCCAGAGAGGGTCTCGCTGGACGAGAGGGGCAGCTACAGCGCGGAGTTCCCCGCCGTGGCGCGCGATGAGGATGACGACACCTTCCTCGTGACGTGGAGCGCATTCCATCCATACCCACGCACTACGCACTTCTACGGGCAGCTCCTCGATGGCGAGGGCGCTCACGCCGACACGGGTCCCGATCTGCAGATCAGCGAGGGCGAGGGCCTCGGCGGGACCGTGCAGCAGAGGTCCGGGCTCGCCTACAACGCCGCCGACCACGAGTTCCTCGCGGCCTTCCCGCGTGTGGACCACTACTACAGCAACGAGATCGCGGTGCAGCGCATTGGACCGGACGGGACGAAGGTGGCCGGCACGTCGAACGTCGGACTGGGCACCGGCGTCAACCCACAGGTGTCGTACGGCGGAAACCGGTACCTGGTGGCGTTCGGGTCGATCGCGGGGTCGATCGGCGTCGTGCGGGGCACCCTGCTCGACGGTGACGCTGAGCCGATCGCCGGGCAGTCGAACGCTCAGCTGTCCGCGTGCACCACGAACGCGGCGCTGACATACGGTGCCGGGGACTGGCTGCTCTCCTGGTACGGCGGGGGCAGGCGCACCGGCGAGGAGACCGCGCTGCTCGACCTTCGGGCCGTGACAGCGACAGCCGGAGCCGAGCCGGATACGGCGACGGCCTGCCCGCCCCTTCGTCCGACCACTCCTCCCACTCCTCCCGCCGGATCGGAGCCGGATCGGATCGAGCCGCGAATCGTGGCCGCGGCGATCCGCCGACGCGCGCGAGATCTCGTGCTCGCGGTGCGGGTGTCTGAGCCGGCTCGGCTCAAAATCAGGATCAAGCGCAGGGAGATCGGGCGGCTGAGAGGCGGGCGCTGTCGCAAGGCGTCACGCCGGAATCGAGGCCTGAGTCGCTGCCTCCGTGAACGGCCGGCCGGGCACCTGGATGCAACCGTTGGCACGGACAGGCGGCTGGTGGTATTGCCGCGGCTCCCCGCCGGCGCATACAGTGCGACCCTTGTCGCCGTGGACCCGGCCGGCAACTCCTCGTCGCCCGTGAAGCTCCGGTTCACGTCAGCCGGCCGCTGAGGCCCCCTTCGCCTAGTCTTCCGGCCGTCGACAAGGGAGGACTGATGAGGGTCAAGCTGCTTCTGCTCATCGCCGCGAGCGTGACCGCCGCACTCGCCGCCGTCGCGTACGCCGCGACCACCCCGGCGTCCACCACCGTCACGATCAAGGGCAAGAACGGCGACTTCCACGGCACCGTCGACAGCCCGAAGCTGAACCGCTGCGCCAAGAACCGGACGGTCAAGGTGTTCAAGCAGAAGGGCGCCGAGCAGCATCCGAGCTCGGACACGCAGATCGGCTCCGACAAGTCCGAGCTCCAGGGCGACCACGGCGTCTGGTCCACCGGCAACAGCGGCTTCAAGTCCGGCCGCTTCTACGCCCGCGCCCCCAAGCGGGAGGGCTGCAGGGGAGACTCGAGCCCGACGATCAAGATTGGTCCGACGCGCGCGGACACCACCGTCACGATCGAGGGCGAGAACGGCGACTACCACGGCACCGTCGACAGCCCGAAGCTGGACGCGTGCGCGAGCGAGCGCCTGATCCGCGTCTACATGCAGAAGGGCAACGGCCAGGATCCGGCGAACGACGACGAGATCGGGATGGACACGTCGTCGCTGAACGGCGACCACGGGGAGTGGTCGATCGGCAACAGCGGCTTCAAGGAGGGCAACTTCTACGCGTTCGCCCCGCAGACCGCCGCCTGCAAGGCGGCGTCGAGCGACACGATCGAGCGCTAGCCCGCTAGGACATCGCGGCGGCCACGGGCGTGCCCATGCGCACCGCAACGAGCGCGATGTCGTCGCGCACCGGTCCGTCCTGCACCTCGATCGCGATCGTCTCGGCCACGTCCACGGCCTCAGCGGCGGATGCCGGGCGCGCCTGCTCGAGGGCCTCGGCCAGGCCCTCCTCGCCGAGCTGACCGACGGGCCGTCCGGCCTCGATCACGCCGTCGGTGTAGAGCAGGATCGTGTCGCCCTCGGCCAGGTCGACCTCGCAGTTGACCAGCTCGGGGTCCTCGAAGATCCCGAGCAGCGTGCCGGGCTCGCCCGGCATCTCGGTGCGGCCGTCGCTCCGCATGACCACCGGTGGGGGATGGCCCGCGATCGAGAAGCACACCTTCGTCACGTCCTCCGCTGGCCGGATCCGCGCGACGCACGCGGTGCAGAAGTCGCGCCCGCGCCGCTGCACCATCAGTGCGGCGTTGAGCTTGCTCAAGAGCTCTGACGGGTCGGAGCTCTCGAGCGCCGCCGCGTGCAGCGTGTAGCGGGCGAGGGCCGTGACGGCCGCGGCCTCGGCCCCCTTGCCCGACACGTCGCCGATCACCATCATCCACTCGCCGTCAGCCGAGCTCGGGAAGATGTCGTAGAAGTCCCCGCCCACCTCGTTCAGCTCGCCCGCCGCGCGGTAGCGCACGGCGACCTCGAGGAACGGGATCTCGGGGAGGTCGGTCGGGAGCAGCTCCACCTGAAGCGTGTGCGCGATCCGCGCGCCCTCCGTGTAGAGGCGCGCGTTGTCCACCGCCGTGCCCGCCCGGCGTGCCAGCTCCTCGACCAGCGCCACGTCCTCGGCGGTGAAGCGGCGCCCGGACTCCGCCGACACGAACATGAGCGCGCCGAACACGCGCCCGTGCGCGCGCAACGGCGCCGTGATCGTCGCCCGCAGCCCCAGCTCCCGGACGATCTGCCTCAGCTCGAGGTCGTCGACGAGCGCGTCAATCAGCTCGTCGGTAATCTCCTCGGTCACCTCGGTCTGTCCGGTTCGGATCACGCTGGCGGCGCCCTGCGGGGCATCCGGGTCGGGCGGAAAGCGCTCCTGGAGCTCGCGCGCGTACCGGATCTTCGCCGGGTCGGCGTGCGCGACGGCCACCTGGCGGATCGAGTTGTCGTCCTCGACGAGCTGCACCGTGCACCAGTCCGCCAGCTCCGGGACCGCGATCGCCGCGACGTTCTGGAGCGTCTCCTCGTAGTCGAGCGATGCCGAGAGGATCTCGCCTGCCCGCACGAGGAACTCCGCGCGCCGGCGCGCCTCGAGGCTCTCGTCGAACAGCCGCGCGTTGTCGATCGCCAGGGCGAATCGGCGCGCGAGGTGGTGGGCGAACTCCACGTCACGCTCGCCGTAGTGGCGGCCGTCGCGCGTCGAGAGCAGCGTGAGGGCTCCGACCGTGCGTGCACGGGTGATCAGCGGCACGATCACGTACGAGCGCGGGTGCAGGCGCGCGTAGAGCTTGAGCTCCTCCTCCGACAGCTCGAGGTCCGTGACCGCCTGATCGCCGGTGTCGTACACGTGCTCCGGCTCGCCGGAGGCGATCACCTTCGCCGCTCCGGCGGACCCCTTCACGTTCGCGCGGAAGCGGCGCCGGAGCTCCATCAGGAGCTCCTCCTGCTCGGGATCGGGGTGGCGGCTCGTGATCTGGCGGGTCGAGCCGTCGGGCTGCACGATGTCGATCGCGCACCAGTCGGCGAGGTCGGGGACGGCCAGGCGCGCGACGTCGTTCAGCGTGTGCTCGTAGTCGAGCGAGCGCGCGAGCACCTCGGAGGCGTGATCCAGGAACTGGAGCGCCTGCTCCGCGGTCAGGAAGCCGGGCGTCCCCCCCGAAGCGGGGCCGTCGGTTGCGCGCTCAGCCGACACGCCACACATCATGGCTGATGCGTGGTCGGGCGTCCAACCGGTTAGCGCGGCAGCGGAGGCGGCGGCCGGCGGCCCCGCAGCGAGCGCGGCTCGCGGCGCTCCAGGCGCCGGGCGGTCGCGCGCGCCGCCATCCCGTGCCACAGGATCGCGATGCCCCAGCCTCCGATCGACCAGATCGGCCAGAACTCGCCGCCGCCGGTGACGCCCCAGATCCCCACGAGCCCGCCGTTCACGGCGGCGTACGACGTCAGGTGCGCGCGCCAGGCGTCGCGGTTGGCTTTCGCCAGCCGCTGCCGCGCTCGCCAGGGAACGACCGACGGCAGGTCGCGCATCAGTGCCGTGATGTCGCTTCGCGTCGTCGCCGAGTAGGCCCGCTCGATCCGCTCCTCGAGCTCATCCGAGCTCAGGCGGCCGTCGGCGTAGTGCTCGCGGAGCGTGTCGACCGCGCGCTCGCGCTCCGCGTCCGACACGCGGATCTGACCCCGCGACAGCGCCCTGCCGAATTCACCAGGCATCGACACGATTATGGCGCTTCCGTTTACGCTGGCGGACGTGGGGGCGATGACGAGGAGGGACGTGGTGCGTGCGGGGCTCGCCGCGTCGGCCGGCGCCGCGCTGGCGCCGGCGCTCAGGACCGGCGCGCTCGCGGGGCGGGCCGTGGCGTCTCCGCGGATCGGCCCCGGTCCGTACGGGCCGCTCCAGCCCTCGAACCTCGACGGGATCATGGTGCCGAAGGGCTTCACGGTGCGCGAGATCGCGCGCGGCGGCGTGCCCGTCGGCGTGACCGGCTATCCGTGGCACCCGTTCCCCGACGGCTCGGGCTCGTTCAGGCAGCCGGACGGCAGCTGGATCTTCGTCTCGAACTGCGAGGTGCCGGGGGTGCTGCCCGGCGGCGTGCGCGGCGGCGCGAGCGCGATCCACTTCAACAAGGACGGCTCGGTCCGCGACGCCTACCGGATCCTCGACGGCACCGACACCAACTGCGGCGGCGGCACCACGCCGTGGGGCACCTGGCTGTCGGGCGAGGAGGTGGACGGGGGCCTCGTCTGGGAGTGCGACCCGAAGGGCAAGAAGCCCGCGGTCGCGCGTCCGGCGCTCGGCGTCTTCTCGCACGAGTACGTGGTCGTCCACGCGCGCCAGCGGCGGCTGTACCTGACCGAGGACCAGTCGGGCGGCGGCTTCTACCGCTTCGAGCCCGCGCGCTGGGGCGACCTCAGCAGCGGCGTGCTCGAGATCGCGACGCTCCGGCCGGACGGGTTCGTGTCGTGGACGAGGGTGCCCGACCCGTCGGGCAGGTCGAAGCCGACGCGCGAGCAGGTGCCGGCGGCGTCGAAGCTGAAGCGACCCGAGGGGCTCTGCGTCGACCCGCTGAGCGGCGTCGTGTACTTCGTCGAGTCGAGCGCGGGGCGCGTGTACGCCTACGACCCCATCTCCCACGCCTACGACGTGGTCTACGCCGAGGACGACTACAAGGAGCCGATCCTCACCGACCCCGACAACGCGATCGTCTGCCCGCGCTCGGGCGACCTCCTGGTCTGCGAGGACGCGGGCGACTTCGACATCTGCCTGATCTCGACCGAGGGCGTGATCGCCCGCTTCGTGCACATGGACGGCGTCCAGCACGGCGACCCGAGCACGGACGCCAGCTCGGAGACCACCGGGCCGTCGTTCGACCCGAGCGGGACCCGCCTCTACTTCTCGTCGCAGCGGGCGTACGTGTCCGGAGCCGTCTACGAGGTCACGGGCCCGTGGCGCAAGCGCACCGCGCCGCGCGAGCCCGATCCGGGCAAGCCGCGGCCCCGGCCGGGGCCGCTACCGCTCCGCTTCCGGATCGAGGCGCGTCACGCGCTGAAGGCGAGCCGCCTGCCGGAGCACGGCATGCGCGTCTCGCTGATCCCGAGCCAGCGGGTGGACGCCGAGGTGGTCCTGCGCGCTGCGCGCCGCCACCGGCGCACGGGGCAGTCGCGCTGGGTCACCCTCGGGCGCGTCCGTCGCGGCGGGCTGCCGCGCGGCCGCACCAAGGTCCACCTCGCGCTGAGCGATGCGGGCGAGCGCTACGTGGCGGGCGTCCGCGAGACCGTGCACGGGCAGCTCGTGGCCACCGCGACCAACCGCGCGGGCCGCCGGGTTCGCGTCACGCGGCCGGTCACCATAAGCTGACGGCGTGGCGACGATCGCGGCCCCAGTCCTCTCGCTCGTCCCGTCGCAGGAGGAGGCGATGCTGCGCGAGACCGTCGCGTCGATCGCCGGCAGCTTCGGGCCCGAGTACACGCGCAGGATCAACACCGCCGGGGAGCCGCCGCTCGAGCTGTGGGACGCGCTCGCCAGCCGCGGCTACCTGGGCGTGAACATCCCCGAGGAGTACGACGGCGGCGGGCTCGGGATGGCGGCGCTGGCGGCCGTGGGCGAGGAGATAACGGCCGCGGGCTGCGGGCTGCTCCTGATCGTGGTGTCGCCGGCGATCGTCGGGAGCATCCTCACCCGCCACGGCACCCCCGATCAGAAGGACATCTGGCTGCGCGGGATCGCGCGCGGTACGACGAAGTTCGCCTTCGCCATCACCGAGCCGGACGCGGGCTCGAACTCCCACAACCTGTCGACGGCGGCGCGGAAGGACAACGGCAAGTGGATCCTGCGCGGCCAGAAGACGTTCATCTCGGGCGTCGAGGAGGCGGACGAGATCCTCGTGGTCGCACGTGCGCGCGAGGCCGACGGCAGCCTCGGCCTGCCGCTCCTCCTGATCGTGCCCACCGACGCGCCGGGACTAGAGCGCCAGCACATCCCGACGGTGCTACCGCCGTCGGACAAGCAGTGGCAGCTGTTCTTCGACGACGTCGAGGTGGGCGACGAGCGGCTGGTGGGCGGAAACGTGAACGCCGGGCTGAAGGCCGTGTTCGACGGGCTCAACCCGGAGCGGATCATGGGCGCGGCGGTGTGCAACGGGGGTTCGCGCCGCGCGCTCCAGATGGCCGCGCAGTACGCGCGCGAGCGCACGGTCTGGAAGGAGCCGATCGGGGCGCACCAGGGGATCTCGCACCCGCTCGCCGCGGCGAAGATCGAGCTCGAGCTGGCCCGGCTGATGATGCAGAAGGCCGCCGCGCTCTACGACGCGGGCGCCCCCGCCGGCGAGGCGAGCAACATGGCCAAGTACGCGGCGGCGGAGGCCGGCGTCCACTGCGTGGACCAGGCGATCCAGACCCACGGCGGCAACGGCTTCAGCCTCGAGTACGGGCTGGCGCAGATGTACTGGGCCGTGCGGCTCGTGCGGACCGCGCCGGTGTCGCGCGAGATGATCCTCAACTACGTGGCCGAGCACTCGCTCGGCCTGCCGCGCTCGTACTGACGCAACAGGGGCCAGGCCACCTGTTGCGGTGCAACAGGTGGCCTGGCCCCTGTTGCACTACCAGCGCGCGTCCTCGCCGAACATCGGCCCGATCCGGGACGCGACGGCGAAGTCGCCCGTCACGCTGAGCCGGCCCTCCAGCATCGCCTTCGCGGGGTCCACCTCGCGGGCGAGCACCCGGGCGAACATCGGCACGCTCATGCGCATCGTGACCTTGGGGTCCTCCACGGCCCCGGGCCGCGCCCGGGCGCGGCCGTCGTCGACCGCGACGTGCCAGGTCTTGCGCCCGCGTGAGCCCTCGAGCTCCCACTGGATCGTCCCGCGGAAGCCGCCGCTGTTCTCGGGGACGAACGCGCGCTCCATGCCGCCGAAGGCGATCCGCAGGCCGGCGCTCGTTCCCAT
Source organism: Thermoleophilaceae bacterium (assembly GCA_035275105.1). GTDB lineage: Bacteria > Actinomycetota > Thermoleophilia > Solirubrobacterales > Thermoleophilaceae > AC-37. Next base: position 11,586 of record DATENL010000130.1, read on the forward strand.
CAGCCTGTCGAGCTGGTCGTCGCTGCGGCCCCGGATGAACGCGGCGAAGGCGTTCTCGGCGGCCCTGTTCACGCGCGTGGCGAGCGACGCGCCGCCGTTCGAGCCCGCCGCCGTCCGCTCCCGCATTGCGCGCATCTCGTACGCGGGCGTGGGCTCGCCGCCCGGCTCGATCACGTAGTCGGTCGGCGCCGGCCGCGGCGGCTCCCGCCGCTCCACCGCTCGCTTGCAGGCCGCGGCGAGGCGCTTCTGCTTGGCGGCGTCGACGCGGTCCGCCCGCTGGGCGAACTTGGGCATGACCTTCTCCGCGAACAGCTCGAGGGCCTCGCACACGTGCTCGTGCTCGGCGCGGCCGTTCTGGATCGAGAAGATGATCTGGTCGACGCCCGCGCGCTGAAAGCGCTGGCACAGCTCCGCGATCTGGTCGGGCGTTCCGATGCCGCCGCGCAGCGAGCCCAGCCCCTCCTCGAGCAGCTTGACGCCGAGCGGGCCCTGGTCGGCCGTGACGATCTCGCGCGCGAAGCCCTTGTCGGCCCGGTCCCTCACGAACTGCTCCCAGATGTTCGTGCGCCCCGGCTGGTGCTCGCCGAAGACGTAGTAGTGGGCGAGCGAGTAGCCGAAGAAGTGCGCGCCGTCGATGCCGCGCTCGATCGCCGTCGCCTCGTCCTCGTGGCACATCATCGGCAGCACGACGGCGAAGTTGGGGTTGACCGCGAACCCGGCCGGCACGCAGCGGTCGGACTCGATGATCGAGTAGTACTCGTCCACCCACTCCTTCGCCTGCTCGGGCTCGATGAAGGAGAACGACAGGGCGCCGATCCCCTTCTCGGCGGCCAGGAGGATCGTCTCGCGCCGGCTGCACGCGACCCAGAGCGGGGGGTGCGGGCGCTGCTTGGGCTTCGGCATCACGTTTCGCGGCGGCATCGCGACGTAGTCGCCGTCGATGCCGGCGAACGGCTCCTCGACGAACATCCGCGCGACCGCGTCGATCGCTTCCTCCCACTGCTCGCGCTTCTGCTCGCGCACGACGCCGAAGCCGCCGAGCTCCGCCTGCGAGCTCGCCTCGCCGGTGCCGAGGTCCACCCGCCCGCCCGAGATCAGGTCGAGCGTGGCGGCGCGCTCGACGATCCGCGCGGGGTGGTTGAACGCCGGCGGCAGCTGCACGATCCCGTGGCCGAGGCGGATCCGCTCGGTGCGCTGGCTCGCGGCCGCGAGGAAGACCTCGGGCGCGCTCGAGTGCGAGTACTCCTCCAGGAAGTGGTGCTCGACCTCCCAGACGTAGTCGTAGCCGAGCCGGTCGGCCAGCTCGACCTGCTCGAGCGCGTTGTTCAGCAGCCGCTCCGTGTCGCCCTCGTCCCAGGGGCGCGGCTGCTGGTGCTCGTAAAAGAGTCCGAAGCGCACGGCGTGGGCAGGCTAACCCATCGCGGGCGGGCGCCCTAGCCGGAGAAGCGGTCGCCCGCGCGCAGCCGCTCGAGCCCGACCCAGGCGAAGTTCATCACCGACTCGACCAGCGCCTCGCGCGGGACCTCCGGGTGCTCGCCCCACCAGATCGCGAGCGACTGGACGGCGCCGGTGAGCTGCTGGCCGAGCATCTCGATCGCCTTGCCCTCGCGCTCCGGATCCCCGTCCGGGTTGGCGCGCGGCTCGGTCGCGATCATCCCGGCCACGGCCGCCGCGGCCTGGCGCTGCACGCCGGCGAGGATCTCGGCGACCTCGGGCTCCACGGCGTCGCGGAACAGCATCCTGAACGCGTCGCGGCGACGCTCGACGAACTCGAGGAAGGCGTCCACCCCGGCACGCAGGCGGACGTCGCCGGGATCGGAGTTCGCCGCCGACTCGGCCAGACGCTCGAAGATCTCCTGCGTGCTGCGCTCGAGCAGCGAGATGTGGAGGTCGCGCTTCGACGGGAAGTGCTCGTAGATCAGCGCCTTCGAGACGCCGGCCGCCTGCGCGATCTCGTCGATCGAGGCGCCGTTGAAGCCGCGCCGCGCGAACACCTCGAGCGCGGCGTCGAGGATCGCCTCACGGCGCTGCTCGGCCGTCAGCCGCTTCCTGGGTGGGCGTGGCTCTGTGCGGGTACTCACTGTCAAGGGGCGTTACCTGAACTGACCAAGCGGTTAGTTAGTCTAGCCCCGCCGCCGACCGAAGGAGCACCCCTCCATGGAATTTGAGCTCGAGGAGATCCGGATCCACGGCCATCGCGTGACGTACCGGCGCGCCGGCTGGGGGCCCGTGGTCGTACTGATCCACGGCATCACCGGCAGCTCCGCCACCTGGGAGCACGTGATCGAGCCGCTGGCCGAGCGCTACACCGTCGTCGCGCCCGACCTGCTCGGTCACGGCGAGTCCGCCAAGCCGCGCGGGGACTACTCGCTCGGCGCCTACGCCAGCGGCATCCGCGACCTGCTGGCGGCCATCGGGCACGATCGCGCGACGGTCGTCGGGCACTCGCTCGGCGGCGGCGTGGCGATGCAGATGGCCTACCAGTTCCCCGAGCGCGTCGAGCGGCTCGTGCTCGTCTCGAGCGGCGGCCTCGGGCGCGAGGTGCACCTGCTGCTGCGCGCGGCGGCGCTGCCCGGCTCCGAGATCGTGCTGCCGCTGCTCGCGTCGCCGGGCCTGATTGGCCGCCTCGACGGAGTCGGTTCCTTTCTCGGCCGCCTGGGGCTGCGGGCCGGGGACGACCTGGACGAGATGTGGCGCGGCTTCTCCTCGCTCGCCGATCCCGGCGCGAGGGCGGCCTTCGTGCACACGCTGCGCACGATCCTCGACCCCGGCGGCCAGCGGGTGAGCGCGACCGATCGCCTGTACCTTGCCGAGGAGATGCCGTCGCTGATCCTCTGGGGCGAGCGCGATCCGATCATCCCCTACCGCCACGGACTGCGGGCCTCGGAGATCATGCCGGGGAGCCGCTTCGTCACGTTCCCGGAGGCCGGGCACTTCCCGCACCGGGCCGATCCGCGGCGCTTCGTGCGCGAGCTGACCGAATTCATGGAGTCGACCGAGCCGGGCGACACGCGCGACGAGCGGCTGCGCGAGCTGCTCCGGGAAGGCGTCTAGCCATCGCGGAGGTCGACTTCGAGGCCGAGGGGCTGCTCGAGGGCGTCGAGGGGGACGAGCGCAAGGCGCGGCTCGAGCTGCTGGAGGAGCTGCACGACCAGGGCGTCGAGCTGGACGAGCTGAAGCGCGCCGTCGAGGGCAGCCACCTGGCCCTCCTCCCGGTCGAGCTCGCCCTGGGCGGCGAGGCGAAGTACACCGCGCGCGACCTCGCCGAGAAGGTCGACCTGCCGGTCGATTTCCTCATCCGGCAGCGCCAAGCGCTCGGGCTGCCGCGCCCGGACCCCGACGAGAAGCTGCTCGGCGACGCCGACCTGGACGCGCTCAAGACGCTGAAGGGGCTTCTCGACGCCGGCATCCCGGAGGAGGCGGTCCACGAGACCGCGGTCGTCATCGGCGAGTCGATCGCCAGGGTCGCGGACGCGTCGCGGCAGGTGGTCGGCCGCGCGCTCGTGAAGCCCGGCGACACCGAGCGCGACCTCGGGCTGCGCGCCGCCGAGGCGTCGAAGGGCCTGGTGCCGCTGATGACCGACCAGCTCGCCTACGTCTACCGGCTCCACCTGCTCGAGCAGCTCCGCAACACGGTCGTCGACCAGTCGGCGCTCCGCGCCGGCGAGATGCGAGGGGCGACGGAGGTCACCGTCGCGTTCACCGACCTGGTCGGGTTCACGAAGCTGGGCGAGGGGCTGCCGCCGGAGGAGCTCGGCGGGGTCGTGGGCCGGCTGACCCAGATGGCGGTCGAGGCGACCGAGCCGCCCGTGCGGCTCGTGAAGACGATCGGCGACGCCGCGATGATCGCGGGCCCCGAGGCCGCCGACGTGGTCGACGCGGCCCTCCGCATCGTGGACATGGCCGAGGAGGAGGGCCGCGACTTCCCGAACATCCGCTCGGGGGTGGCGACGGGCGTCGCGCTCGAGCGGGCCGGCGACCTCTACGGGTCGCCGGTCAACGTCGCGAGCCGGATTACGGGCGTCGCGCGCCCGGCGAGCGTGCTGGGCACCGAGGAGGTGCGCGACGCGGCCAGGGACGACTTCCGCTGGAGCTCGGCCGGGCGCAAGAAGCTGAAGGGCGTGAAGGGCCAGGTGGCGCTGTACCGCGCCAGGCCGAAGCGCGACTAGCGGTCCGGGCGCTCCGGATACACGTCGTCGATCGTCGTCAGCGCCGTGTAGGGCGCGCCGCCGGCCGCCTCGCCGATCGCCTCGCCGCCGCCCGCCAGCCGGTCGAGGATCGCCATCACGCCGCAGACCTCGAGGCCCTCCTCGCGCACGCGGTCGAGCGCCTTGATCGTCGAGCCGCCCGTCGTGACCACGTCCTCGACCACGAGGCAGCGCGTTCCGGGACGCAGCGGCGGGCCCTCGACCCAGCGCGACAGACCGTGCTCCTTGCGCTCCTTGCGAACGAAGAACGCGTCCACGTCGGCGCCGCCCGCGAGCGCCGCGCAGGCGATCGGGTCGGCGCCCATCGTGATCCCGCCCACGGCCTCCGCACCGCGCGCCCGCGCCTCCGCCGCGGTCAGCTCCGCCAGCGCGCGGAAGCCCGCCGGCCGCAGGATCGCGCGCTTCGCGTCGACCAGGTACTGCGCCGTGGCGCCGCTGGTGAGCGTGACCTCGCCGATCACGAGCGCGTGCTCGCGCAGCTCGGCGATCAGCGCGTCGCGGGCGGCGGGGGAGCTCACCCCGTCGAGCGTGGCCGGCGCCGCCGGCCGTGGTCCCAGCCGAGCCACCACCACAGCGGGTAGCTGGCGAATACGGCGGTAGCGAGCGCATC
>DATENL010000131.1:0-12025 GCA_035275105.1 Thermoleophilaceae bacterium
GGAGGTTCGTGCGCAGGTTGGTGAACGCGGCGTGGACCGGGCTCGGACCGGCGGCGTACGCGGCGCCCGCGCCGGCCGCCGCGACGGCGAGGCACAGGCAGAGAGGGAGGATGAGGCGGCGGCGCACGGCGCGCGATGGTACGCAAATGCTTGACGATTGGCGTGCGAGCGCCGATACGCCCTGGATGCGACGTGTTCTCGGAGCTGCCGCGCTGCTGGGCTGCGTAGCGCTGAACGCCAGGACCCCGCCCGAGTGGTCGGACTCGGCCTCGAGCGTGCGCCTGGGCGAGAAGCTGCTGCACGGCGACCTCGACGGGTTCACCGGCATCGGCCAGCTCGTGCACACGCCGCACCCCGGGGCGATCCTCGCCGCCACGCCGCTCGGCCTCCTCGGCCACCACGGCGCGCTGGTGGCCTACGGCGTCCTGTCGGGCGTCGCGTTCGCCACGCTGGTGTACGCGGCGTTCCGCCTCGGCCGCCTGCTCGGCGGCACGCTGGTGGCCGGGTTCCTGGCGGCGGCGATGGCGGCGTTTCCACCGCACGTCGTGTCCGCGGTTCGCGACACCGTCGACGTGCCGTTCGCCGCGCTGGTGCTCGTGGCGGCCGTGGCGGCCGTCCAGGGCCGGCCGCGCGCGACGCTGCTCGCCCTCACCGCGGCGGGCACCCTCCGGCCCGAGGCGTGGGCCCTCGCGGTCTGCTGCGCCTTCGTCTGGCGCGGGCGCCTGCGCTGGGAGCTGGCCCTTCCGCTCGCGGCGCCGGGCGTCTGGCTGCTGTTCGGCCTCGCCACGACGGGCGATCCGATGGTCGCCCTGCACACCACGCGGACCTACAACGCCGGCGGGTCCGTCGGCGTGCCCAATCCGTTCCTGATGATGGCGGGCATGAGCACCGTCCCGGTGGTGATGGTCGGCGTCGTGGGAGCGATCGCCGCGGTCAGGAAGAGGGACCCGCGCCGGATGGCGCTCGCCGGGTTCGCGGTGGTCCTCGCCGCCGCGACGTGCGCGGAGTGCGTGGTGGGCGACCTGGTGCCCTTCGACCGCTTCCTGCTGCCGTCGTCGGCGCTGCTGGCCGTGCTCGGCGCGGTTGCGACAGTCGAGCTGGTCAGGTCACGCGCGGGCGAGCGCGGCAAGCTCGGCTGGCTGGGCGGCGGCCGCGTCGTCGCCGGTCGCTGAGCGCCGCGTGAGGCACGGCTTCTCGACGAGGAGCCACGACAGCAGCGCAAGACCACCGCTGACGGGCAGCGCGACCGCGATCACGAGCAGCGGGCCGGCGGACGCGCCGGCGAGCGCCCGGACCGCCTGCTCGACCGGGAAGCTGTACAGGTAGATGCCGTAGGAGAGGTCGGTGCGGCTCGTGAAGCGGGCCAGCACCGGACGCGTCCGGTAGGCGATCCAGAGGCACGCGTAGGGGAAGGCCACCGCGCCGGCGGCCCACTGGAGGACGGTCCCGGAGCTGAGCACCCAGGCCGCGATCAGGCCGGCGACCACGAGCCCGTGGAGCTTCAGCCGGTCGCGGTGCGAGTACAGCAGCGCGCCGCCCAGGAAGACCGCGAGCAGGTACACGGCGCGCGCCGCGAGGGCCGCGGACGCGTCGGCGCCCGAGACGCGCACCAGGATGCTCCCGCAGACCGCGGCGAGCCAGACCGCGGGCAGCAGCCGCGGGCCGCGGAACGCGCCGAGCAGGGCGAGGACGGCGAGGAAGATGTACGCCCGGACCTCGACCGGGAGCGTCCACAGCGAGCCGTTGGTCTCGGCCCGGGGATTGGCGTGGAAGACGCCCGGGAGGGAGTCGCCGCCGCCGAGCATCGTGACCTTCCCGACGACCCACGTGCGCGTGGCGTCGCTCCCCAGGTAGTCCACGGGCGCGAGCCGTGTGAACAGGGGACCGAACAGGAACGCCGTGACGAGCACCGCCACGACGAGCCCCGGCCAGATGCGGCGCACCCGCCGGAACGCGAAGCGCAAGAGGTGCGGATCCCGACACCAGCTCCCCGCGACGAGGAACCCGCTGACGGCGAAGAAGACCGTGACCGCGACGTCGCCGAGCGACTCGCCGGTGGCGGCCGCCAGCGGGTCCTCGTGGCCGGTCAGCCACCAGGCGTGGGAGAGGAGCACCGAGGTCGCGGCGGCGAGCCTGAGTGCGCCGAAGTTGTCAGCCCGCGCGCGCATCGGGATCGATGTCGGCGGGCGGGCATCGGGACTTGACGGACGAGAGCCCCCGCCGAGGGCGGGGGCTCTCCGTTTCTCGTCCTTCAGTCCGTGCGGCTCAGTCGTACACGACCAGGCAGTTGTCCGTGATGGCCTCGTTCACCTTGATGGCCAGGTCCAGGTCCTTGGCCGCCTGCTCCATCTCGCCGCCGTTGGCCTCCTTGTCGATCTCGTCGACGAGACCCTCCGCGAAATCGAGCATGTCCTCGCACTTCTCGCGACTCCATCCGCCGTCCGCGCCGTCGACCTCCTTGATCGACGCCATCGGGCTTTCCGTTCGGGGCGCGAGCCGGATGCCGAGGCCTCCGCCGGCCGTGCGCGGGACGACGATCGCGTCGCCGTCGTCGCCCTCGGGCTCCTCGGCGCCCGGCGTGACGACCGTGATCGTCTTGCTCGTGAGCGGCTTGCAACTGCCCTTCGGGTCGGCCTTGGCGAAGAACTCGCCGTTCTTGTAGCCGGAGTTGCCGGTCGACCACTGGCCGCGCGTCTTGTCGGCATTGAGCTCGGAGGTGTCGGAGCCGATCTCCTGCGGACCCTGGTCGGTCTTCATGAAGACGTGCACGGTGCGGCCGTTCATGCACTTGCGCTTCTTGGCCTTGATCGTGCCCTGGAAGTCGCCGTTGGGGCCCTTGATCGTGAGCTTCGGCGTCGAGGCGGCCTCGGCGGCGCCGGTCATGGCGATCGCGCCGGTGAGGGCGAGGACGGTGATGCGGGTCTTGCTGAGCATGGGTGTCTCCCGTTAGGTGCTTGATTGGCTTGCACCAGGAGAATCGCCCGCATCCGGGACCCTTCCAAGGGACCCTAGGGGTGGTGTCGGGACACCCCTGGGATACTCACGACGCGATGTCGCAGGCGAACGTCGAGACCATCCGGCGGGGGTTCGAGCACTTCGAGGCGACCGGCGAGCCGATCTGGGACGACTTCGCCGAGACCATCGAGATCCGGGACCACCAGTCGCCGGACCAGGGTTACTACGTCGGGCACGACGGCTGGCGGAGTTGGATCAGCGACTGGAGCGCAGCGTGGACGGACTGGAACGTCGAGGTCGAGGAGATCGTCGAGGCGGGCGAGTCGGTCCTCGTGCTCATCCACCACACCGCACGCGGCAGCTCGACCGGCCTGGACCTCGACAGCCACGACGGCATCCTCTACGGCTTTCGCCAAGGGGAGGTCGTGACGCTCGACTACTACACAGGCCGCGAGCAGGCGCTGGAGGCGGCCGGGCTCACCTGAGCCCGGCCCTGTCGGGCGGCGGCCCCTCCAACGCGTCTAGCCAAGCAGCTTAGCCTTCTGTGCCGCGAACTCCTCGTCGGTGAGAATGCCCTGCTGGCGCAGTTCGCCGAGCTCCTTGAGCTGGGCGATCGGGTCGGCGGCGGGTGCCGGCGCCGGTGGCGGCGCGGCGGCCTCCGGCGGCGGCTGCTCGTAGTACTCGCCTCCCGCGGGCGCGAGGTATCCGGGCTGCCCGCCACCCTGTTCCGCCCAGCGCCGTGACTGGCGCCTGCTCACGCGGTTCGAGACCGCCGTCGCTGTGCCCGAGGCAACCGCCACGCGCGCGATACCTCCAAGTAGACCTGGCATCGGATCGTCCTTTCGGTCAGACCGCCGCCTCGGCGGCATCGAGGGCATCCATCAGGGCCTGCGTCGGGATGCGTTCGAAGGCGATCGGATAGCCACCGTTGCGACGCACGGCCGCGATGAACGGTGCGGCCCAACGGTTCTCGTACACGAGCACCACCGCGCCGCTTCCGGGATCGAGTGCCTCCGCCGCCTCCTGTGCCTCGTCGTCGCCCAGGAGTCCGGACGATGCGCCCTCGAAGACGTGGAAGTCGCCCACCCCCTTGTCGCTCAGATCACGCGCCTCGAAGCCGATGACCGAGCCGTCCTCCTCCTTCTTCACGAACATGACGTCGAGCACGCGGATGATCCCGCGGTCGACGAGATCCACCAGCATCGGGGCGGCCTCGCCGGTCATGGGTGAGCCGGGCGGGTACGCGATCACCACGATGTCGACCGGCCCGAGCTCGCCTTCGTGAGCTTCCATGTCTACTCCTCCGATCGCCGCGGTGTCAGGACTTCGGTCCACGCGATGCTAAGCGCCGAGGGGGCCTCTTTGCGAGGGTGTGCGCACGAGACCCCGCGTGAGGGCAGGGCCACCTTGGGACCATGTCCGACTCACCAGGAGGAACGATGAGCAAGCTCAAATCTGACATCTCGATCTCGCTGGACGGGTTCGTCGCCGGCCCGAACCCGAGCGAGGAGAACCCGCTTGGCGAGGGCGGCGAGCGGCTCCACGACTGGGTCGTTCCTCTGGCCGCCTGGCGCGAGGCCCACGGCCGCGAGGGCGGCGAGGTCAACGAGAGTGCGCGGATAGTCGAGGAGGCGCGCGAGAACGTGGGCGCCGCGGTGATGGGCCGGAACATGTTCGGCCCGGTCGGCGGCGGCCCCTGGGGCGACGGGTCGTGGACGGGCTGGTGGGGAGACGACCCTCCCTACCACCACCCCGTGTTCGTCCTCACCCATCACCCGCGTGATCCGGTGGAGATGAAGGGAGGGACCACGTTCCACTTCGTCACCGACGGAATCGAGTCCGCGCTCGAGCAGGCGAGGGACGCCGCCGGCGGCATGGACGTGATGGTCTGGGGCGGCGCCCAGGCCATCAACCAGTACCTGGCGGCGGGACTGCTCGACGAGCTCGAGCTGCACGTCGTTCCGGTGCTGCTCGGCGACGGTGCTCGCCTCTTCGACGGCGTCGGGGCCGGGGATGTGCAGCTCGAGCAGGTCCGGGCGGTCGAGGCGCCCGGCGTCACGCACCTCAAGTACACGGCGGTGACGTGACCCGCGATCGGGCGGTGGCCGACGAGAGCGTGGAGATCGTCCGCGAGTCGTACGCCGCCTTCAACGCGGGCGACCTGGACGGCCAAGGGTCTTGATCGAAGTCGTCCACGCCCGTAGCACCGACCTAGCGATCGTTCCGCGCGGGGAGAGCTACTTCGTCCAGCTCGGGGTAGTCGCATTCCGAGCCAGCACCTTTGTTGAGCCGTCCCGCCACGCCGCGATGCCGCGGCGCCGTTCCACACTACGCGGGTGACGGATCGGCCTACAGAACACCGACACCAGCGGGATGCCGCAGCGGCTAGCCCAAACGAATGCACTTGATCAGTGGAGTCGGAGCAGGCAGAGCTGGCCTTCGAGCGGGGGCAGGCCGAGGCGGCCCCGCTACAGCTCGTTATCGACCCGCCTCTCCGAGGCGCCGCTGTGACGTGCTTAGCCGGCGGTGCCCAGCAGCAGGCTGACGATGCTGCCAGCTAGCGGCGTCAGGATCCAGGCTGCCATGCGCAAGCTCCCAGTCGCGCCGGCCTGCAACCCAAGCAGCTCCTCGAATGCCTTGCGATCGGCCTGCCAAGCAGCCCATGACGCCGAGCTCGGCGAGGGCATCGGAACGCAGCGATCGCGTACATCGCGGCCGATCGCTAGCGTGCGCGCGTGCGTAGGCGCGTAACCGAGGGCGATGAGGCCCGACACGGCGGCTCCGTAGAGGAGCACTAGTTCCGCCGGGAAGTCCGCGTCCGGATTGTCCGCCAAGACGGCTAGCCGCAACGCGCCCGCGTTGAGAATCGCACCACCCAGCATGACGCCCAGACACGTCAGTAAAAGCTGCATGCGTTCCCGTAGCTCCACGAACCGCGCGATCTGAGTCACCGTAGGTGCGCCGTCTCGCGAGAACGTACGCTCGACCGCGGCCTGCATCAGCCAGACCCCGATCGCAGCGACGAAGGCGAGCGCGGCAATGAGCAATGTGAGCCCCCACAACTTCGCCTGACGCTGGGCGAGCGGATAGTCGGGCAGCTGGGCTTGCGTCACGGTCAGGACGGTTCCCGCAAGAGCGATAAGCAGAGCCAACGAGCCCAACAGGTCCCGCCCCTGACCCGCGCGATAGCCCCACACGTCCCGCACCTCTCTCACAACGAAAATCGCCGCGATTGCCGCGGTCCCGACGTTCGCGCAGAATACGGCCACGTAGAGCCCGAACTCCGGCGTTTGGGCGAAGCGCAGCGCCCGTGCGTCCCACCATGGCCGATCGACGAAAAGCATCGACATGCCGACGATGACGCCGGCCCATCCCGCGAGGATCAGTGTGGTGCGCTTGGGGGTCGACGACGGGCTGCGCTGGTACGCGACTTCTGGTGCTCGCGGCACACGGCCGCAGTCTCCATCGCGCGGTGTCCTCTCCCTCACCGGTGATCCCCGGAGCGAGTGTGCTCAATTCGCCTATAGCTGTCAACGCATCAGCCGCGCCCGGGGGTGCTCGAGAGACCGCCTAGCGGAGGGGGTGGGATTCGAACCCACGGTCCGCCGAGACGACGGACACCGGTTTTCAAGACCGGCGCATTCAACCGCTCTGCCACCCCTCCGGGGCTTCGAGGCTAGCTTCGCAGCCGAGATCGAGTGGTCACTTATCCGGGCTATAGCACCGATAAGTGACGAGTCGATTGCGTCGGCGACGTCCGCGCGGCGGCGATGCGGTCAGCCGGCGCCCGGCGACTCCGCGTAGCGCGCGAACCCGGTGACCGACAGGCGGCCGTTCTGGCCGTCGAGGGTGTTCGTGTCGACGACGTCGAGCGCGCTGCTCGAGATGCCGCGGTACGCGCCGGTGCCGGCGAGGAAGCGCGACCTCCCCTCGAATCTGATCCGGTCGCCGGCTATCTCGAACGGCGCCCTCACCCGCCCTACGATCGACCCGTTCGGGAAGGTGAGCCGGTAGGTGCCCTCGAGGCGCCCGTCCACGAACCGCCCGATCAGCTGGATCGACCCGCGCCCGAACGGCGCGCCCCTCACCGTCCCGCGGTCCTCCACCGTCCCCGGGGTCGTCGGCGGCACGCTGTGCGTCCGCCCCGTCATCTCCACCGCGCGCCGCGGCCGCTCGCCGTCCGGCGCCGGCGTGACGAGCTGGTAGGTGTTCTGAAGCTCGTCCTGCACGATCGTCGCGCGGTGCTTGACCGCGAGCAGCAGCTCGTCCCGGAGCCTGCGCGTGCGGTAGCGCCAGCCCGGCGGCGGCGTGAGCTGGCCGCCGAGCGAGCGGAGATCGGCCAGCCGCAGCCACGGCTCCCTGATCTGCGAGTAGCTCTGCATCACGTAGACGTCGCCGCCCGGCGCCACCAGCTCGAAGACCCGGCGACCCCTCCCCCACCGCCACGTGTTCGCGCGCCGGATGGTGCGGTCGGTGTACGGCGTCTGGACGAGATCGGCGGCGGTCCGCAGCGGGATCGTCGCCAGCCGCCGCATGCGCAACCCGCGGAACGAGCGCACGCCGCCGGTCTCGCCGCTCGCGGAGTCCATGAGGAAGTGCCGCGGCCCGTTGAGGAGGACGAGCGTGTCGCCGTGCTCCTTGGCCAGCTCGGTGGCGTCGAGCGCGTTCCACCTCGCGGCCGGACACCGGTTCAGCCCGATCGTGTTCCAGACGATCGCGTGCGCGTTCGGCGGCACCCCCTTGACCTCGATGACCTCGCAGTAGCGCGCGTCGTGCAGGCCGCCCGACTCGCGCACCTCGGCCCGCGCGACGGCCGGCCACGACGCCGCCAGCGCCAGCGCGACCGCGCACGTGCGCCTCACGGGGCGATGTTGCAGGCGGCCCCGGCGCAGGAGTCGAGCTTGGCCAGCTTCGCGGCCAGCCGCGCCCTCACCTGCGCGTAGGCCGGATCGGCGGCGAGGCTCCTCAACTGGTGCGGGTCGGTCCTGCGGTCGTAGAGCTCCTCGTCGCCGCTCTCGGTGTAGACGACGTACGTGTAGCGCCCGGTCCGCACGCCCTTGTACGGCCGGTCCCACGCGTTGACCGGCACGTTCTGCTCGAAGAGCGGCCTGGGCGCCTCGATCTCGACGATCCGGTTCGGCGCGCGGCCCGGATTGCGGAGGACCCGCGTGAGCGAGACGCCGTCCAGCTTCCTTCCCGCGCGCGCGCCCGCGACGTCCACGAGCGTCGGGGCGAAGTCGATGTTGGTCACGTGCGCGCGGATCGTCTTCCCCTCCGGCACGCCCGGCCCGCGCATGATGAACGGCACTCGCAGCGACTCCTCGAACGGCAGGAACTTGTCGCCCGGGATGCGGTGCTGGCCCTGGAGCCAGCCGTTGTCCGACAGGAACAGGATCAGCGTGTTGTCGAGCTGGCCCGTGCGCTCGAGGATGTCCACCAGCCGCTTCACGTGGTCGTCGACCGCCCGCAGCGAGCCGATCCTGCCCTCGTAGTCGAGCTGGAGCTGCTCGAGCTGATCGTCGGTCAGCACGCTCGCGTGGTCGGTCAGGTTCGACGCCTTGTCGGAGATGTCCGCCTCGTTGAAGCTGGGCGGCCGCGGCAGGCGGAAGCTCTTGCTCGTCTGCTTGTAGCGCGGGGCGGGCCGCGGGTCTGGCCCGGGCCGGCCCATCAGCGTGGTCGCGACGTCCTCGCGGTGCGGCGCGGCCGGCGCCCACCAGATGAAGAACGGGTCCTCCGAGTCCTTCTCCGCCTTGACGAGGTTCTCCGTGGCCTTGCCGGTCACGTCGGGTGAGTAGTCCCTGGTCCTGTGCGTGCCCCAGTAGTCGTACGGCGCCGGGCCGAACTGCTTGCGGAGCGCGTCGAAGACCCCCTGGAGTCCCTCCGGGTTGGGCGTGACCTCGACCTTCGCGAATTTCACGAGCCCCTTCGCGAACTTCGCGTCGCCCCAGGTCTTGAGCTTCCCGTCGCGGTTCATCACGAAGTTGAAGTAGTCGTACGCGGAGACGTCGAGCAGCCCGCGCCAGATGTCGAACCCGACCGGCACCTCTCCGTGCGCGTCGCGCGCGCCGTAGCCGTTCAGCCACTTGCCGATCAGCGCCGTTCGGTAGCCGCTCTGCTGGAGCCAGCGCGGCAGCGTGTTCCCGCGCTCCTCCATCCCGTACCAGCCGTACGGGTAGAAGTTGCCGACGACCCCGTGGTTGTGCGCGTACTGGCCGGTGATGAACGTGGCCCGCGACGGGCAGCAGAGCGGGAACGAGTCGACCGCGTCCGTGAAGGTCGCGCCCTTCTTGACGAGCAGCCTGCGGACGTTCGGCATCTTCGCCACGTCGGTGGCCGCCTGGTCGTCGGTCATCACGACGAGGATGTTCGGCCGGCCGTCCTCCCCCGCGCCCTGCCGGCGGGCGCCGGCGGCGGCCGGGAGGAGCAGCAGCGCCGACGCGAGCGCGGCGGCGGCGAGGGTTACGCGTCGGGGCCAGATCACGTGGGAGCGACGTTACACAGTGTGTGACACGGTGTCAACTTTCATGTAGCATGGCCGAGTGGCCACGCGCCGAGCCGAGATCCGCGAGACCCGGCGGCACAACCGCGACCGAATCGTGGCCGCCGCCGAGGAGCTCGTGCGAGAGGGCCCGTACGGCGCGCTGACCGTCGACGACGTCATGCGGAAGGCGGGGATCGGGAGGACGATCTTCTACCGCCACTTCGACGACCTGCCCGACCTGCTCCGGCAGGCCGGGCGCGAGGCGATCGACGAGATGTTCGACGCCCAGCGGGCGCTCGCCGACGCGCGGCTGGGCGACTCGGAGGACGTGATCCGCGCGGCGATCGAGCCCGCCGTGGCCGTCTACCGCAGGCACGGGCCGCTGCTGCGCGCGATCTCCGAGGCGGCCGCGTCCGAGGAGCAGATCGACCAGGGCCAGGAGGCGATGCGGCGGCGCTTCGACGAGCTGGTCGAGGACGCGCTCCGCGCGATGCCCGGCGTGGCCGCGAACCCGCCCGCCGACCTCGCCGAGACCGCGCGCGCTCTCAACCTGATGAACGAGAGCTACCTGCGCGAGGCGTTCGGCGGCGAGCCGCGGGTCTCCGTCGAGACGGCGATCCAGACGCTCACCGAGGTCTGGTTCGCCGTGATCCACCGCGGCGGGAACGGCCGGGTCTGAGCGTGGCGGTCAACCCCACGCGCGAGCAGATCGAGGCGATGGCGGCGATCGCCGGCCGCGAGGGCGACGGGCCGCTCGTGATGCTCAACCTCAACCGCTACCGCGAGCGCGCGGCGTACACGGACGCGCCGCCCGGTGGCGGCTCCGCGGACGTGTCTGGGCGCGAGGCATACGAGCGCTACGGCGCCGTCGCGCTCGACGTGCTCCGGCGGGTCGGCGGCGACGTGCTCTGGCAGGCGTTCGCGACGCTGACCGTGATCGGCGACGACGGCGAGCGCTGGGACGAGGTGATCGCGGTCCGCTACCCGAGCGCGCAGGCGTTCCTGGACCTCGCGCTCGACCCGGAGATCGGGGCGGCGCTCGCGCACCGCGACGCGGGCCTCGAGCACGCGACCCTGATCCGCTGCACGGCCTGATCCGTGGCGGGCGCCTACTGGCCGCGGCCGTGGACGTGTGAGGACGGCGGCCCGATGCGTCGCTGCCTCGCCGACGGCGTCCGCGGACTCGGCGTGCAGCCCGGGGAGCGGCTCGAGGTCACCGCCGCGATCGACGCCTTCGGCACCGACATGGTCGTGCGACGCGACCCCGGGGAGCTCTACGCGCTCCGCCACGACATGCCCGGCCGGCGGCCGCTCCAGACGCCCGTCGAGGCGTTCGTGGAGCGGCTCGACCCGAGGTCGCTGGAGGTCACCGCCTGCTCGCCCCGGCTGCCGGGCGGCCGCTACTGGCCGGGCGGGGTCGCGGCCCACGCGAACGGCGACCTGCACGCCGTCTTCGGCGCCTGGGCGCACAGGCTGACGCCCGACCTCGAGCTGGTGGGATCGCAGCGGCTGCCCGTCGATCGGCCGCACAACTCGTTCGTGGTGCTCGACGGCGGCGAGCTGGTCATGAAGGACTGCGACGCGCCCGCCGGCCGCGAGCCGTCGACCGTGTCCGTGCTCGACCCGGAGACGCTCCGGCCGGTCGTCGCGCCGCTCCGGCTGCCCGAGCCGTCGGTGGCGCGGTTGTCGAGCGACGGCGAGAGCGTGATCGCGGTCGGGACGACGGTCGTGTTCCGGCTGCTGCTCGACCGGGCGGCCGGGCGGCTTGCGATCGACGACTCCTGGCGGCCGTCGTACGGCCCGGCGCCGGGCCGCAGCTACGGCTGGGACCCGGTGATCGCGGACGAGCACGTGCTCTGGATGGACAACGGGCAGAACGACACCGACCGCACGATGCTCGGCACGGGCGCGTCGCCCGACCCCGTGCGGCTGTGGTGGGCGCGGCGCGACGACGACCGGTCGGTGCGCTCGGTCGAAATCAGCGGGCTGCCGTTCGGCACCGAGTCGAACCCGCCCGCGTGGGACCCGGTCGGCGGCGTCGTGGTCGCGTACGACGCGGGCAACGCGGTCCTGCGCGCGTGGCGGCTCGCCGGCGACGAGCTGGAGCCGCTCTGGCGCCGCGACGGATTCGCGCACGCCGGACACCTGATCGTGTATCCGGACACGCGCGAGCTGGTGGCCCAGGACTGGACCGGGGCGAGCTTCCTGCTGCGGCCGCGGGTGCGCCGCGCGCTGCGACCGGCGATGCAGGCTTTCGCGCGCTTCGCGGCGGCCCGCCGGGCTTCGCTTCGGACCGGCAACGACCGACTCGTCGTGCTTGACCTCGACACCGGCGCCGACCGCGCGCGCGTCGACGTGCCGTCGCCGAGCCAGGGCTTCCTGTTCCCGGCGCCCGGCTTCGAGCGCGACGTCTACTACCAGTCGCTCACGACCATCGCGCGGGTCGAGGTACGCGGCGGCCGGGCGCTCGAAGAGCTGGCCTGAGCACCCTCGCCGGCAGGGGTAGTCTCGCGCCGCGATGGGCGCGGACGAACTGGAAGCACGCCGCGCGCGGCGGCGCGCTCAGCGCCGGGCCAGGGCGCGGCGGCG
>DATENL010000132.1:0-9072 GCA_035275105.1 Thermoleophilaceae bacterium
TCGCCGGGCGGCAGGGGGCGGTCCGGCTTGTCGTCGTCGGGCACGGTCGTGGGCGGCGGTCCGCCGCGCGGCGGCGGCTTCGCGGGCGGCGCCTCGGGGCCGACCCAGATCGGGGAGGTCATCGCGCCCGTGGCCAGGTCCTGCGAGCAGATGTCGAACGCCTCACCAGTGGGGAAGCCCGGGCCGCAGGCCGGGCTCACGCCGGTCCTGCCCTCGTCGAGGTACAGCGTCGCGCGCACCCACCCGAACGGCGCCGCGGGCGCACGGAACTCGACGGCGCCGCCGGGGCTCAGGTCGTCCTCGAGGAGGGTGCTGCCGTTTGCTCGTACGCGGACGAGGCCGCGACCCGGGAGGTTCTCGGCGCGCACCCGCATCGGCGTGCCGGGCGGGACCTGGTCGCCGATGCCCGACTCGTAGCCGCCGCTGCGGTCGCGGTCGGCCTCGAGCAGCAGCCGGACGCCGCCCTGCCGCTCGGGCAGCCGCGAGACTGTCGTGCGGCCCGCCCGGATGGCGGCGAGCAGGTCCGCCGGCTTGGCCGACGCCGCGCGCACCCAGGTCGTCGGCAGGCCGATCGACGGCTGCGTCGCGCCGTGGGTGTCGCTGCCGCCCGTCATCCCGGTCCGCGCGCCGCGCTGGAGCCAGCACTCCCAGAACAGCTCGGACGGCTGTATCAGCGCCGTCGCGTTCCAGACCTCGATCGTGTCCGGCTGGACGTCGAACCCGTATTTCCAGTGCATCGGCGTGTCCTTGGCCGCGACGTCGGCGCAGGTCTCGACCGGCTCGCCCTGCCGGTACGACGGATGGTTGGCCTGGAAGACGCCGCCGTCGGCGCGCAGCGCGCCTGCCATCGCGTTGGTCGAGGCGGCGTCGCCCGAGCCCTTGTCGTACGCCTTCGCCGCGCCGAGCATCTGGGCGTGCCCGCCCGACAGCGACGTCTCATACGCCGCCAGCGGCACGACGCCCTGGCTGCCGTAGTCGGGATCGGACTGGGCGCGGATGTCGTCGTGGTCGGTGATCGCCAGGTAGGCGAGCCCCTTCGCGCTCGACTCCAGGAATCGCTGCCTGACGGTGCCGCCCGACGAGTAGATGACGTCCGGGTCGGTGTTGTCGTCGGTCGGCCCGCAGTACGCGTCGTGCGAGTAGCACGTGTGCACGTGCAGGTCGCCCGCGTACCAGCCGTCGCCGCGAGCGCCGGCGGGCGCGAGCAGCAGCGCGGCTGCCGCGGTCAGCAACAGGCGCCTCCCCATGACGGGAAGGATGCCACCCGGGGCCCGAGCACAGTCGAACGTCCATTTACCGACGCTATGGCGTCGGTTTCGGGACGTTCGACCCGCCAGGTGCCGCTACGCCTTGCGCCGCTTCTCCGCCAGCCGGCCGAAGCCGACGGCCATCGCCGTGTTGGCGACGCCGGCCATGACCATGCCCACCCGCGCACCCGGCCGCGTGAAGCCGGGCGACGTGGCGGCCCACACCGCGTCGGTCGCGATCTCGGTGCCGCGCAGCCAGGCGAGCGCCCACCAGTCGCGCCGCCGGCCGCGCCTGTCGGCGACGGCGTGCGCGAGCGCGAACGTCAGCCACACCGGCCCCTGGCGGCGGAACATGTTCTCCGTGTCGGGCGTAGCGCGCTCGTGCCCGAGCACCCAGAGCGTGTGGCGCGGCGCGAGCAGCGTGCCGGTGCCCAGGGCGAGATCGAAGGCAATCATCCCGCGGTTGACCAGCTTGAGGGCTTCGTCGACCGTCACGCGGGCGGCACACTACTTCCATCGTGTCCCCTCAGTCGCCCTCGGTCACGGAGCTGCCCCGGTGGGCCCGCGAGCTGATCGCCGGGGCGCGGGTCGCGCACCTCGGTCTGCTCGACGGGGACGGCCGCCCCCGCGTGCTGCCGGTGACGTTCGCGGCGATCGGCGGCGACCTCTGGAGCGCCGTCGACCACAAGCCGAAGGCGACGGCCGGCCGCGACCTCGCCCGGGTTCGCTGGCTGCGGCGCCGCCCCGACGCGGCGCTGACGGTGGACCGCTACTCCGACGACTGGGAGCGCCTGGCCTGGGTGCAGGCGCTCGGCACGGTCGACGTTCTCGACGTCGCGGAGCCGGCCGCCCTCGCGGCTCTCCAGGCGAAGTACCAGCAGTATCGCGAGCGCCCGCCCGCCGGGCCGTTCCTGCGGCTGGCGCCGGAGCGCTTCCTTTTCTGGGCGGCCGATGCGCTTTAGTTCGCGTCTGTGCAGGTAGCGGACGACAAGGTGTGTCTGCTCGACGCGCTGCCCGACGCAGTTCGCGTGATGAGCGACGAGGACGTCGAGAGCGCCCGCGGCGAGCTCCTGGCCCGGGTGATCGTGCAGCCCGAGGGCGAGTGGGTGTCGCCGGTCGCGGAGGTCTTCGACCCGCTCGCCATGGGGCTGCTCGTGATGGAGGGGCTGCTCGCCCGCCACGTGCGGCTCGGCGAGACGCGCACGACCGAGCTCGTGGGCCCCGGCGACATCCTGCGACCGCCCGATCTCGAGGGCGGCGAGGCGAAGTTCCCCGCGGGCATCGAGTTCACCGTCCTCGAGGACGCCCGGCTCGCGCTGCTCGACCGCGACGTGACGGCGGCCGTCTGCCACTGGCAGCCGGTCGTCACCTCGATCGTCACGGCCGCCGCGCGGCGCTCGTTCAGCCTCGCGGAATTGCTCGCGCTGTCGCACCTGCGGCGGGTGGACGCCCGGCTGATCGTGCTCTTCTGGCAGCTCGCCTACCGCTTCGGCCGCGTGGGGGCTGACGGCGTGAGCGTGCCGCTCAGGCTCACGCACGAGACGCTCGGGCGCGTGGTCGGGGCCCAGCGGCCGTCGGTGACCACGGCGCTCAACCAGCTCGAGGCGGCGGGCCGGCTGAGCCGGCGCGAGGGCGGCGGCTGGCTGCTGCACGGGGAGCCCCCTGAGGACCTCGGGCGCGTGCGTTAGCGAATCCGCCCCCGGGTAGTCGAGTGGTGAGCGGACGAAGGGAGCGTTCATGGCCAAGGACCACGGACCCAGTGTCAAGAACGACAAGCAGTACGAGGGCCTGCGCAAGAAGGGCATGAGCAAATCGCGCGCGGCCGCGATAGCGAACTCCGAGGGCTCCTCGAGCCGGGGCGGCAAGAGCTCGGGCAGCAGCCGGAGCAAGAAGAGCAGCGGGAGCGGAAGCGGCGGGAACACCGCGCAGAAGAAGGCCGCCGGCCGCAAGGGCGGCAAGGCGGCGGCGCGCAAGAGCTAGCCGCGCCTCTTCACGCCAGCGGCCGGAGCGTCCAGAACACCACGTCCTGGCGCTCGGCGAGGTGCACGAGCGGCGCGTCCGCGAGGTCGAGCCCGACCTGCTCGCCCATCGTGTTCTCGGCGAGCCGCGCCGTGGCCGGCCTGATCCGCCACGGCGGGTGGTGGATGT
Source organism: Thermoleophilaceae bacterium (assembly GCA_035275105.1). Taxonomy (GTDB): domain Bacteria; phylum Actinomycetota; class Thermoleophilia; order Solirubrobacterales; family Thermoleophilaceae; genus AC-37. Next base: position 3,396 of record DATENL010000132.1, read on the forward strand.
CGCCGCGCAGCACGCGCTGGCGATCGTCGAGCGTGTAGAGGCAGTAGCGCTCGGTGAGAAAGTGCTCGAGCGAGCCGGGCTCCGGCTCGAACGCCGGTCCCGCCGCCTCGTAGTGGATCGCCAGGCGGGCGGCCGGCCCGTCGGATTGCGTCCGCTCGCTCTCGAAGTCGACCGCCCCGCCGCGGCCTCGCACGCGCATCCGCGCGTGGAAGTAGGGGACCCGGTAGATGCGGCGCGCGGCCTCGACCGCGAACCTGCTGCCGGCGTCGAGGCTGAAGAAGTAGATGCCGGGCCGCTCGTCGATCGTCACGTAGGTGCGGACGTTGAGCTCGGGGAAGGCGTGGAGGAGCGGGAGGGGCGGGGTGAACCTGGGCCTGAACCCCTCCACGCGGAACGGCGTGACGCCAACCCACGCGCTGCCGTCGCGGACGTCGATCGGGAGGTCGGGATGGACCACCGGCCGCAGGTCCGCGGCGTCCACGCGCCAGTGCGCGAACAGCAGGTCGCTCCACGTCTGCGCCATCAGCCACCGTCGGTCCGGAACCGGCCACGGGCGGTGGTCGGTCTGCGCGAGCACGCGCGGCTGCCTGACGGCCGCTGCGATCCCCCTCAGCATCGCGCCACAGCCTGGCAGCCCCCGCCGCTAGCGTGCCGCCGGTGACGGGCACGAGCGAAGAGACCGCCGAGCTGAGTGAGGGGCGCACAGTTCGGGTGCGCCCGATCCAGCCCGACGACAAGCGCCTGCTGGCCGACGCGTTCCAGCGCCTCAGCGCTGAGTCGCGCCGGCGTCGCTTCCTCACGCCGGCGACCGAGCTCAGCGCCGAGGACCTCGCGTACCTGACGGAGGTGGACCACCGCCGGCACGAGGCCGTCGTGGCGATCGACCCGGCCGACGGCTCGATCGTCGGCTCGGCCCGCTACGTGCAGGTGCCGCGCGAGCGCGAGACGGCGGAGGTCGCCGTGGCGGTGGTGGACGACTGGCAGCGGCGGGGAGTGGCGACGGCGCTCTTGTCCTACCTGTCGCGGCGGGCGCGCGAGAACGGGATCGAGAGCTTCCGCGCCTACGTCTCGTCCGAGAACGCGGTGGTGGTCGACGCCCTGTCGCGCGCCGGCGCGAGCCGGGCGCCGAGCTCCGGCGCCTCCGAGATCGAGTTCAACGTCGAGGTCCCGCAGGAGGGCCTGGCCGAGCGCCTGCGCGTCGCGCTGCGCGCCGCGGCGGCGGGCGAGCTGGACCTGGTCGGGCGAGTCCGCCGGCGGCTCGGCATCTGGTCCGGCTAGACCAGCGCCGGCTCCGGCTCCTCGGCGCGCGTGCGGCGCGCCGCACCCAGCCCGTCGAGCGTGAGCACCACGAGCGCAGCCCAGACGAGCCCGAAGCCGATCCAGCGGCTCGCCGGCATCGCCTCGCCGAGGACGAGCAGGCCGAGCAGGAACTGGAGCGTGGGCGTCACGTACTGGAGCATCCCCACCACGCTCAGCCGCACGCGCGTGACGGCCGCCGAGAACAGCAGGAGCGGCGCCGCGGTCACCGGGCCTGAAGCGGCCAGCAGCAGCGCGTGCCCGGGGGCCTCGTGCGTGAACGTGCCGCTGCCGGTCGCCTGGATCACGGCGACGAACGCGATCGCCGGCAGGAGCAGGATCGCGGTCTCGATCGCCAACCCCTCGGCGGCGCCGACGGCCGCGACCTTCTTCACGAGCCCGTAGGTGCCGAAGCTGAGCGCCAGCGTCAGGGCGATCCACGGCAGTCGCCCGTAGTCGACGGTGAGCACCGCCACCGCGCACGTGGCCAGCCCCAGGGCGACGTACTGGCCGCGGCGCAGGCGCTCGCGAAACACGAACACGCCGAACGCCACGCTCACGAGCGGGTTGATGAAGTAGCCGAGCGACCCCTCGATCACGTGGTCCGAGTTGACTGCGTAGATGAAGACGCCCCAGTTGAGCGCGATCAGGCCGGCGGCCGCGGCCAGCAGCGCCACGCGGCGGCGGTCGCGGACCAGCACGGCGAGCGCCGGGAAGCGCCGCGCGACCGCGAGGACCGCCGCGATCGCGATGAGCGACCAGACGATCCGGTGCGCGAGGATCTCGACCGGTCCGGCGGGCTCGAGCAGGGGGAAGAAGAGCGGAAACGAACCCCAGATGGAGAACGCCGCGAGGCCGAACAGGATGCCGGCGCGCTCGTCGCCGTTGGCCACGCGGCTAGCGCGAGGCCGCGGGAATGGACACGATCACCCGCGCCCGCGCGACGACCTTCAGGCTGTTGCCCACCGACAGACGCGCGAAGCGGTTCGAGTCCCCCTGCCGCAGCCGCGTCCTCACCTTGGCGTTGCCCTTGGGGCCGGTGCGCACCCGGAACCCCGCGAAGCGCACCAGCCCGCCGTTGATCGGCCTGCCGTTCTTCGTCGCGTGGAAGCGGAAGGTGTGCCGCGTGCCGGCGTTCACCTCCCGCGGCCTGACCGTGAGCTTGTAGCGCAGCCCCGCGATGAACACGGGCTCGCCCAGCTCGCCGGCCCAGACGTCGAAGATCACCATGTGGCTCTTGTCGCCCGAGATGAACGCGTCGTTGGTCACGATCATGCGCCGGCCGAGGAACTGGACGCTCGACGGCGAGTCGAACGGCACCTTCGAGCCGTTCTCGCCCGACGTGCCGGTCGGGAAGCGCGCGAGCTCGGTCCCGTTCGGACCGATCACCACGAGCTGGTTGCCCTGCGGCCCGACGAGCGCCAGGTAGACGTTGCCCGAGCGCCCGAGCGCGAACCCGTCAGGCGCCTCCGTCGGGCCGCTCTCCCAGATCTCGTTCAGCGTCCCCGGCCGCCCGTTCGGCAGGATCGGGAGCTTGTACAGCTCGCCGGTCGTCGCGTCGGGCGAGGTGGCGCCGCCCGCGCTCGTGGAGATCATCAGGGTCCGGTGGTCGGGCATCATCAGGATCCCCGCCGGACCGAACAGCGAGCCGTCGAGCCGTGGGTCGGTGAACCAGACGTGTGCCTTCCCGCCGCCGGTCGGAACCCGCCAGATCAGGCCCTGCGTGTAGTCGGTCACGTACAGCGTCCCGTCCCTGCCCCAGGCGGCGTAGTCGGGCTCGGGACCGTTGTCCATCACCGTGGCGCTGCAGTCCTGCGGGGGCATGCCCGGCGCGCACGGCAGGACGTCGGAGAAGGTCGCGTACGTGCGCTGCTTGCCGGTCTCCGGATCGAGGCGCACGATGCGCGACGGGTTCTGGTCGAGCAGGTAGAGCCCGCCGGCGCGGTCCTCGGCGGCGACCTGCACGCCGTGCACCTCGCCCGGCGTCTGGCCCTTGACCACGTACGTCCGCAGCAGCTTTCCGCTCGGCGAGTACTTGAACACCTTGGACGGCCCGGTGTCCTCCTCACTGGCGTTCGTGAACGTGCCGACGTAGATGCTCCTCTGGTCCCGCGTCACGAGCGAGAGCGCCGGGTAGCCGGGGTCCGGTATGTGCGCGAGCACGCGCGTGTCGAAGCGATTTCGGGCCGCGCCGGCCGGTCCGGCGGCGAGCAGCGCCACGGCCGCGGCGATCGCGATGGCGGCGCGGACGCGCACGGGCGTGCTCAGATCTCGCGCAGGACCTCGCGCGCGGCCCGCTCACCCGAGCGCACGGCGCCGTCCATGTAGCCGTTCCAGTAAGTGGAGGTCTCGGTGCCCGCCCAGTGGATCCGCCCGACGGGCTTGCGGATCGCCGGCCCGAACCCCACAAGCGTCCCCGGCCCGAGCACGCTCACCGGGCAGCCGCGCGTCCAGCGCTCCTTCACCCAGCTGACCTCGATGTACTCCTTCGGCTTGAGCGCGGCCGGCCCGTAGAGCTTCGCCAGCTCGTCGAGCACCCGCGCGCGGCGGACCTTCGGGCCCTGCGTCTGCCACAGGCGCGCGCGGTCGCCGCCGATGAACCCCATCAGGATCCCGGGCTTGCCGTCGGGCGGGCTGATGTCGAACGTCGCGGAGATCGGCCCCTCGTCGCTGAGGCCCTGTCCGGTGTAGCCCGAGTTGCGCCAGAACGGCCGGTCGTAGAAGACCTCGACCTTGATGAGCGTGCCCATCGGCATGCGCTGGGTGAGCTGGTCGCGGTTCTGCGACAGGCCCGGGTCGTAGCGGATCCGGCCGGCCAAGGGCGGCGGCACCGCCACGATCACGCGCTTGCCGTTCACGTTGAAGTTGTCGCTCTCGACGCGCACCCCGCCGCCCTTCTTCTGCACGATCCGCCGCGCCGGCGCGTGGAGCAGCACGTGCTTGCGGCCGAGCCGCCGGGCGATCCGGTTGAGCGGGGCCTGCGTGCCGCCGAACATCCGCTGCTGCTGGGCGCCGCCGCGGGTGTTGAAGTTCCGCTCGAACGTCCCCTGGTTCTTCTCGTTGCCCGAGGCCGCGATGTAGAAGAGGGTGTAGAGCAGGGAGATGTCGCGCGCCTCGGCGCCGAAGATCGGCTCGGTGGCGATCTGGAGGAGGTCCATGAAGCGCGGGGAGGCGGTGCTGTTGGACTTGACCCACGTGTAGAGCGTCTGGCTGTCCCACTCCTCGGCGCTCTGCGCCGTCCACGGTGCGTCGACCGGGACCGACTCCGCCATCAGGTCGAGGCGCGCGACGGTGGCCGCGACGTCGCCCGCGACGAGCGGGTCCGGCGGGGCGGTGCCGAAGACGCTGCCGAGCGGGCCGTTGTCGCTGTAGGTCTGGTTCGAGCCGTCCTGGCGGTAGACGTTGTCGCCGGTGTTGTAGGTGTCGAACAGCTCGACGTCCATCTCCTTGGCGAGCCTGATCACGTGGTCCTGCGTCGGGCCGACGAACGTCGCGCCGAGCTCCGACCACTTGCCGCCGGGCAGCTTGTGGTTGTGGGCGCGGCCGCCGACGCGGTGGCGCGCCTCCATGACGATCACCGACTTGCCGGCCGCGGCGATCCGGTGGGCGGCGGTGAGCCCCGCATAGCCGGCGCCGACCACGACCACGTCCGCGTGGCGGGGCCGCCGCTTCCTCGCCTGCGCCGGGAGCGCCGTGGCAAGCCCCGCGGCCGCCGCTCCGCCCGCCCCCGCCTGGATCAGCCTGCGGCGCGTGTAGGTGGACCCGCTCATCGAGCGCCGAAGCGTAATGGGCGGCGAGCCGTGGCGCGGCACACGGGCGCGGGCGCACCCGGCTAGGATGCGCGCCTTGGACCTGCGCCACGAGGACATCATTCTCGAGACCGACCGCTACCGGATCGAGGGCAAGCTCACGCTGCCGCGCGAGGGCTACCGCAGCCGGTTGTCGGACTACGTGAACCAGCGCGACCGCGAGTTCTTCGCGATCAACGACGCGGTGGTCACCGCGCTCGACGCGCCCGAGGTCACGCGCAACGCCGCGTTCATCATGGTCGCGCGCGCGCACGTCCGGATCGTCGCGCTGGCGGCCGAGGAGAGCTTCGGCGTCGGCGACGGCGGCTAGCGCTCGGACGGGCGCTGGACCGGTGGTCGACGCGCTCGTGCTCGGCGCCGGTGGGATCCTCGGCGAGGCGTGGCTGAGCGGCGTGCTCGCGGGGCTCGAGGAGGGCGGTCTCGACCCGCGCGAGTGCGGCGGCTTCGTGGGCACGTCGGCCGGATCGATCGTCGCGGCGGCGCTGGCCGCGGGCGTGAGCCCGGCCGAGCGGGTGGGCCGCCTCCCCGAGCCTCCGCCCGTGGAGGACGGCGGCGGCGCACCGGACGGGGCC
>DATENL010000133.1:0-2272 GCA_035275105.1 Thermoleophilaceae bacterium
CTCCTCGAGCCGCGCGCGCAGGTCGGCCTTCAGCTGCTCGTTGTCGAGCGCGAGCGCGGCGGCCGCGGCGGCCGCCTGCACCAGCTCGGGGCCGGCGTCGAGGTCGGCGTCGTGGACGATCGCGGCCACCCGCCGGCCACCGCGGTCGACCGACGTCCACGCCCGACCCGACCCGGGCTCGGGGAGCTCCACCCGGGCACCGCGCTCGTCGACGAAGATCTGCCGGTCCGGGAGCCAGTAGGCGACCTGGAGGTTCCGGTCGCCCAGGCTCTCGGCGAGCATCTCGCGCACGGGCCGGCCCGGTGGCGGCGCGCTGGCGAGCAGCGACTGCGTCAGCGTGCGGAGCGCCGACGCGAGTCCGCCCAGGACCGCCGTCGCGACGATCGCGGCCGGTGCCGCCGCGATCAGCAGGACCAGGCCGGTGACCACGCCCAGCTTCGCTCCGCCCACGTAGATCGGCGGCTCGGGGCCGGCGAGGCCCTGGACGCCGAGCACGACCAGAGCGACCGCGAGCGCGGCGGAGGCGAAGCCAACCGCGCCCGCCGCCGCCGTGGCGGGCAGCTTGAGCAGTGCCAGGGCGATCGCCCGGCGCGACCCGCTCTCGCGGAAGAAGGCGCCGATGCGGCGCCAGCCGTGGGCGTCGAACCGCTGCCGCGGCGGGAGCGGCGGGATCCGCGCGCGGAGCATGCGGTTGGCGAGCGCGCGCTCGAGCCGCGCATAGTGCCAGGCGGCCACGGCGGTCGCGTTGAGGATCGGGAACCCGACCCAGAGCGGGGCGAGCAGGACCCCGACGACCCCCGCCGCGAGGAGCAGCGCGGAGCAGATCGCACCGATCGGCAGCGAGATCAGGACGTACGCGAGGACGGCGGCCGCCTCGCCGAGGCGCTCGCCGACGGTCCGTGGACGCGAGCGGGCGTGCGGGTCCATCAGCCGCCCCCTCGCACGGTCACGTCGCCGCTGTCGCTGAGCGCCTGCACCTCGTACGGCGCGGACGGGTTGCGCTGGAGCCCGGACACCTCGGCGCGGCCCGTGTTCGAGTCGGCCTCCACGCGATAGCCGCCCGACGGCACCGTCGCCTCCAGGTCGCCGCTGCTCGAGCGCATGCTCAGGCTCTGGGGCGAGCACGTCGCGGTCGCGCGCGCGTCGCCCGCCTCCGTCTTGATCGCGAGCGCGAAGCCGCAGAAGCCGTCGACCGTGACGTCGCCTGATCCCGTCTGCACCTCGGCCGAGCCGCGGAAGGCGGACAGCCGCACGGCGCCGTCACCGCCGTGGATCGTGACGGGCACGTTCTCGGGCACCGCCACGCGGTAGGAGGAGCGGCAGCTCCCGACCGCCATCCGGGGGCAGTCCGAGGAGAGCCTGAGCACGCCACCCTCCACCGACCGCCGCTCGTTCGCGGGGCGGTCGAAGGCGAAGCTGTCGGTGCGGCGCACCTCGACGGCGCTGCCGGGCGCGTCGATGACCTCGGCGTCGCCCGATCGCACGTCGATCTCGACCCGCGTGAGGTCCCCGGTCACGCGGTAAGTGGCGATTCGCGTCTCCTTGGTGGCCGCCCACCAGATGCCGAGCCCGATGGCGGAAGCGATCAGCGTCGCGGCGCACGCCACGACGAGCGAGGTCCATGGGAGCTGCGGACGCCGGGCGTTCGCGGTGCCGCTTGGCGCGGACCGCGCCTGTCCCGCGACCGCGGGGGGGCCAGCCACGGCTCCAATCTAGCGGCGCCGGCGCCTTTGCGCGACCGCTTTCCGGGTGTGGCTACCCGCACTCGAAGACGCCAGCGGACCGTATGGGCGCGGGAGCCCGGATCGGCGAGATTGTCCTCACCGTATCCCTACCTCCAAGAGCCATGTGGAAGACCACCAGAACAGTTGCCGCCGCACCCAGCGAGATCCTTCACGTCCTGACGCATGAGGACGCAATCCGCCGCTGGTCCCCGGTCGATTTCGAGCTCACCGGCCACGCCGGCGGGCGCCTGCGCTCCGGCGACCGCGCCCGCGTGCGGGGCCGCGTGGCCGGCATCGGCGTCGGCTTCGACGTCGAGGTCACGAAGGCGGAGGGCGCGACGCTCGAGCTGTACGCGAGCGGGCCGATCGACATCGACGTGCGCTACGGGATCGCGCTCGACGCCGAGGGCTCGTCGGTCGAGGCCGCGGTCGACGTCCGCGGGGGACGCGGGATGAGCGGCCGCGTGGTCGCGACCACCGTCCGCGCCCTGCTGGCCGCCGGCGCCCTGGACTCGGCGCTCGGGCGTATCGCCGCCGAGGTCGAGCCC
>DATENL010000134.1:0-12028 GCA_035275105.1 Thermoleophilaceae bacterium
CGTCGACCAGCGGACCGCCCGCCGAACCGCGCGGCAGCGGCGCCGAGTGCTCGATCGCCCCGCGGAAGCGGCGTCCGCGCGGGGCCCGGAAGCTGCGGTCGGTGGCCGACACCAACCCGAGCGTCGCGCGCAGCCCGCGGCCGCCGGGGTTGGCCAGGGCGAACACGACCGAGCCGGTCCCGAGCCCGGAGGCGTCGCCGAACTGGATCGGATCCGCGTCGCCCGTGTCGGCGCCGAGCACGGCAAGGTCGCCGTCCGCGTCGACCCCCAGCACCTCCGCGCGCTCCGAGCGCCCGTCGTCGAACGTGATCGTCACGTCCTCGCCGCGCAGGTTGTGGGCGTTGGTGAGGATGCGGCCGGATGCGACGATCACGCCGGATCCACGACCCCAGCCTCGCCCGAGTCCGACCACCGACGGCCCCACACGCTCGACCACCGATCGCACCGAGCTGGTCAGGTCTTCAAGAACGGCCATCTCCGCCTCCGTGTACAGTTACTAGCGAGTTGCAAGTGACTATACACAGCGACCGGTCCGCACTCGGCGAGGCACTCGACCGGGTTGGCGACCGCTGGACACTGCTGCTCGTCGAGGCGCTGCTCGAGGGTCCGCGCCGCTTCGGCGACCTCCAGACCGCCGTGCCGGGCATAGCGCCCAACGTGCTCACCCAGCGGCTCCGCCACCTCGAGCGCGAGGCCCTGGTCGTCGCCCGCCCCTACTCGCGCCGGCCTCCGCGCTTCACCTACGAGCTCAGCGAGAGCGGCGCCGAGCTGGCGGGGGCGCTGCGGCTCCTGGCCGACTGGGGCGCGCGCCAGTCCGAGGACGTCGACACGCTCCACCACGAGCGCTGCGGCACGTCGCTCGAGGCGCGCTGGTGGTGCCCGGCGTGCGAGGTCGTCGTGGACGAGGACGACGCGGGCGAGTCGGAGGTCGTCTAGCTGGACTCGGTCGCTTTGGTCACTTCACTGCGCATATCGCAGTGAACGTTCCAAAGCGGCGAGCGGTGCGAGCTGAGCGCCCGCCCTACGACCCGACCGCGTACTCGCGCAGGCGCGTGGCGATCGTGACGAGCCCGGCGACCAGGCCGGCCGACCGGGCGAGCGCGACCACGTAGGACATCCCGTCGCGGCCGCCGTCGAGGGCGTCCTGGATCGTCATCCCGGGGTGCCAGATGGCCGCCATCGCGAAGGCGGTGGCCACTCCGAGGTGAACCCGGGCCCAGATGGGCGCGCGGCGCCACTCCGCCACGGCGAAGACGGCGAACAGGAGCGCGGAGACGAAGAGGGGGACCTGGAGGGAGGCGTGCATGGGGTTCGTATCGGTACGTGTCAACCCTCTCCTGAGCGCGGCGCTACGTCAAGCCCCCCGATCCGGTACCAAACGGGGATGCGCTCGCGGCTCTCGCCCGAGACCTTCCGCCTCCCGGTCGACCGGATGCGCGAGGGCTACTACAGCGACGCCTACTTCGTCTCGACCAAGCGGCTCCTCGAGGAGCGCGGGCGGCATCCGCGGGCGTTGATGCAGGTGTTCCAGAAGCGGCGCTCCGTGCTCGGCGGCATCGACGAGGCGATCGCGATCCTCAGGCTCTGCTCGGGCCGGCACGCGGACGGCGGCTGGGTAGCGGGCTGGGACGAGCTCGAGGTCCGCGCGCTGTACGAGGGCGACGCGATCGAGCCCTGGGAGCCGGTGCTCGAGATCGCCGGCGACTATTCGCTGTTCGTCCACCTCGAGACCGTGTTCCTCGGCTGCCTCGCCCGCCGCTCGCTCGTGATGCGCAACGTGCGCGAGGTGAAGGAGGCCGCCGGCGACAAGCTGATCCTCTTCTTCCCCGCCCGTCACGACCACTGGCTCGTGCAGACCGGCGACGGCTGGGCGGCGCACGTGGCCGGCGCGATCGGCGTCTCGACCGACGCGCAGGCTTCGTGGTGGGGCGGCCGCGGCGTGGGGACCGTGCCTCACGGCCTGATCGCCGCCTACGGGGGCGACACGGTCGCCGCGGCGCGCGACTTCGCCGACCGCTTCGGCGCCGAGATGAACGTGACCGTGCTGGTGGACTTCGAGAACGACTCAGTCCGCACCGCGCTCGCGGTGGCCGAGGCGCTCGGCGACCGCCTCTGGGGCGTCCGGCTCGACACGTCCGAGAACCTCGTCGACCGTGCCCTGCTCGACGAGATGGGCGCCTTCAGGCCCACCGGCGTGAACACGGTGCTCGTCCAGCGCGTGCGCGAGGCGCTCGACGCCGCCGGCCACCAGCACGTCCGCATCGTCGTCTCGGGCGGGTTCGACGCCGCGAAGATCCGCAGCTTCGAGGAGGCCGGGGCGCCGGTAGACGCCTACGGGGTCGGCTCGTCGCTCCTGCGCGGCTCGAACGACTACACGGCCGACGTGGTCGAGATCGACGGCCGCCCGTGCGCCAAGGTCGGGCGCGGCCGGCGGCCCAGCGACCGGCTCGATCCGGTCGACTAGCTCAGGGCGGGGAAGCCGCCCGGTAGAGGTCGTCGAGAGTCACGGGCTCGAGCCCGCGCCGGCGAAGCTTGCGCACGATCGGCCGCAGCGCCGCGAGCGTCTGGCGGCGGTCGCCTCCGAAGTCGTGCATCAGGACCACCCCGCCCGGCCTCACCGTGAGTGCGTTGCGCACGATCCGCTTGACGCCCGGCCGGTTGTAGTCCTGGCTGTCGACCGACCAGAGCGAGCCGACCATCCCCGCGGCGGCGATCTCGCGCGCGGTCACGAGGCTGTAGGAGCGGTAGGGAGGGCGGAAGAAGAGCGGCCGGTAGCCCACCAGCCGCTGGATCGCCCGCTCCTGCGACTCGATCTCCGCGCGCTGCTGCACCGGCTTCATCGTGGCCAGGTGGCCGTGCGTCACGCCGTGGTTGCCGATCGACATCCCCGCGGCGCGAAGCTCGCGGACGACCTTCGGGTGCCTTGCGACGGCGTACCCGACCACGAAGAACGTGGCCTTCACGTGCAGCGCGCCGAGGCGCTTGATGAACGCCCGCGTGAGCGGGCCGGGCCCGTCGTCGAACGTGAGCGCCACCTTCCCGCGCGGCTTCGGCACGTCCGACACCACGGCGCGCCGGCCCTCGACGGTGAGGAACGTGCTGCCGGCCCGCGTGATCGCCTTCGGCGTCCTCACCTCGCGCCGGGCCGCCGCCACGAGCACCGGCGGGCCGGGGCCGGCGTCGACCTTGCGCACCTTCGCCGGCGCCGCGGCGCGCTGGCGGGCGGGGTGCGTGACCGGCGACGACCCGCCGTCCATGAGCCCGATCAGGGCCACGATCGCCGCCGCCAGCGCGGGCGCCGCGACGATCGCCCGGGTGAGCATCGATCGGTCGAGAGTTGCCACCGATCGAGCATAAGCCGGGTTACGCTGAGAGCGTGAGCGTGCCAGCGAAGGCGTACCGCCTGGACGAGATCTCGCCGCGCGCGTTCCAGCACCCGGCCGACCGCGCCGCCACCGCCGCGCTCGAGCAGATCCCGTACCTCGACGCGGTCCTCCGCCGGCTGATCCAGCTCGGCTACGAGCGCGCGCTGCGCCAGTTCTCGCTCGGCGCGGCGGTCCGCCTCGGCGACCAGCAGCTGCCCCGCATCTGGGCGCTCCACCGCGAGGCGTTCGACGTCCTCGACCTGGCGGAGGTCCCCGACCTCTACATGACCGCCTTCCCGTTCGCGAACGCCGCGACCTTCGGAGCCGCCAAGCCGGTCGTCGTCGTCAACTCGGAGCTGATCCGCATCCTCGACGAGGACCGCCTGCGCGTCGTCCTGGCGCACGAGGCGGCGCACGTGCTCGCCGACCACATCCTGTACCGCACGGCCCTCCTCATCCTGCTGCGGATCGGCGGCCGCAGCATCCCGGTCCTCGCGGGCCTGCCGCTGATGGCGCTCCGCACCGCCCTGCTCGAGTGGGAGCGCGCCGCCGAGCTCAGCGCCGACCGCGCCGCCGCGCTCGTCACGCGCTCGCCCATGACCGTCTGCGGCACGATGATGACGCTCGCGGCCGGCGAGGCCGCGAGCGAGCTCGACCTGGACGCGTTCGTCACGCAGGCGATCGAGTACAGCGAGCCGGCGAGCGGGGTCGACCGGCTCTCGCGGCTCTTCCTCCAGCTCGGCCTGACGCACCCGATGCCCGTGCGCCGCGTGCACGAGCTGCTCGCCTGGGTGCGCAAGGGCGAGTACGACCGCATCGTCGACGGCGAGTACCTGCGCCGCGGCGAGGAGTACACGCTGCGCGAGGAGGCGGACGTCGCCGGTCAGCACTACGGCGAGCGCGTGCGCAACATCTTCCGCGACGCGGGCGAGTCGGTCGCGGACATCGGCAAGCAGCTCGGCGACTGGCTCTCGCGCAACCGCGCGAGCGGCTCCGACTGACGCGCCCCACGCCGCGAGGATCTATCCTTCTTGACCGGATGAGAGGGGCGGCCAGCCTGCTGCACCAGAAGCGCACGAGCGCGCTCCAGCGCGCCGTCGACAGGCTCCCCGCCACGAGTCGCCGCGCGATGCTCCAGGGTCTGGGCGAGGACACGATCATCGCCGGCGCGTACTCGGTCGGCTCGGCGCGCTGCCCCGGCCTCGCCGCCTACCGTCGCGGCGCCCGGACCGGCTACAGCGAGTTCGCGACGGCGTGGGACCGCTACGTCCGCGGCCGCGGCGTACGGCGCGTGCGCGGCGACGACGTCACGACCCTCGTCGCCATGCTGCGCGCCAGCCTGGCGACCGAGCCGGCGCTCGGCCTAGAAGGCGCCGGCGACCTGGGAGGTCTGGGTGAGGAGCAGCACGCCGAGCAGGTAGAGGACCGCGCCCCAGACCTCGTAGGCGTGTCGGATCCCGGGCGCTAGTGACCAGCGGCTGAACGCGCTCCGGTTCATCGACACGACCACCGGCACGAAGCACAGCGTGCCGAGGACGATCAGGAGCCACGGGGCCCAGCCGGTCACCAGGTAGTTGAACTCGACGCGGAAGTCGGTCGCCGCGTCGCGGACGGTGTGCTGGAAGACGAGGAACGGGGCCGCCGAGAAGACGGCCAGCGCAAGCATCGCGCTCAAGCGCTGCCGGCAGATGCGAGTCCCAACCACAGCGTCCTCCAACCAGACCTTCGTCGCTACTCCCACAAGCTTACGTGACAGGATCCCGGTCATGCAAACGACCTCGGCCGTCCGATCGCTCTGGCTCGACACCGCCGGTCCCGCCGGTCACCCCGCGCTCGACCGCGACGTGGAGGTCGACGTCGCCGTGATCGGCGGCGGGATCGCGGGGCTCTCGACGGCGTACCGCCTCGCGCGCGACGGCGCGAGCGTCGCGGTGATCGAGGCCGCGGGCGTGGGCAGCGGGGTGACCGGCTGCACGACGGCGAAGGTGAGCGCGCTCCAGTCGACGATCCTCTCGACGATCGCGAGCCGCAAGGGCGAGGACGCCGCGCGCGTGTACGCCGAGGCGAGCGTCGCCGGCGTCGAGGCGACCGCGGAGATCGCGGCGGAGGAGTCGATCGACTGCGACCTCGAGCGCCGGCCCGCGTTCACGTACGCGGCCGACGCGAGCGAGCGCGCCTCGGCCGAGGCCGAGCTCGAGGCCGCGCGCGCCGCCGGCCTGCCGGTCGAGTGGGTCGACGACCCCGACCTGCCGTTCAGCGTCGCGGGCGCGGTCCGGCTCGACGACCAGGTCCAGTTCCATCCCGTCCGCTACGTGCAGGGGCTCGCCGCCGCGGTGGTGCGCGCCGGCTCGCTCGTCTTCGAGGACACCCGGGCGCTCGGCGTGGACGCCGGCAGCCCGGCGCGCGTCCGCACCCCGGGCGGCACCGTGACCGCGGAGCACGTGGTGGTGGCCACGCACTACCCGCTGCTCGACCGCGGCCTCTACTTCGCCCGGCTCGAGCCGCAGCGCTCCTACTGCGTGGCCGCGCGCGTGCGCGACCGGCCGCCCCGGGGGATGTCGATCAACGCCGGCTCCCCCACCCGGTCCGTGCGCTCTCTCGGCGACCTCGTGATCGTCGGCGGCGAGGGACACACGCCCGGCGACAGCGACGCGCTGCCCGAGCGCTACGAGGCGCTCGAGGAGTTCGCTCGCCGGCACTGGGACGTCGACGAGGTGACCCACCGCTGGTCCGCGCAGGACCCGATCCCCTGGGACCACCTGCCGGTCATCGGCCCCTACGCGCCCGGGGCGTCGCGCCTGTGGGTCGCGTCGGGCTTCATGAAGTGGGGGCTCGCGACCGGCGTGTTCGCCGGGCGGCTCTTGGCGGACCTGATCGCCGGCCGCGACAACGCGTGGGCGTCGACCTTCAACCCCAACCGCGTGTCGCCGCGGTCCGCGCACGAGGTGGCGAAGCTCGGCGCCAAGTTCAGCTTCGACTTCGTCGCCGACCGGGTGAAGCCGGCTCAGGCCGGCGAGGCCGAGCAGGTGCCGGCCGGCGAGGCGCGCGTGGTGCGCGACGGCGTGGGGAAGATCGGCGTCTACCGCGACGCGGACGGCGGGCTCCACGCCGTCTCGCTGCGCTGCACGCACCTGGGCTGCCTGCTCCGGTTCAACGCGGCCGAGACGAGCTGGGACTGTCCCTGCCACGGGTCGCGCTTCGGGGTCGACGGCGAGGTGCTGGAGGGGCCCGCGGTGAGCCCCCTCGACCGGCGGGACGTCTGACCGGCATGCCGATCGACTCGTGGTGGAACGCCGGCGACCGGGTGGAGCTCGAGCTCGGCGGGACCGCGCGCGGCGTCTTCGTGCGGCAACTCGGCGCGGGCGACCCGATGACGCTGCTGCACGGGTTCCCGAGCTCCTCCCACGACTGGGCCAAGGTGGCGCCCGCGCTTGCCGCCCGGCACTCCCTCCTGATGCCGGACTTCCTCGGCTTCGGCGCGTCCGACAAGCCGCCCGACCACGACTACTCGCTCGTCGAGCAGGCCGACCTGGTCGAGGCGCTGTGGGCGCGCGAGGGGATCGCGTCGACCGCCCTCGTCGCGCATGACTACGGCGTCTCGGTGGCCCAGGAGCTGCTGGCCCGCCGCGCCGAAGGCGCCCTCGCCGTCGACCTCGTGGGACTCCACCTGCTCAACGGCGGGCTCTACCCCGACGTCCATCGGCCGCAGCCGGTGCAGGAGGCGCTGCTCGACCCCGAGCAGGGCCCGCAGCTGAGCGCGGCGATGACGGAGGACCTGTTCGTGCAGTCGCTGCGGCCGACGTTCGCGGAGGGCTACGACGCTGCCGCGGACAGCGCCGACGTCTGGCGCGCGATGAGCCGGGACGGCGGCTCGGCGATCGCCTACCGCCTGATCCGCTACCTGCTCGACCGGCGCGAGAACGAGTCGCGCTGGGTCACCGCGCTCGAGACCACCGACGTCCCCCTGCGGTTCGTCTGGGGGATGCTCGACCCGGTCTCCGGGGCGCACATGGCGGAGCGCATCCGCGAGCGGCTGCCGGACGCGCCGTTCGTGGCGCTCGACGACGTGGCCCACTGGCCGCCGCTGGAGGCGCCCGCGCGCGTCGCCGAGTGCCTGGTGGCCGGTCGTTAGCGCCGTTGACCGGCGCGGAGCCCACGGCTACCCTCGGAGGCGCCGGACCGCGAGAGACACCCGCTGCTGGACGGCGCCGCCGGACACGCCTCGGGGGAAGAGAGGGTCCCATGCCGTATCTGGAGTGCCCCGGCTGCCGGCTCCGGCTGTACAGCGCCGCGACCCGCGCCTGGATCTCCGACTCGTGCCCGGTGTGCGGCGAGTCGCTCGCCGGTGCGCCCAAGTGGTTCCCGAGCGAGAACGGGGTGCGCACCCTCTGCCGCGAGTTCCCCTCCTCGCCGGGGGCGGTCGCGCAAGCGCGCCACTCGCTCGACGGCCTGTACGGGGAGCTCGGCGAGCAGCTCCACGCGACCGCTGTGCTGCTGATCAGTGAGCTCGTGACCAACAGCGTCAGGCATTCGAACGTGACCGGAGGGGTGATCGAGCTGCTCGCGTGCATCACCCCGACGTACGTCCGCGTCGAGGTCAGCGACGACGGCGAGGGCTTCGACCTGCCGCCACTCCCGCACCACGACGCCACGTCGGGTCGCGCGCTACAGCTCGTGCAGGAGCTCGCCGACCGGTGGGGCTGCCCGACTGGGATGCGCACCTGCGTCTGGTTCGAGCTCGACCGCGCGGCGGAGCCCCTTCACGAGGCCCCGCCGCTCGCGCCCGAGGACGCGCTAGTGAAGTTCGAAGAGGCGCGCTGAACGCCTCGGGTCGTTGAGCGGCGACGGCGCGCTCGGGCCACGCGTCGACTGGACGCCCTCGCGCCCGCCCGCGCGCGAGTCCCTGACGGGCGCGCACGTGCGGCTCGAGCCGTTCGCCGACGCGCACCGCGACGCCCTCCACCGGGCGCTCCACGGTGACGGCGCCGACGGGCTCTGGGACTACCTCCCCTACGGCCCCTTCGACGAGCGCGCGTGGCGCGACTGGTTCGCGGCCAGCGCCGCGTCCGCCGACCCGCTCTTCTACGCCGTCGTGGGCCGTGCCGACGAGCGCCCGGTCGGCCAGGGGAGCTACCTGCGGATCGACCCCGAGCACGGGTCGATCGAGATCGGCCACCTGGCGTTCGGCCCCGCTCTCCAGCGCACGCCGGGGGCGACCGAGGCCGTCTTCCTGCTCGCCCGCCACGCGTTCGACGAGCTCGGCTACCGGCGCGTGGAGTGGAAGTGCAACGCGCTCAACGAGCGCTCGCGCGCCGCCGCCCTGCGGCTCGGCTTCGAGTTCGAGGGCGTCTTCCGCCAGCACATGGTCGTGAAGGGCCGCAACCGCGACACGGCCTGGTACGCGATCGTCGACGGCGACTGGCCGCGGGTCCGAGCGGCGCACGAGGAGTGGCTTCGGCCCGGCAACTTCGACGGCGCCGGACGCCAGCGTCGCACCCTCGCCTCGCTACGGGCCTAGACCGCCGGCGGCGGGCCGACGAGCTCGATGTTGTAGGCCATCATCCGGCGAGCGAAGTGCTCGGCGTCGGGCATCTGCGGCTCGGGCTTCGGACCATCGACCGGGAACCCGACCTCGCGGAAGAAGCCGTCGATGCCATGGCCGGCCTCGTCCTCGGTCCCCGCCGGCCCCGACGTGACCAGGAGCTCCGCGGTCTCCGAGGTGACGATCCAGGCGTGCGGCACACCCCGGGGGCCGAACACGTAGTCGCCCGCGCGGGCGTCGATCCGCTCGTCGCCGACGAACGCGGTGACCTCGCCGCTCAGGACGTAGAACGTCTCGTCGGTGTCGTGGTGGACGTGCACGGGCGTCGCCGCGCCGCGCGAGTCGCGGATCACGAGCTGGACGAGGCTGCCCCTGCTCGCCGCTCCGGTCGTCTTGATCGTGTAGCGGCCGACGCTCGGGCCGTAGGGCCACCAGAGGTCGACGACGCCCTCGTCGTTCGCGAGAAGAGTGGGCTGCTTCGTGGGGGTCGTGGCGGTCATGGCGCTGCTCCTTGTGGAGTGGTTTGCGGTGTCGGCGTCACCATCGCCCACTCGCCGTATTCCTGCAAGTAAGAGTTGATATAGAATCCATTCCGTAGCGTTATGCCTGAGCTCAAGCACCTTCGCGTCCTGCGAGCCGTGGCCGCCGCCGGCTCGTTCTCCGCGGCGGCGGACGACCTCGACTACACCCAGCCGGCGGTGTCGAAGATGGTCGCGGCGCTCGAGGCCGAGATCGGAGCCACGCTCGTGGACCGCGGCACTCGCCCAATCCGGCTGACCGACGCCGGCGCGGCGCTGGCGTCGCGGGCGGGGGCGGCGCTCGAGGAGCTCGCCGCCGCGCAGGTGGAGGTCGAGGCGGTCGGCCAGCTCGAGCGCGGATCGCTCGCGGTCGCGACCTTCTCGAGCGCTGGCTCGGCCCTGGTCGTCGACGCGCTGCGCGACTTCCGGCGCGAGCACCCCGGCGTCGACGTGTCGATCGCCGAGAAGAGCATGCCGTCCGCGGCCGTGCAGTCGCTGCGCGACTGCGACTTCGACCTCGTCGTCACGTTCGACTACCCCGGTGCCAGCGCGATCGACGCCGACGGGCTCGAGGTGCACCACCTGATGGACGACCCGATGGATCTCGTCGTGCCCGCCGAGCACCGGCTCGCGCGGCGCGCTCGCGTGGGTTTCCGGGACCTCGCCGACGAGGACTGGCTCCTGCCGGACTTCGGCCCCGAGAGTCCAAGCTTCAGGCTGATCAACCGCGGCTGCACGGGCGCCGGGTTCGAGCCGCGGGTGGCCTTCCGGATCAACGACTGCCAGATGACCCAGGCGATGGTGGCGGCGGGCGAGGGCGTGGCGCTCCTCCCCCGTCTGATGCTCCACCCCTCGCATCCCGGCGTGATGGTCAAGCCGCTGGGGGTGGACGCGCCGGTCCGGCGGATCGTGGCGGTCCGCCTGGCCACGCGCTACATGGCCCCGTCGGTCGAGCGTTTCCTCGCCCTCCTGCGGAGCGCGGGCGAGCGCTACGGATAGTCAGGAGACCGCGGCGCCTCCGCCGCGGCCTGGGTACTGCGTCAGGCTATGCCGAGCTACGGCGAGCTGACGAGACTGCCGACCACGACGCCGTTCGTGATCTGCGTGAAAGCGTCCGGGTTCGGCCCGACCTTGTTGAAGCTCTGCGCGGTCAGCTCGGTGAGCGAACCGAGGTCCTTCACGGCCGGCGCTTCGTAGTTCTTCGTCATACCCTGACCCCCCGTCGGTGGATGGGACTCCCCTGCTGGCGCGGAAAGCTACCAAATGTCGGCCGAATGTGGTGCATACGGGTTCTCGATCGCCGGGCTGGACGACCCGGGGCCCCTGCTCGGGCCGGCGGATCCGCGCTGGCCGGCGCTCCGGATCGAGCGCGCGGAGGAGCCGAGCGGTGCCGGCGAGGACCCCGGAACGGTCCGGGTGAGCGACGGCGGGGCGGAGATCTGGATCGGGGACGGCGGTCGCGTGGACGTGGACCGCGCCGCGATGACCGTCACGTTTCGGACGCGGGAGCGGCTCGAGGACAAGCTCGTCGTGCACCCGTACCTCGGCCTCCCGGCGTCGAT
Source organism: Thermoleophilaceae bacterium (assembly GCA_035275105.1). Classification (GTDB taxonomy): domain Bacteria; phylum Actinomycetota; class Thermoleophilia; order Solirubrobacterales; family Thermoleophilaceae; genus AC-37. Next base: position 10,988 of record DATENL010000134.1, read on the forward strand.
CGCCAGCAACTGGCTAGGGCGCCAGGTGCTTCACGGCGGCGGGTTCGCCCGCGACGGCCGGGCGTGGGCCCTCCTGGGCGACAAGGAGGCCGGCAAGAGCTCCACGCTGGGCTGGCTCGCCGGGCGCGGCTTCGAGATCCTCAGCGACGACATCCTCGTGATCGAGGAGGGCGTCCTGTTCGCCGGTCCGCGCTGCGTCGACCTGCGCCCCGAGGCGGCGGCGATCCTGGGCGGCGAGGACGTCGGCATGCTCGGCAACCGCGTGCGCTGGCGGCTCTCCTCCGGCGAGGCGCCGCCGTCCGCGCCGCTCGCCGGCGTCGTGCAGCTCGAGTGGGGTGAGCGGGTGCTGGTCGAGCCGCTCGACGCCGCCGAGCGACTCACCGGCCTCGTCCAGGGCAGCGTCATCCGGCCCGGACCGGCCGACGCCGCGCCGTTCCTGGACCTCGCCGCCCTGCCCACGTTCCGCCTCGTGCGCCCGCGCGACCTCGGCGCGCTCGACGAGAGCGGCGCGGCTCTGCTCGACGCGCTCGGCTAGGCGGAGGACCGCAGCCAGGCCGCGTGGAGGAGGAGCGCGGTCCCGAAGTCGGGCCGGTCGGAGAGCCACTCGCGCCGCAGGGCGGCCACGTCGACGTCGCGCTCGTCGACGCCCTCCCCGCGCCAGCCCGACGCGAACTCCCGCACGGCCGGGCCCCAGACCGCGTCGTTGAACGCCGCCTTGTTCGGTCGCGCGATCACCTCCCCGGGGAGGAGGTCGCCGAAGAGCGTGCGCATCGCCTCCGTGCGGCTCGCGAACCCGGTCGCGCCACCCGCGGCCGCGAGCTCGGCCAGCATGCGCGGGGACAGGAACGGGTTCACGACGAGGACGTCGCGCGGCGGCGCCGTCGTCGCGAGCGCGCGGTCGAGCGCGACGTAGGCGCGGCTGCGGTACCAGTGGGCCACCGAGCGGTCCCAGCGGTGCGGCCAGGAGACCTCCTCCCGGCCGAGCGCACGACCGGCGCGCGTGGCGCCACGCCGCGTGAGCCACGGCTGCGGCGGCGCGTT
>DATENL010000135.1:0-2581 GCA_035275105.1 Thermoleophilaceae bacterium
TCGTCCGGCGCCCAGCGCGCGGCCCCGACCTCCGAGCGGACCGCCTCGACGGCGCCGAGGAGCCGCGCCGCCCGCTCGTGGTCGCCCTGCCGCTCCGCCACCAGCGCCAACCCGTCGAGCGTCTCCGGCAGCCACAGCCGCAGCCCCCGCTCCGCTCGCTCCGCGAGCGCGTCCTGGAGCATCGCCTCCGCGCGGTCCAGCTCGCCGCGGTCGATCGCCAGGAGCCCGAGCACGGCCTTCGACCACGACCCGTGCAACCGGTTGCGCACGCGCTCGTTCTCCGCCGCCGCGCGTTGCGCCCACCCCTCTGCGACGTCCGCGTCCCCAGCCGCCCGAAGCACGTCGGCCAGCTGCATCATCGCCGACCCGAGCGGCCAGCCAGACACGACGCCCGACTCGATCAGCGACTCGAGCACGTTGCGCGCCTCGTCGAACCGCCCCTTCGTCGCGAGCACGCGCGCGAGGAGCCGCTCGGTGTGGGGCAGCGCCATCCCCGCGCCGCTGGCGATCACGCGCTCGCGGCTCCGCTCGATGCGTTCGAGTGCGCGGTCGACCATCCCGGTCCCGAACTCGAACGTCCCGATGTACGCGTGGGCCAGCCCCTCAGTCACCGGGTCGCCCACCTCGCGCGCCGCCGCGAGCGCGCGCCCCGACAGCTCGTTGAAACGCACGCGGTCGCCGCGCGTCATGTGCCGGTACGACAGCCCGAGCCAGTGCCAGGCGACGAACTCCTGGCAGCCCATCCGCTGGATGACCGGGAAGCTCTCCTCCAGCAGGCGCTCGGCCTCGTCGTACTCGTCGCAGACGTTGTGGCCGAACGCCATCAGCTGCGCCGTGCCCACGAGGCACCAGTCGTCGCCGCTCCTGCGCGCCAGCTCGCGTGCCCGTTCGAGCACCGGCCGGCAGCCCGCCGGGTCCGACAGGAATTGCACGCGCCCGAGGACCGCGAGCGCGCGCGCCATCTCGGACTCGTCGGCCACCTCCTCGGCGATCGCCAGCGCCGCCTCGGCCGTCGCGGTCGCGTCCGGGTAGCGGCCCGCGAGGGCGAGCAGGTCCGCGCGCTGCCACATCACGCGCGCGCGAAGGGCGAAGGGCGCCGACCCGGCCGCCTCGAGCGCGCGGGCGCAGGCCGACTCGCCGACCGCGAACAGCCCGCGCATCCGCCACCACAGGTACGCCGCCGAGCAGAGCCGCAGCGCGCGCTCTCCGTCGGTGACGGTCGCCCACCCGAGCGCCGCCGTCAGGTTGGGGCCGTCCGGGTCGATCAGGTCGAGCCAGCCGCGCTCGCGCGCGCCCCGCAGGTCGGGCGCCAGGCGCTCGACCAGGCCGAGGAACGCCTCCATGTGCCGCGTGCGGAAGCGCTCGACCTCGCCCGCCTCCGCCAGCCGCTCGAGCGCGTACTCGCGCATCGTCTCGGGCAGCCGGTAGCGCACCGTCTGCTCGTGCTCGTCGACGGCCACGAGCGACTTCTCGACCAGCGACGCCACGAGGTCCAGCACGCCCGCGCCCTCCAGCTCGTCCGCCGCCACCACCTCCTCGACGCGCTCGAGCGCGAACCGTCCGGCGAACACGCCGAGCCGTCTGAACAGCGTCCGCTCGGCGGGCCTGAGCAGGTCGTGGCTCCAGTCGACCGACGCGCGCAGCGTCGAGTGGCGCGGCGTCCGCCGGCCGCCGCCCCGCAGCAGCCGGAAGCGGTCCGAGAGGCCCGCCGCGACCTGCTCGAGCGACAGCACGCCCACGCGCGCGGCCGCCAGCTCGATGGCGAGCGGTATCCCGTCGAGCGCCGAGCAGATCTCGGCGACCGCCCCGGCGTTCCCCACCGCGACGCCGGGCCGCACCATCGCGGCGCGCGCGGCGAAGAGCCGACCGGCGTCCGGCAGCGACAGGGACGGCACGCGCCAGGTGGTCTCCGCCGGCAGGCCCATCGGGGCGCGGCTCGTGGCGAGGAGCGTCACGTTCGGGCAGCTCGCCGTGACCGCCTCGGCCACGCGGCCGGCCGCCTCCAGCAGGTGCTCGCAGTTGTCGAGCACCAGCAGTGCCCTTCGCGTGGCCAGGTAGCCGACCGCCGCGTCCAGGCCGCTCTGCCACGGGAGCAGCGGCCGGACGCCGAGCGCGTCCGCGACCGCCTGGCCGACCAGCTCGGGGTCGGAGACCGCAGCCAGCTCGACGACCCAGGTGCCCTCGTCGAAGCGGCCGATCGCGCTCGCGGCGGCCTGCACCGCCAGGCGCGTCTTGCCGCACCCGCCGGCGCCCGTGAGGGTCACGAGCCGCCTCCCCTCGAGCAGCCGCCGCACCTCGGCGAGCTCGCGCTCGCGGCCCACGAAGCTCGTCGGCTCGTACGGGAGGTTGTTCGGCAGCGTGCTCAGGGAGCGCGGCGGCCGGTCGTCGGCGGTCAGCTCGGGGTGGTCCAGGCGCCAGACGTGCTCGGGCGGCCCGAGGTCGCTCAGCCGGTGGACGCCGAGGTCCTCGAGCCGCGCGCCGGGCGGAAGCCCGCCGCCCACCAGGTCGCGCGCCGCGCGGGACATCAGGATCTGACCGCGGGGCGCGATCGCGCAGAGCAGCGGGGCGCGCGCACCGGCGA
>DATENL010000136.1:0-9080 GCA_035275105.1 Thermoleophilaceae bacterium
TGTCCGCCTCCGAGCGGCGCGCGAAGTCCAGCATCCCGCCCGTGGACAGCATGTGGGTGCGCTCCGGGTCGACGTCGCCGGCGGCCACGTACTCCATGACCTGCGTCGTGCACCCGCACTCGGGGTGGATCATGAACTCCGCGCCCGGGTGGGCGTCGCGGACGGCGGTGATGTCGGCCGGGCGGATGCCGGCGTGCACGTGGCACTCGCCGTCCCAGACGTGCATGCGCCGGCCGGTGACGCGCTCGACGTAGGCGCCCAGCCACATGTCGGGCCCGAACAGGATCTCGACGTCGTCGCCGTGCTCCCGGCGGATGTGCTCGACGACCTGAACCGCGTTCGAGGAGGTGCAGCAGTAGTCGGTCTCGGCCTTCACCTCGGCGGTGGTGTTGACGTACATCACGACGATCGCGCCGGGGTGCTTGGCCTTCCACGCGCGCAACTGTTCCGCCGTGATCGAGTCGGCGAGCGAGCAGCCGGCGTCGAGGTCCGGCAGCAGCACAGTCTTCCCGGGCGACAGGATCGACGCGGTCTCCGCCATGAAGTGGACGCCGCAGAATGCGATCACGTCGGCGTCGGTGTCGGCCGCCTTGCGGGAGAGGCCGAGCGAGTCGCCGACGAAGTGGGCTACGTCCTGGACCTCGGGCACCTGGTAGTTGTGCGCGAGGATCACGGCGTTCCGCGACTCCGCCAGCGCGCGGACCTCGCGCTTCAGCGCAGGGATGTCCTCCAGGAGCAGAGGTGCGTCCATGGTCGCCCCGGCGGGGCCGCTTGGGAACTGCATGTTTCGAGCCTCCTGTGAGGGATCGAAATGAGGCCAGACGATCGGCCACGAACAAGTCTAGTGGACCGGCACCCGCACGCCAAGACGCTCGATCGTGACCGTCGAGGGCACGTTGTCGGTCCGCAGGAACGTCGAATCGTCCTGGAGCAGCTCGAGCTGGAGCACGTGGCCGGGCCGGACCCGCCACGCGTTGCCGAACATCTCGTACGTGACCGTCGCCGGTCCCAGCGACGGCCCGCCGCGGTAGGCGCCGCGGGTCACGAGCGTGCGCGCGCCGCCGGGCGCCACGTCCCAGAGCCGGCTGTTGAGCTCGAAGTCGGGCGCCGTCGCCCGGTACCGGATCGTCAGCCGCGGCAGGCCCACGATCGTCGTGCCGGGCTCCACCCGCAGCGTGTAGTACGCGGCGCCGGGCGTGGTCTCCGGACCACGAGTGATGCAGCCGCGGCCGTTCACCTGGGAGAGCACCACCGGATCGACGAACGGGTCCGGCGACAGCTTCGAGACCGTCTGCTGCGGCAGGCCCTCGAACGCGAACTGCTCGATGCCGCCCGCGAGGCCGGAGAACCGCTTGGCCCGGTACACCGGGCCGAACGCCTTCGGGTCGCAGTTGGACACGGCCGCGCGCACGTCGAAGCGCGGCCGCCGCCCGCGGCCGCGGAGGTAGTGGTCGAACAGGCGGTTGCCCAGCCCGTGCAGGACTGCGAGGTCGGGGATCTTCACCAGCGCGGTCAGGTGCTCGAAGTCGCCGAAGTAGATCTGGATCGGATAGCCCGGACTGGCCCGCCGGAGCCGCGTGTACATGCGCAGCGTCTCGATCGCCGGGAAGATCGGGTCGGTCCAGCCCTGCCCCGCCAGGACCGGCACGCGGCGGACCCGGTGCGCCCGCAGCGCGTCGAAGTAGCCGCCCTGGTAGTAGGCGGACCGGTCGTTGGTGAGCGCGCGCTTGGCCTCCTGGACGAGCGGGTCGTTCGGCTCGTCGTACGGCTCGCCCGCATTCACGCGAGTCAGCCACGAATAGACCTGCTGCGGCAGCCGCGTGCCGGCCGAGGCCAGGAAGCCGTCGAGCAGCGTCTGCTTGGCGATCCCGGTGGGATTGCGCGCGGCCTCGCGCAGGTGGCCGCTCACGCGGTGGCGCCCGTTCGGGACGAGCGAGTAGAGGAGGTCCGTCCACGTGTACGTCGGCACGACCGCGGCCAGCTTCACGAGCTTGCCGCGCGGGCTGCGCCACGTGCCGTACTGGAGCGACGGGTCGCGCCGGGTCGTCATGAGCATCCACGCCTGGCCGCCGCCGTACGAGCTGCCGATCACCCCGACCTTGCTCGGATCGATCCGGGCGAGCGACGACCCGGCGTCGGCCAGGCGGCCGGTGAGGAACTGCGCGTCGCGAACCTCGTAGTCGCGGCTCGCGAGCTCGATGTCGCCGCCGGACTCGCCGTGGCCGCGATGGCTGTAGTTGAGCACCGCGTACCCGCGCGACGCGAACCAGATGTTGTTCCAGTGCACGGTCTGGTAGCGGCCCCTCCCCGCCCTCGTCCGGCTCAGGTACTCGCTCTTGTCCGCCAGGAATCCGTGGAGGAAGGCGACCAGCGGCAGCCGCCTGCTCGTGGCCTTCGCGGGGAGGGTGAGCGTCACGTCGAGGGGGGTGCCGTCGAAGCTGTTCACCGGCGCTGTGCAGATGCGGTACGCCGCCCCGTCCGGACTCTTCCGCGCGGTGCACGACTGCTTCAGTGCTCGCAGTGGATCCGGTTTCGCGGCGCTCGCCGGTACCGTCCCCACGGCGGCTGCTACGGCGGCCCCCATCGCGGCCGCGCTCCCGCAAATTGCCGCTTTTCGCCAGGGGTGGGCTGCTTTGAGCCCCGTATGGGGGCTTGAGACAGCCCACCTCCTCACAGCGACTCCAGCTGGAGGCTCAGGTCGAGGGCCGGCGCGCTGTGGGTGAGCGCGCCGACCGAGATGTAGTCCACGCCGGTCTCGGCGATCGCGCGCACGGTGTCGAGCGACACGCCGCCCGACGCCTCGAGCTCGGCGCGGCCCGCGACGCGCCGGACGGCCTCGCTCATCTCCTCCGTGCCCATGTTGTCGAGGAGCAGGCGCGGCGCACCGGCGGCGACCGCCTCGTCGACCTCGTCAAGCGTCCTGCACTCCACCTCCACCATCATCCCGGGTGGCGCGCCCGCGAGCGCCCCTTCGACCGCGGCGCGAATGCCGCCGGCCGCCGCGACGTGGTTCTCCTTGATCAGCACGGCGTCGAAGAGGCCGAAGCGGTGGTTCGCCCCTCCCCCCACCGTGACCGCCCGCTTCTCGAGCGCCCGCAGGCCGGGCGTCGTCTTCCTCGTGTCCAGGATCCGCGCCCCCGTGCCCTCGACCGCGCGCACGTAGCGTGCCGTGAGCGTCGCGATCCCGCTGAGCCGTCCGAGGAAGTTCAGCGCGACGCGCTCGCCGCGCAGGATCGCCCCCGCCGAGCCGGCCACCTCGGCGACCAGGCCGCCGTCCCGCCACTCGCCCTCGGGCGCGTGCGCGTGCCAGCGAAGCTCGGGGTCGACTCGCCTGAAGACCGCCTCCGCCACGCGCAACCCGGCCAGGACCCCCGGCGACTTCTGCACGATCCGCGCGCGCGCACGCGCGCCGGCGGGCACCAGCGACTCGGTCGTCACGTCGCCCGCGCCGACGTCCTCGGCCAGCGCGCGGTCGATGACCTCCTGCATCTACCCCGCGCCGTTCCCGCTCGCGGCGCGGCGGAGCAGCTCGGCGCGCACGAAGCCGTCGAGGTCGCCGTCGAGGACGCGCTGCGCGTCGCCCATCTCGTGGTTCGTGCGGTGGTCCTTGACCATCGTGTACGGGTGGAGGACGTACGAGCGGATCTGCGACCCCCAGCCCACGTCCTGCGCCTCCCCCTTCTCGCGCGCCAGCTCCTCGCGGCGCCGCTGCTCCTCGCGCTCCAGCAGCTTCGAGCGCAGCATCGCCATCGCGGTCGCCTTGTTCGACGACTGGGACCGCTCGTTCTGGCACTGGACGACGATCCCGGTCGGCCGGTGCGTGATCCGCACGGCGGAGTCGGTCTTGTTCACGTGCTGGCCGCCGGCGCCGGAGGCGCGGTAGGTGTCGATCTGTAGGTCCGACTCGTCGATCTCGACGTCGCTCACGTCGTCGACGAGCGGCGAGACCTCGACGAGCGCGAAGCTCGTGTGGCGCCGCGCCGCGGCGTCGAACGGGGAGATCCGGACGAGCCGGTGCACACCCTTCTCGGCCGAGAACAGCCCGTACGCGTTCTCGCCGCGCGCGAAGAACGTGGCCGACTTGATGCCGGCCTCCTCACCCGGGCTCACCTCGGCGAGCTCGACCGCGAAGCCGCGCTTCTCGGCCCAGCGCATCTCCATCCGCAGCAGCATCTCCGCCCAGTCCTGCGAGTCCGTCCCGCCCGTGCCGGCGTGGACCGAGACGATCGCGTCGCCCGCGTCGTAGCGGCCTGAGAACAGCCGCTGCTCCTCGAGCTCCGCGAGCCGCGCCTCGACCCCCGCGCGCTGCTCCCCGAGCTCCTCGGCGATCGAGTCGTCCTCGGCCGCCAGCTCCTCCAGCGCCTCGAGGTCGTCGAGGTCGGACTCGAGCGTGCGGTAGCCGTCGAGCTTCCGCTGCGCGCGCGAGTGCTCGGCGGACACGCTCGCCGCCCGCTCCTGGTCGTCCCAGAAGCCCGGCTCCTGCATCTGACGCTCGAGCGCGTCTACGCGCTCGGCAAGCCCGGCTGGGTCAAAGGTAGTCCGCGAGCAGCTTGAGCTGGTCGCGGAGGGAGCCGTCGGCGCTCATCGCGCTAGGCCCCGTGGCACTTCTTGAACTTCTTGCCCGACCCGCACCAGCACGGGTCGTTCCGGCCGATCTGCTCGCGCTCGTCGACGCGCCGTGTCTCCACCTGCGCCGGCCCCGCGAACTCCTCCGCCGCCATCTCCGCCGCCCCGGCGACGCCCGCCGGGACCGCTCCGGCGGCCGCTGCCGCCAGCGCGCTCGGCTGGTCCTCCGCCGTGCCGCCCTGGTACTGAAGCCGGCCGGTCGAGCTCGAGTTGGGGGCCGGCTGCCACGGGCCGGGCGCGCCACCGCCGCCACCGCCGCCGTTCGGGCCCTCGATCTCCACCTCGACGCGGAAGATGTAGCGCGCGAACTCCTCCCAGATCGAGTTGATCAGCCCCGTGAACATGTCGAAGCCCTCGTTCTTGTAGGCGACGAGCGGGTCGATCTGCGCGAACCCGCGGAGGTGGATGCCCTCGCGCAGGTAGTCCATGTCGTGGAGGTGCTCGCGCCAGCGGTCGTCGATGATCTGGAGCAGGATGTAGCGCTCGAGCGCCCGCATCAGCTCCTCGCCGAGCTCCTGCTCGCGCTCGTTGTAGGCGTGCACCACGTCCTCGCGCAGCTCCGCCACGATGCTCATGCGGTCGGCCTTGTTCGTGTCGAACTCGTCCGCGTCGAGGGCGACCGGGTACATCTGCTCGAGCTGGGTCAGCAGGCCGTCGACGTCCCAGTCCTCGACGTAGTCGCCGACGAGGTACTCGTCCGTCAACCGCTCGATCGCGTCCGCGATCTGGGTGCGCGCGGTCTCGGACATGTCCTCGCCCTCGAGGATGCGGTCGCGGATCTCGTAGATGATCTCGCGCTGCTGGTTCATCACGTCGTCGTACTCGAGGACGCGCTTGCGGATGAGGAAGTTCTGCTCCTCGACCTTCTTCTGGGCGTTCTCGATCTGCTTGGAGAGCATCCCGGCCTCGATCGGCTGCTCGTTGCCCTCCTTGTCGATCGGGCCGAGCTTGTCGAGGATCTTGTAGATCCGCTCGCCGGCGAACAGCCGCACCAGGTCGTCCTCGGCGGACAGGTAGAAGCGCGACTCGCCGGGGTCGCCCTGGCGGCCTGAGCGGCCGCGCAGCTGGTTGTCGATCCGGCGCGACTCGTGGCGCTCGGTGCCCAGGATGTAGAGGCCGCCGGCCGCCTTGACCAGCTCGCGGTCGGACTCGACGTCCTTCTCGATCCGGCGGAAGAGCCCGTCCCACGCCTGGTCGTAGTCGGGGGTGCCCGACTCGAGGCCGCGCTTGGCCAGCTCCTGGTGGGTCTGGTGCTCGGCGTTGCCGCCGAGCTTGATGTCGACGCCGCGGCCGGCCATGTTGGTGGCGATCGTGACCGCGCCCGGGCGCCCGGCCTCGGCGATGATGTCGCCCTCGCGCTCGGCGTGCTCGGGCTTCGCGTTCAGGACCGTGTGCTTGATCCCCTTGCGCGTGAGCTGGTCCGACAGCAGCTCCGAGACCTCGACCGAGATCGTGCCGACCAGCACCGGCTGGCTCTTCTCGTGGCGGTCCTGGATCTCCTGGACGACTGCCTTCCACTTGCCGTCCTTGGTCTTGTAGATCTGGTCGTTCTTGTCCTGCCGGACCATCGGCCGGTTGGTGGGGATCTCGACCACCTGGAGCTCGTAGATCTTCATGAACTCCGTGGCCTCGGTGATGGCCGTGCCGGTCATGCCGCCGAGCTTGTCGTAGCGGCGGAAGTAGTTCTGGTAGGTGATCGTGGCGACGGTCTGGTTCTCCTCCTGGATCGCCACGCCCTCCTTGGCCTCGACGGCCTGGTGGAGGCCCTCGGACCAGCGCCGGCCCTCGAGGATCCGGCCGGTGAACTCGTCGATGATCTTGACCTCGCCGTCGATCACGGCGTAGTCGACGTCGCGCTTGTAGAGCGACTCGGCCTTGAGCGACTGGATCAGGTGGTTGACCAGGTTGCCGTGCTCGGCGAGGTACATGTTGTCGATGCCGAGGAACTTCTCGGCCTTCTCCACGCCCTGCTCGGTGACGGCGACGGTCTTGTGCTTCTCGTCGGGCTCGTAGTCGAACTCGGCGACCCACTCCTTCGACTTCGCCTCGAGGCCCTCGGGCTTCTTGCCCGGCTTCATGCGCGGGGCGAGCTGGGCGAACTTGTAGTAGAGGTCGGCGGCCTGCTCGGGCTGGCCGGAGATGATCAGCGGCGTGCGGGCCTCGTCGATGAGGATGTTGTCGACCTCGTCGACGATCGCGAAGTGGTGGCCGCCGCGCTGGTACTTCTCGTCGGCGCTCGTGGCGAGGTTGTCGCGCAGGTAGTCGAAGCCGAACTCGGAGTTGGTGCCGTAGGTCACGTCGGCCGCGTACGCGGCGTGCTTCTCCTCGTCGCGCTCGTCGGCCTGGATGATCCCGACGGACACGCCGAGCAGCTCGTAGATCGGCCGCATCCACTCAGCGTCGCGGCGGGCGAGGTAGTCGTTGACCGTGACGAGGTGGACGCCCTTGCCGGCGAGCGAGTTGAGCACGATCGGGAGCGTTGCCGTGAGCGTCTTGCCCTCGCCGGTCTTCATCTCGGCGATCGAACCGTCGTGCAGCACCATGCCGCCGATCAGCTGGACGTCGAAGTGCCGCTGGCCGAGGGTGCGCCGCGCGGCCTCGCGGGTGAGTGCGAAGGACTCCGGCAGGAGCTCGTCGAGCGACTCGCCGTTCTGGGCGCGCTCACGCAGCGCGTCGGTGCGCTCGCGCAGCTCCTGATCGCTCTCCAGCTCGAGCTCGGGCTCGTAGTCGTTGATGCGGCCGACGCGTCGCTCGAACTCCTTGAACTTCTTCCCCTCGCCGATGCGGAGGGCGCGCTCGAGAATCGACATTCAGGCGAGAGTAGCAGCGGTCATGGGGCCTTTCATAGGGTTCTGGAGTGCCCATCGATCCCCTTGCGGAGCGGGCGTTCGGCGCCCGCGCGGACGACTACGAGCGCCATCGCCCGGGCTGGCCCGCGGAGGCCGTCGAGCAAGCGCTCGCGGGAGTCGGCGCGGGGCCGGAATCGACCGTCGTGGACCTCGCCGCCGGCACCGGGAAGCTCACGCGAGCGCTGGTGCCGCGCGTGGCTCGCGTGATCGCCGTGGAGCCGTCGGCCGACATGCGCGTCCAGCTCGAGGCGCGGGTGCCCGAGGCCGAGGTCGCCGCGGGCACCGCCGACGCGCTGCCGCTGGGCGACGAGTCGGTCGACGCCGTGGTGGTCGGCGAGGCGTTCCACTGGTTCTGCACGCCCGAGGCCGTCGCCGAGATCGCGCGCGTGGTGCGGCCCGGGGGCGGGCTGGCGATGCTCTGGAACGCACACGACTTCGGCTCCGAGCCGTGGGTGCGCGCGATGGGCGAGCTGCTCGACTCGCGGCGGGCGCCCGGCGTGACGCCGATCAACCGCAAGCAGACGGGCCTCTGGAAGCGGGTGTTCGACGACTCCCAGTTCGAGCCCCTGTCCCCGCCCTTCCGGATGCGGCAGGAGCAGCGCACCGACGTCGACGGGCTCGTGGCCCACATATCCACGTGGAGCTTCGTCGGGGCGCTCGACGAGGAGCCGCGGGCGGCGCTCCAGCGCGATCTCGCCGACCTGCTGCGCCGGGAGCATCCGTCGCCGGCGGACGTCGCGATCCCGTACCGCACCGACGTCTACTGGACGCGGCGACGGTGAGGCCTCCGGCACTCGTCGGCGTCGCCGTCGCCGCCGTGGCCGCGGTGGCCGGCTGCGGGCACCCGCCCGTGCACACCGGCGACGGCGCCGCCCACGGCGCGACCGTCACCCGCTACTCGATCGACAGCCGCTTCACCGGCGGCTCGCGAGCGCAGATAGCGGTCAGGCCGCCGGGCGCGGAGCGCCCGCCCCTGCTCGTGTTCCTGCACGGGCGCGGCGGCGGCCCCGAGACGAACGTGAACGGCGAGTTCCTGTCCGCGCTCCGCGCGCTGGGCCGCCGCGCGCCGGCCGTCGTCTTCCCCGACGGCGGCGACCACTCGTACTGGCACGACCGGCGCGACGGCCGCTTCGGCCGGTACGTCATGCGCGAGGTGATCCCGGAAGCGCTGCGCCGGCTCCGCGCCGATCGCCGGCGCGTGGCGATCGGCGGCATCTCGATGGGCGGCTTCGGTGCGTTCGACCTGGCTCTCCTGAACCCGGGCCGCTTCTGCGCGGTGGGCGGCCACTCGGCGGCGGTGTGGGCTACCGCCGGCGAGACCGCGCCCGGCGCGTTCGACGACGCCGCCGACTTCGCGCGCAACGACGTCGTCGCCATGGCGCGGTCGCGCCGGCCGGCCCCGCACCTCTGGCTCGACAGCGGCGACGCGGACCCGTTCGTGCCGGGCGACAGGGCGCTGGCCGCCGCGCTCGGGATCCGCAAGCGCACCTGGCCCGGCGGCCACGAGGGCGACTACTGGCGCTCGCACTACGACGACTACATGCGCTTCTACGGCGCGGCGCTGGCCGACTGCTGAGGCGGGCCCGGCGCGGGCGGCCGCCCTAC
>DATENL010000137.1:0-2917 GCA_035275105.1 Thermoleophilaceae bacterium
CAACGTCGAGATGAAGCTCGAGGTCTGGGACTCGCCCAACTCGGCCGGGATCGTGATCGACGCCGTCCGCTGCTGCAAGCTGGCGCTCAACCACGGCGTCGGCGGACCGCTCGAGGAGCCGTCCTCCTACCTGATGAAGTCGCCGCCGGTGCAGGTGCCCGATCCGGTGGCGCGGGAGAACACGGAGCGGTTCATCGCCGACCACTCCCGCACGCGCGACGCCGCCCGGCGGGCCGAGCAGGCCGCCGAGGAGGCGACGGAGGACGTGCCGGCGTAGGCGCTCTGCCGCGGCCCACGCGGTCGCGCCGCCGCAAACAGCGGCTTATTGCGGCGGGCCCGGGCGTTGAGTCGTCACTTATCCGTGCCATAGCACGGATAAGTGACGAGTAAGTCGCCGCGGTCCGCACCGCTTCCGTAACCAGCGGCAGTTCGCCGGCGGTGCCGCCCGTCCCGCGGAGACCGACCGCCGCGCCTCATACCCTCACCGCCCGTGACCACCAGCCCCTACCGCGAGGCCGCCATCCCGTACGCGATCCAGCGCTCGAGCCGGGCGCGCTACGCGCGGATCGAGGTCGACGCCGCCGGCGTGCGCGTGATCGTGCCCGAGCGGATGCCGCTTCGGGAGGTGGCGCCGTTCGTGGCCCGCAAGCAGCGCTGGATCGAGCGGACGCTGCGGCGCTACCGCCTGGCCGAGGCGGAGTCGCCGCGCGTAGAGCTGACGGACGGGGGCGCCGTGCCCTACCTGGGCGCGGAGCTCGCGCTGCGCGTGAGGGTCGAGCCCGGCCGGGTGCGCTCGCACGTGGCGCGGCGGGGCGACCAGCTGCGCGTGGCGGTCGGGGAGCCGGGGGAGGACGCCGTGCGCGAGGCGCTCGAGCGCTGGTACCGGCGCCAGGCGAGGACGGAGATCGCGCCGCGGCTGGACGAGGCGGCGGCGCGCGCGGGCACCAGCTACACCGGCCTCTCGATACGCAACCAGCGCACCCGCTGGGCGAGCTGCTCGAGCCGCGGCGCGATGAGCTTCAACTGGCGGCTCCTGCTCGGTCCGCCGGAGATCCTCGACTACGTGGTCGAGCACGAGGTCGCGCACCTCGAGGTGCTCGGCCACTCGCGCCGCTTCTGGGCGCTCGTCGCGCGGCGCTCTCCCGACTACAAGCGCCACGAGCGCTGGCTCCGCCGCTACGGGTCGACCCTGCGGCTGTAGCGATCTGGGCTACTCCCAGCGGAAGAAGCGCACGGCCAGCACGCTGCCCACGACGGCCCAGCCGGCCAGCACGGCCAGCGCGCCGAGGTGGTGCGCCAACCCGCTGCCGGTGACGATCGCCGCCCGCAGGCCGTCGATGACGTGCTTGAGCGGGAGCGCGCGCGCGAGCCCGTCGAGCACGCCGGGGAGAGACGACGTGGAGTAGAAGGTCCCCGAGATGAAGATCAGCGGCAGGAAGACCGCGTTGACGTAGGCGGGCGCGGCGTCGAAGTTCGGGATCGCATGCGCCATCGCGATGCCGAGCGAGCCGAACGCGACGACGCCGACGAGCGTGAACACCACGAGCTCGAGCCAGTCGCGCGGCCAGGCGAGCCCGTACACGACGTGCCCGACCGCCACCACCAGCCCGACCTGCACGAACGCGTTGGTCACGGCGTTGGCGAGCAGGCCGCCGAAGTAGGCCGCGGGCGGCATCGGCGTCCCCCGGATCCGCTTGAGGATCCCCTGCTCGCGCAGGAAGACGAGGTTGAACGCGAGCGCGGTGAACGTCGTGGTCATGATCGCCATCCCGGCGATCCCCGGGACGAGCGTGTTCAGGTCCTTCGTGTCGTGCCCGAACGCCTCGGCGATCAGGAACAGGAAGATGAGCGGCAGCATGAAGTTGAAGAACGCCGCGCTCGGGTTGCGCCAGAACATCCGCCGCTCGAACCGGAACTGCCGCCAGAGGAGGGCCGGGACGCTCACCTCAGGTCGCCTCGGAGGTCAGCTCGAGGTAGACGTCCTCCAGGGTCGGCCGCGACACCGAGAGGTTCTCGAGCCGCTCGCCGCGGGCGAGAGCCTCGCCGGTGAGGCGGTGGAGCAGCTCGGTCGGGTCGTCGGTCTCGACCTGCTCGCGGCGGCCGTCGCGGTCGTAGGCGACGAGATAGCGCGAGCGGCTGGCGGAGAGCTGGCTCGGCGGGCCGGCCGCCACGATCAGGCCGTCCTTCACGATCGCCACGCGGTCGGCCAGCGACTGGGCCTCGTCGAGGTAGTGGGTCGTGAGGAGGAGGGTCTTGCCGAGCTCCTTCAGTGCCCGGATGACCTTCCAGGCCGCGCGCCGGGCGGCGGGGTCGAAGCCGGTCGTCGGCTCGTCGAGGAAGATCAGCTCCGGGTCGCCGACCAGCGCCAGCGCGAGGTCGAGCCGGCGCTGCTGGCCGCCCGAGAGGCGGGCCACCCGCTCGTCCTCCTTGCCGTCGAGCCCCACCAGGCCGATCGTCTCGGCGGGGTCGCGCGGCTCGGGATAGACGGCGGCCATGTGCTCGACGGACTCGCGAACCGTCGCCCGCGTGTAGAAGCCGGTGCTCTGGAGCACGATGCCGACGCGCTTTCGCAGCTCGAGGTCGCGCGTGGCCGGGTCGCGCCCGAGCACGGCGATGTCGCCGCCCGTGCGCTTCCGGTAGCCCTCCAGGATCTCGACCGTGGTGGTCTTGCCGGCGCCGTTGGGGCCCAGGAGCCCGAAGACCTCGCCGCGCTCGACCTCGAACGAGATGCCGCGCACGGCCTCCGTCTCGCCGTATGACTTGCGCAGGTCGCGCACGCTGATCGCAGGGTCCGGCACGCCCCCACTATGGCGCAGGGTCTCCCGCTCGGCCGGTCCCGGACGGCCGCGCGGCGCTCGCGGTCGCTACACGCCCGCGCCCTCGCCGCCGCGCCCCTCGCCGGCCGCGAACCGCCCGG
>DATENL010000138.1:0-16908 GCA_035275105.1 Thermoleophilaceae bacterium
AGCTGCTCGCGGCGCTGCGCGAGCGCGGCGCGGACGCGCGTGCGGCCGGCGCGCTCCCCGGGTCCGACCTCGCCGAGGCCGTCGTCGTCGACGGCCCCTTCGACGCCCACGGCTCCGACCTGTTCGCCGACGGGCTCCTCATGCCCCAGTCGCGCGGCTCGATGCTCGTCGCGCGGACGCTCGACCCGCGGCCGGGCGAGCGCGTCCTCGACCTGTGCGCAGCGCCGGGGGCCAAGTCCACGCACATCGCCGCGCTGATGGGCGGCGACGGCGAGGTGGTGGCCGTGGAGCACAACGCGGCTCGTGCGCGCGAGCTCGAGGAGAACGTGCGCCGGCTCGGGGCCGCGACGGTCGCCGTGCGGACCGGCGACGCGCGCGAGCCGGTGGGCGGTGAGTTCGACCGCGTGCTGCTCGACGCGCCGTGCTCGGACCTCGGCACGCTGCGGACGCGGCCGGACGCGCGCTGGCGCAAGTCGCCCGACGCGATCGCCGGGCTCGCCCAGCTCCAGAGCGAGCTGCTCGAGGCCGCGATCGCGCGGGTGCGGCCCGGCGGAACGCTCGTCTACTCGGTCTGCACGATCTCGCCGCGCGAGGGCGAGGAGCAGGTCGCGCGGGTGCTCGCCGCGCGCCAGGACCTGGCGATGGAAGGCGAGCCGGTCCAGCTACTCCCCCACCGCCACGGCACGGATGGGTTCTTCATCGCGCGAATTGGTCGACGCGCTTGACAGCGTGGGTCAGACTTCGGCGCATGGAAGGCTCGCCGTCGGTCATCAACCGCCCGGAGTGCCCGGGGTGCGGCGAGCCGTGGCTGTCGCCGACGAACCTCCCCGGCCGCTACCGCTGCGTGTACTGCCTGAAGCGCTTCGAGCTGCGCTCCGACTGCCCTGACTGCGGCGCCCACTCCACGATCGCGCGCATGTCCGACACCGCGAACGTCGAGTGCCGCAACTGCGGCGGCAGCATGCTGCGCCCGATCTAGGGCAGCGGGGCCGACCTCGGCTCGCCGGCCTTCGTCCAGTAGGCCCAGTGCCCGCCGATGGCGAACGAGGTCCTGTCGATGTCGAGCCCGTGGTCGAGCTCGACCGGCTGCCTCTTGCCGCGGTCGAGCCGGAAGACGGTGCAGCAGCTATGCGTCCCGGAGGAGTCGACCCCGGAGTCGGCGAGCCACGCGAGCGTCCCCGCCCCGGTCACCCCGACGCCGTGCACGTCGAGGCCCCCGGCGCAGTGGCGGCTACCGGCGCTGACCCTGAACCTGCAGGCGCTGCCCGTGGTGGTCTCCTTGGTGGACTGCCCCACGGCGTAGCTCATCCAGTCGCCCGCTATCCCGATCAGGCCCACGCCCGACCGGCTCGAGTCGGAGACGTCCTGGGCGAGGCCGAAGTGCCGGCCGTCGGACATGCGGCAGACCTGGGTGCGCTGCAGCCGGTCGGGGCCGTACGTGCGGGTGAACACGCGCACCTTCTGGTTCGCGAAGAGCGTCTTGGAGCCAGCCACGGCGCACCGCTTGCCGTGCTTCGCCGCGTGGGCCGGCGCTACGGCGGCGAGCGCGACGAGCGCCAGCGCCACTGCGTACGTGCGTCTCATGTGCGTGGTAACCCGGCCGCGTGGCTCGAGGAGCGGTAGAGCCTGTAGAGCAACCCGGACAGCAGCAGCGCGCCGCCGAGGTACGCCACCTCGACCTGCAGCACGGGGTCGTCGAAGCCGGGGACGAGCAGGACGACGACGAAGGCGATTGCCGACCCGACCCAGCAGAGCGCCGCCTGGCGGGTGCGGCCGTGTGCGAGGGCGGCCTGGTTGAGGGTGGCCGCGCTCAGGTAGAGCCCCATCCCGATCGACACGAGGACCAGGCCGAGACGGTCGTAGTCGGTGTCCGAGCCGAACGCGACGTCCATGATCTGCGGGCCCAGGGCGAGCATCGCCAGGGCGACGACCGCCGCGAACCCGGCGATCGCACGGAGGGTGACGTTGACGCTGCGGCGGAACGGGTCGGCCTCGCCGGTTGCGCTCAGCTTCGTGAGGTGCGGCAGGATCGAGGTCTGTACCGCCTGGAAGAGCTGGAGCGGCGCGCGGGCGATCAGGAGGACGTTGAAGGCGAAGCCGGCGAGGGCGGCGCCGTTGTCGCCCTCGGTCGCCTTGACCACCAGGGGCCCGGCGTTCAGGAAGGTCTGCTCCGCGATCATGATCAGCAGGACCGCGCCGGCGAACCCCGCGCCGTGGGCGAGCGTGAACTCGGCCTGCTCGGGGGTGGCGTCGGTGGGCTCGGGCTCGTCCGCGGCGGCGGTCGCGCGCAGGCGGCGGGTGAGCGCCCACGGGACGACCGCGAGCGAGAAGAGCGGTGCGGCGGCGATGCCGAGGGCGACCACGTCCTGGCCCTCGGCGATCCCCAGCGCCACCACGAGCGCGAAGACGACGCGCGAGGTCGCCTCGAGCAGGACGAGCAGGCCATAGAGGCCGAAGCGGTGGTGGCCGGCGAGGTAGCCGCGCGCGAAGTAGCTCGCGGCGTACATCAGGACGGCCGCGATCATCACCCAGTAGAGCGTCGACGACCCCTCGAACAGACCGTCCTCGAGCGGGCCGCGGAGGGCGAGCGCGACGACAGCGAAGAGCGCGCCGAGCGCGAGCTGGATCGTGGCGGCGACCCGCAGGTGCTCGGAGCCGGTCTGGCCGCGGGCGTCGCGGTCGGCGATCGTGCGCGAGAGGAGCTGCTCGACCGGCCGGTACAGGACCGACACGACGATGAATACCGCGGACCAAAGCAGCGTGATGCCGCCGTAGTCGTCGTCGCTCAGCGAGTGGCTGGCGAGCGAGAAGTACGCGTAGGTGACGAGGCCCGTGACGCCGATCCCGACCGAGAGGACGGCGGCGCCGCGGCCGAAGCCCGTGCGCGGCTGGTCGCCGCCCTCAACCGAGGCGGACAAGCAGCATCGTCCAGGGGAACGGGGTGCGGACCTCCTGGACCGTGCCGTACCTGGTGAGCAGCGAGTGGAAGCCGACCTTCGACCAGTGGTTCAGGTGGCCGGGGGTGTTGCCGAGGTCGCGCAGGTACGCGCCGCGGGCCATGTTGAGCATCCGCCAGAGCGGCTCGCGCGGGACCGAGACGAGCAGGTGGCGGCGGGCCACGCGCGCCATCTCCGACAGCGTCGCCTCGGGCTCCGGCACGTGCTCGAGCACCTCGATCGCGGTGGCCATGTCGAACTCGTCGTCGTCGAACGAGAGGGACGTCGCCTCCTCCGCGCGGAACTCGAGGTTCGGCCGGCTGCGGCCCTGCCACTCGGTCTGGAGCTTCGGGTCGTCGAGGTCGATCCCGACGATCCGCCCGTCGCCGAGGCGCTCGGCCCACTCGCTGGTGAGCACGCCCTCGCCGCAGCCGACGTCGAGGACCGACTCGGGGGCGGCGAGCTCCCAGAGCTCGTCGAGCGACACGTGGAAGCCGTGCATGAGGCGCTTGACGACCGGGTTCGTCGAGCCGTACTTGTCGTAGGTGTTGCCGGTTGGGACGGCGGTCGCCGTGGGCGCGTCGCTCACAGCTTGAGCGCCTCCCGCTCCTCGGTGCCGCCGGTGGCGCGGGCGGCGTCGGCGCCGGTGGTGGCGGGCTGGTCGGCGGTAGCCGGGTCGGCGCCCGGCTCGTAGTGCGAGGGCTCGACGCCGAGCTGTAGCTCGACGCGGCGGACGCGCTCGAGGATCCGCTGCTGGAGGACGCGCGAGCCGGCGAGGATGTCGCCGACGACGCCGAGCGCCGCGAGCTGCACGGCGGCGATGAACAGCACGGCGCCGAGGATCAGGGACTGCACGTGGCCGCTGCCCGAGCCCTCGATGTAGAAGTAGAGGAAGCGGCCCCAGATGACGAACGACGCGAGGCCGACGACGGCCGCGGCGGTCATGAAGACCTTGAGCGGCTCGTAGAGGGCGTAGATGCGGAAGATCGAGATGGTGTTGCGCCGCACGTACGACCACATCGAGGGGAAGAGCCGCGACTCGCGCGTCTTCGGGTTCGTGCGGATCGGCGTGTGCTCGACGGCGACGAGCATCTTGCCGGCCTGGATGATCGTCTCGAGGGTGTAGGTGTACTTGGAGACGACCTGGACCTGGATCGCGGCCTCGCGGTTGTAGGCGCGGAAGCCGGAGGTGGTGTCTGGGACGTCGGTGCCCGAGGCGCCGCGGACGACCCAGCTGCCGAGGCGCTGGAGCCGCTTCTTCAACGGCGAGAAGTGCTCGACCTGGTCGACGACGCGGTTGCCCACGACCATGTCGGCGTCGCCCTTCACGATCGGCCCGACGAGCTTCGGGATGTCGCTCCCGTAGTACTGGTTGTCGGCGTCGGTGTTGACGACGACGTCGGCGCCGAGCTTCAGGGAGGCGTCGAGGCCGGCCTGGAACGCGGTGGCGAGGCCCTTGTTGTTGGTGAGCCTGACGATGTGGTTCACGCCGTGCGCGCGAGCGACCTCGACGGTGCGATCGGTCGACCCGTCGTCGATCACGAGCCACTCGACCTCGTCGAAGCCGTCGACCTCGCGTGGAAGGTCGGCGAGGGTCGCGGGCAGCGTGTCCTGCTCGTTCAAGCAGGGGATCTGGATGATCAGCTTCATGCCGCGGCTAGAGGCTAGCCGAGGGGGTGGCTGCCCGGTGCGGCCTGGGCGGCGCCGGTCAGGTCGTCGGTCGGCTCCCGTTCGCCGCTTTGAGAGCGTGATCTAGGGTTGCCGGCCGATGGGCCGCGGAATGGGAAGACGCGCCGCCGTCGGTGTCGCGTGCGCGGCGGTCGCGCTGGCCGGCTGCAGCGGTGACCGCGACAGCGACGAGGGGCGCAAGGTCGAGGCGGTCGTGAAGCGGTTCTCGCTCGCGAGCGGGCCCGACGCGTGCTCGCTGATGACGCCGAAGGCGCTGACCACGGTGTACGGGCGCGGCTCGCTGGACCCCGCGGTGGCCAAGGCGCGCTGCGTGAAGGAGTCGAAGCGATTCTCCGGTCAGCCGGTCACGATCACGTTCGTGAAGATCAACGACTCGGACACGGCGCACGCGACGGCGAGGACGCCCGGAGGTCGCCGCTACTTCTCGGTGGGGCTGGAGAAGCACGGCGGGCGCTGGCTGATCAATACGGTGGCGCCGCGGCCGCGGCCCTAGAAGTCAGGGACGCCGTCGAGGGTGTCCGCCGATTCCGGCACCGGCTCAGTCGCTGATCCTGGTGGCTGGAGGGTCTTCGTGGATGGTCCTGCGAAGAGGGTCATCAGGACAGTTGCTTCCTGCCAGGGCAGGGACGAGTCGCCTGAAATTCGCGCCTCGCTCTCTTCCAGGATCCGCTCAATATGGCCAAGGACACGAGCCAAGGCATCCGCGACCTCAGCCCAAGCGTCCTTGTCGAGGCGCCCGGTGGTTCGGCTGTAGTGAATGTCGTCCCGATCGAACCCGCCGACCTCAGCGGCACTCACGATGTGCGCGATTGCCGTCTGCAAGATTCCCCCAAAGTGCGCACGCTTGACGATCTGTGGCAGTTTCGCCCACCCCTCATCAGTGATCGTCGGTCGGACGCTAGCTGTGTAGTAGTGCTCGATCGCGCCGCGACGAGCTGTCCGGTTGACGAGCTCGACAAGACCCAGCGAAGCGAGCTGTCGCACGTGGTAGCTCGTATTTGAGAGAGGCGTCCCTAGCTCCTCGGCGATCTCGCTTGGGCTTGCGACTCGGTTGTCGAGCACGCTGAGAATTCGAATTCGCAGAGGGTGCGCATAAGCCTTGACGAGCTTCGGATCAGTGATATCGATGGGAACCGTCAATGGTCTCCTTGCGTCGGAATCCAGGCACAGCCTTGGGAAGCTGCGCCTCCCTGCACTACAAACGGGCCCGCGATTTCCGCCGCAGTCCAAGCACCGGCCGCGCGCCCACCCTGCCCCAGGCAACCGCTAGCAACACAGACTCGTCTCCAGTGCCAGTCGGGTTGATCGGAACACTTGCGGAAGTGTGCCCGATATAGAAGTCCTTAGCAAAAGGCCGGAGCGTATTGATGTAACGATCTTTAGCGTTATAGGGGTCTGTATCGGGTGTGACCATCTTCACGCCCGCGGATCATGGGTCTGCGCGCGCTGCCACGAGGGCCTACGAGACGCTGGCCCCCTTCTACGACCGCTTCATGGCCGGCTGCCGGTACGGCCCCTGGCTGGACGGAATCGAAGAATGGGCGCTGGCTGCCGGATTGCGCGGGAACCGCCTACTCGATGCCGCATGCGGAACCGGAAAGAGCTTCGAGCCGATGCTCGGGAAGGGCTACCGCGTCACGGCGTTCGACATTTCGCCCGCGATGGTCGAGGAGGCCAGGCGCCGGGCAGCTAAGCGCGCGACGGTCATCGTGGGGGACATGCGCGACCTGCCATGGGACTCGCGATTCGACCTCGTCACCTGCATCGACGACGCGATCAATTACTTGCTGACCGAGGATGACCTGCTCGCGGCACTCCGGAGCATGCGCAGATCTCTGCGGCCGGGCGGCATTCTGGTTTTCGACACCAACTCCCTCAACACGTTCCGCACGACGTTCGCCGAGGAGTTCGAAACTCGGTGCGGCGACACGCACTTCAGATGGCGCGGCGAGGCACACGCTGACTTCCCCGCAGGATCGACGGCAGCGGCCACCATCGAGATCACCGCCGGGACGCACCAGACGTCTAGCTGGCACCTTCAGCGGCACTGGACGGTCGCCAAGCTCCGTGAAACCTGCCGGATGGCGGGGCTCACGCGAATCACCTTCCGCGGCCAGATGCCGGGGTGCCGGCTCATGGGCGACCCTGATGAGGACTCTCACACGAAGATTCTCTGTCTCGCGGCGAGACCGATTAGAGGAGGTGCACCTTGATCGTCAAGGGTTAGGTGCGTCTCCACAGCCGGACGCCGGCAAGATCGTGACGCCGTAGGGGCACGGGACCCGCGGAAGACCCGGGCAGGCCGGGTGCGTTGTGGTACGCGCCCGGCCCCCTACACCGCTATGTAGCCGTCCCCAATGTCCGGCCAGGGCTCTCCCGCGGGTTCCTCCTCGAAGGGGTCCCGGCTCAGGGTCTCCTTTCGCACCACGCGAAAGTCCTCGACGCCGTTCGTAGTGAGCGCTCGCACGAAGGCGTAGAGCTCGTCGTCGTTGACGTTGAAGACCCGGTGGCGGAACTCGTCGTCGGGGTCGATGACCACGTCCCAGCCGGGCCGGACCGCGCTCGCCCTCTGTCTCTCCTCGCTCATTGCAGAGCGTCATTCCCCGCACATCCGTTTTTATTGATCTGCGGCGGCTGGGTGGTGCAGGGCGCTGTTGCAAGCCCGCGGAATGGGGGAAGTGGGGCCGTCGCGGGTGGGGTCGATCTCGGCCGGATGGTGGGGGGCTGAGATCCCGGCGGGCGGCGACGGAGGTGAACGTCCAAAAACCGACGCTATGGGGTCGGGAAATGGACGTTGGAGTTGGGGCTGACGATCCGCGGGTGCGGCGAGCCGCCTCGGCTCAGTTCGCTGGCGGGACGGAAACGGCGAACGTCCAAAACGCATGGCGACAGGCATCCAAAATGGACGTTCGACTCGGGCCGCGGGCCGCGGCGCCCACGACCGCCCGCACCCCCTACTCCCCCCGCGGCCTCAGGTAGCTGGTCCCCGCGCCCTTCTCCAACCCGCGCGTGCCCAGCGGGAACACCGGCACCCGGCCGGTCCTCTGCACGCAGTCGCGCAGCCGGTACAGCCGCACCTCCGGACCGGGCCTATGAAATGCGGTCGGGTAGTAGTTGTACGAGAAGTCGTAGTGCAGCGGCACCGGCCCGCGCCCGCGGTCGTACGGCCGCACGCGCAGCACCGGCGTCGACTCCGCCTCCAGCCTCCTGTAGTACGCCAGCGCCTCCGGCAGCGCGGCGTTCTCGGCCCGCCCGCGGATCACGCTCATCGTCGCGACCAGGCAGAACCCGGTTCGCCGGTAGTCGTCGATCAACCCCGGCCGCAGCGTGTTCGCGTACGTCGAGTTCGTCCCCTCGGGCGCGTCCGCTCCGGCCTGCCGCCGGATGTCCCGGATGAAGCCGCGGATGAACTGCTTGCGCCGGGTCGCATCGCCGGGGATGTCGTAGTAGGTGTCGGGCACCGCCGGCTCGATCACGACCCGCAGCCCCTGCGGGTAGCGGCCGACCAGGTAGTCGCGCAGCACCTGCCGCGTGTCCTCCCGGCCGATTACCTCTGACGTCCGCAGATCGGCGGCAAGCGGCTGCACGAGCACGGCGGTGACGACGGCCGCGCCCACCAGCGCCTGCACCACCACCGCCGCACGCACCCGCTGCGCCAGCCACACGATCGCCACGCCGGCGAGCAGCGCGAGCACGGGGTACATCGGCAGCATCCAGCGCCCGAAGTAGCGCGACTGCATCCCCATGTACAGGAAGAGCGCGATCGGGAACAGCACCAGGAGCAGCCCGCGCAGCCGGTCGCGCCTCAGCTCGAGCACCGCGCCCGCCACGGCCGCGGCGATCGCCGCCCAGCCGAACCCCCACGTGAAGCTCTTCAGGTAGTAGACGAACCCGCCCTCCTGCGACTGCCCGAGCTTCGCCGTCCCGCCCGCGGCGTTCGCCTGGTTCTTGATCTGGTAGAGCGCGCCGACCGGGTGCACGAAGAAGTAGGGCGTCGTGATCGCGAACACCGCCACGAGCGCGACGCCCAGGAAGACGAGCCCCCTCAGCGCCTCGCGCCGCAGGAGCGCGCCCTGCTCCCGCCACAGCCGCAGCCCGCCGGCCACGATCGCCGGCACGATCACCAGCCCGGCCGTGTACTTGAACCCCACGGCGAGCCCGGCCGCCGCTCCCGCGAGCACGTAGTCGCGCCGCAGCCCGCGCTCGTGGATCCGCAGGGCCCCCCAGAGCGACAGCGCGACGGGCACGAACGTCCCGACGTCCGTCACCGCGATCCGCGAGTACGTGACGGGCAGGAACGCGAACGTCAGGAGCGTCGCCGCCACCAGCCCCACCGCCGTGCCCCACACCTTCCGGCCGACCCAGAACACGACGCCCGCGCCGGCCATCGCCAGCACGGCCGCGAGCCCGCGCGTGAGCTCGAAGATCGGCGTGTCGTCGGCCGCGAACTGGCGGATCACCGTGCCGCGGTCGAGGTCCACGCCGAGGATCCCGTAAACGCCGCGCAGGGCCAGGTAGCAGAGGTACGTGAACCCCGACGGGTTCTGGTAGTAGCCCGGGTCGAAGTCCTCCCCGAACATCGTCACGGCCCGGTTGGTGAAGTGCGTCGCCTCGTCGTAGTTGTAGACGAACGGCAGCCCGTACCCGTTGTTCCGCAGGCGCAGCCAGAAGCCGAAAACGCCGATCAGGAGCAGCACGACGGCAGCCGCTATTCCGGCACGCGAAAGCGCGCCGCGGGGGGCTCGCATGGCGCGGGAGGTTAGCGTCGGCCGCGACCCCCACTGGTAGAGTTGACTCACGAGTCAACTTTCGATCGAGGACCGGCCAGAATGGCTCAAACGCTGGGTACGGAGCGCGATGAGCGCCACCTGAGGAGGGCCATCGAGCTTGCCGGCGAGGCCCGCGGGATGACCAGCCCGAACCCGCTCGTGGGCGCCGTCGTGGCGAAGGGCGACAGGGTCATCGGCGAGGGCTTCCACGCCGCCGCCGGCCTCCCCCACGCCGAGCGCGCCGCCCTCG
Source organism: Thermoleophilaceae bacterium (assembly GCA_035275105.1). Classification (GTDB taxonomy): domain Bacteria; phylum Actinomycetota; class Thermoleophilia; order Solirubrobacterales; family Thermoleophilaceae; genus AC-37. The sequence continues at coordinate 9,645 of DATENL010000138.1, forward strand.
AGGCGTGCTCCGAGGACCCCGCCGGCGCGACCCTCTACGTCTCGCTCGAGCCGTGCTGCCACCAGGGCCGCACGCCGCCCTGCACCGACGCGATCGTGACCGCCGGCATCGCGCGCGTCGTGGTCGCCTCCGACGACCCGAGCGACAAGGCCAACGGCCGCGGTCTCGGCATCCTCCGCGACGAGGGCGTCACGGTCGACATGGTCGACGGCGACGTGGAGGCGGCCGCGCGGCTGCTCAACCAGCCGTTCCGCAAGCACGCCCGCACCGGCCGCCCGCTCGTGATCCTCAAGGCCGCGATGACGCTCGACGGCAAGGTCGCCACGAGCACCGGGGACTCGCGCTGGATCTCCGGCGAGGCCAGCCGCGCCCGCGCCCACCGCTGGCGCGCGGAGCTCGACGCCGTGGCGGTGGGCATCGGCACCGTCGCCACCGACGACCCCCTCCTGACCTCCCGCGTCGAGGCCGTCCCCCAGCAGCCGCGGCGAATCGTCTTCGACTCCGAGGCCAAGCTGCCGGTCGAGAGCAGCCTCGTCCGCAGCATCGACGAGGCCCCGCTGATCGTCATCTGCTCGCGCGCCGCGGCGCGCACGCGAACCCAGGCGCTCACGTCCGCGGGCGCCGAGGTGATCACCGTCGCCGGCGAGAACGAGGCGGCGCGCGTCCGTGCCGCGCTCGACGAGCTCGGCACCCGCGACGTGCAGTCCCTGCTGCTCGAGGGCGGCCCGCACCTGGCCGGCGCGTTCCTCGACGCCGGCGAGGTCGACGAGATGCGCGTGTTCGTCGCGCCGATCGTCGCCGGCGGGCGGCAGGCCCGCAGCCCGGTCGAGGGCGCCGGCTTCCAGCTCATCGGCGCCGCCCGGCGCGCGCTCTCCCACGAGGTCGAGGAGATCGGCGACGACGTGCTGATCAGTGCGCGTCTGACGGAGTGGTGACTTGTTCACTGGTCTCGTTGAGGCGACCGGCAAGGTGAGCGCCGTCGAGCCCGACGGCGACGGCGCGCGCATCGCGGTGGCGACCGCGCTGGCCGGCCAGCTCGGCGCCGGGGACTCCGTGGCCGTCAACGGCGTCTGCCTCACGGCGGTCGGCGTCGACGGCGAGGGCTTCAGCGCCGACGTGATGGCCGAGACCCTCCGCCGCTCCTCGCTCGGCCCGCTCGAGGCGGGCGACCTGGTGAACGTCGAGCTGCCGGTGCGCGCCGGCGCGCCGCTCGGCGGCCACATCGTGCAGGGACACGTGGACGGCACCGGCACCGTCGGAGGCGTCCGCGAGGAGGGCCTCGCGCGCGTCGTGCGGATCGAGTGCGCACCCGAGCTGCTGCGGTACGTGGTCGAGAAGGGGTCGATCGCCGTCGACGGCGTGTCGCTGACGGTCGCGGCCGTGGACGGCGACGGCTTCGACGTCTCGCTGATCCCCGAGACGCTCGAGCGCACGACGCTCGGCATGACCGCGCCGGGCCGGATCGTGAACCTCGAGGTGGACGTGCTCGCCAAGTACGTCGAGAAGCTGGTGACGCGCGCGTGAACGCGCCGTTCAGCACCGTCGAGCAGGCGCTCGAGGACGTCCGCGCCGGGCGGATGGTCGTGGTCTGCGACGCCGAGGACCGCGAGAACGAGGGCGACCTCGTGATGGCGGCCCAGTTCGCCACCCCCGAGGCGATCGACTTCATGGCCCGCGAGGCGCGCGGCCTCGTCTGCCTCGCGCTGACCCCCGAACGCTGCGACGAGCTCGGCCTCGAGGTGATGGCGGCCAAGAACGAGTCGCCGTTCCAGGGGGCGTTCGACGTGACGATCGGGGCCCGCGGAGAGGCCGACCGCGCCCACACCGTCCAGGTCGCGCTCGACCCCGCCACCAAGCCGGGCGACCTCGTGCAGCCGGGCCACCTGGTCCCGCTCAAGGCAAAGCCGGGCGGCGTGCTCGAGCGCACCGGCCAGACCGAGGCCGCCGTCGACCTCGCCCGGCTCGCCGGACTCAACCCGTCCGGGGTCCTCTGCGAGGTGATGAACGACGACGGGACGATGGCGCGCGTCCCCGACCTCGTCGGCTTCTGCCAGCGCCACGGCCTGCGGATGATCACGGTCGCCGACCTGATCGCGTACCGGCGCCGACACGACAAGCTCGTCGAGCGCGTGGTCGAGGCGCGGCTGCCGACCGAGTTCGGCGAGTTCAACGTCGTCGGCTTCCGCTCGCTGGTGGACGACAAGCACCACGTGGCGATGGTCAAGGGCGACGTGTCCGGCGCGGACGACGTCCTCGTCCGGGTCCACTCGGAGTGCCTCACCGGGGACGTGTTCCACTCGCTTCGCTGCGACTGCGGCCAGCAGCTCGAGAGCGCGCTGGAGCTGATCGAGGAGGAGGGCCGCGGCGTGCTCCTCTACCTCGCGCAGGAGGGCCGCGGGATCGGGCTGCTCAACAAGCTGCGCGCCTACAAGCTCCAGGAGGAGGGCCTCGACACGGTCGACGCCAACCTCGAGCTCGGCCTGCCCGCGGACCTGCGCGACTACGGGATCGGCGCCCAGATCCTCGTGGACCTCGGGCTGTCGTCGATCCGGCTGTTGACGAACAACCCGAAGAAGATCGTCGGGCTCGAGGGCTACGGCCTGCGCGTGACCGACCAGCTGCCGATCGCGCACGCGGCCGGCGAGCACAACCGCGCCTACCTGCGGGCGAAGCGCGACCGGCTCGGTCACCTGCTCCACCACCAGGGGCTCGCGCTCGACGAGGAGATGATCCACGAGGAGCGCGTGCAGGATCGGGCCCGCGGCCGGACGGGCGCCGGGCGCGGCGGCCCGGGTCAGCGGCCGGGCTCTGGCGGCACGGACCCCGATCGCACGCGGGAGCCGCGTGGCTGATCCGGTCTTCGCGATCGTCGTCGCGCGCTTCTACGACGACCTCGCCGACCGCCTGATCGACGGCGCCCAGCGAGTGTTCGCGCAGGCGGGCGCGGGCCCCGCGGACGTGCACCCGGTGCCCGGGGCGTTCGAGCTGCCGCTGGCGGCCCGCTACTGCGCCGAGTCCGGCCGCTACGCCGGGGTCGCCTGCCTGGGCGCGGTCATCCGCGGCGAGACCGACCACTACGACTACGTCTGCTCGGAGGCGGCGAGCGGGATCGCCCGCGTCGGTCTCGACACGGGCGTGCCGTGCGCGTTCGGCGTGCTCACCGTCGACGACATGGAACAGGCGCTGGCGCGCGCCGGCGGCGGCAAGCGCCACACGGGCGAGGACGCCGCGCGCGCGGTCCTGCGGATGGCCGAGCTCCGCCGGGAGCTCTCCTGAGCGCCGAGCCGGTCAACCTCTGGAGCGATACCCAGACGCGCCCGAGCGACGCGATGCGGCGCGCGATCGCGGCCGCGGAGGTGGGCGACGAGCAGCGCGGGCTCGACCCGACGGTGAAGCTGCTCGAGGAGCGCGTGGCCGACCTCCTGGGACACGAGGCGGCGCTGTTCCTGCCGTCCGGGACGATGTGCAACCAGATCGGCCTTCGGCTCCACGTGCGCCCGGGCGAGGCCGTCGTCCTGCACCGCACAGCACACCCGATCGTCGCGGAGGCCGGTGGTCCCGCGGCCCACGCGGGCGCGATGATCGTCGCGCTCGACGGTGACGGCGGCATGTTCGAGGCTGGTGACGTCGAGGCCGCCCTGAGCCGCCCCGGCGACCGCTACTCAGCCCGCTCCGCGCTGGTGTGCGTCGAGCAGACGACAAACATGGGCGGCGGCCGGGTCTGGCCGCTCGGGCGGATCGAGGCCGTGGTCGCGGCGGCGCGAGCGGCGGGCCTGCGCGCGCACCTCGACGGGGCGCGGCTGATGAACGCGAGCGTCGCCGCGGGTGTCGAGCCGCGCGAGTACGCCGCCCGGTTCGACACCGCCTGGATCGACTTCTCGAAGGGACTCGGCGCGCCGGTCGGCGCCTGCCTGGCCGGCTCGTCGGAGCTGATCGGCGAGGCCTGGCGACTCAAGCAGATGATGGGCGGCGCACTGCGGCAGGCCGGCATCGTCGCCGCCGCCGCGCTCTACGCGCTCGACCACAACGTCGAGCGGCTCGCCGAGGACCACGCCAACGCGCGCCTGCTCGCCGAGGGACTGGCCGAGCTGCCGGCGGTGACGATCGACGCCGGCAAGGTCGAGTCGAACATCGTCTTCTTCGAGGTCGGAGACGCGCCGGCGCGAGCCGCGGAGCTCCAGGCCGCGGGGGTCGACGTGAGCGCGTTCGGGCCGCGGCGGATCCGCGCCGTGACCCATCTCGACGTCGACCGCGCCGGCATCGAGCGCGCGCTCGAGGTCATGCGGCGCGTCTTGCGCTGATGGGCGCGGTCGAGGGCCTGTTCGTCGTCGGCGCCACGGGCGCCGACCGCGACGCGGTCGAGCACGTGCGGGTGGTCGCCGGCCGCGGGCCCGAGGGCGATCGCCACTTCCGCGCGCCCGGCGCGCCGCCGAACGAGGAGGGCATGGGTCGCGACCTTACGCTGATCGAGGCCGAGGCGCTCGAGGCGCTCGCCGGCGCCGGGATCGAGCTCGAGCCCGGCGAGCACCTGCGCAACGTGGTCACCCGGGACGTGCGGCTGGACGACCTGATCGGCAAGCCGTTCCGAGTCGGCGGCGTGCGCTGCGTCGGCGTCGAGCCGTGCCACCCGTGCCGCCGGCTCGAGCGCCACACCGGACGGCGCGGCCTGCTGAAGGGGCTCGCCGGCCGCGGCGGGCTGCGCGCCGACGTCGTGCGCGGCGGCGAGATCGCCGTCGGAGACGCCGTCGAGCCGGTCTAGTGCAACAAGTGGCCTGGCCCCTGTTGCGCAACAAGTGGCCTGGCCCCTGTTGCGGCGCGGATTGCCTGCTAGAGCCCGGGCTTTGTGACCATCAGGAAGATGATCACGACGAGCGCCACGCCCGTCAGCGCTCCGAGGATGCCCTCCCGCTGCGCACGCCGGTTGTACTCCTCGGACGGCTCGCCCGCCGCGAGGTCGCCGGTCACCATGGCCTCGAGCTTTTTGTCCTCGGGGATGAAGTAGGCGACGTTCACGACCGCGATCAGTACGACGAGTCCGAGCGAGATCGACAGCCACGGCTTGCCGAGGTCCCAGTCGCGGTCGCTGACCTGGTAGAAGCCGGTCGCCAGCACGACGAGCAGCGCCGGGAGCGCGAAGTACGTGTTGATAGTCCGCTGGAGCCGGTGCACGTAGGGCAGGTGCTGCGTGCCCATCTTCATCGCGACCGGGAACACGATCGACTCGGCGAACGTGGTGCCGAAGCCGACCACCACGGCCGTGATGTGGAGTGCGACGGAGTAGTCGTACGAGGACGCGGCGAGCACGAGGGCGGCAGTCTAGGCCGTTGCTAGCCTTCCGCGCCGTGCCAAAGGTCTGTTACGTGTGTGGAAAGGGGCCCGCGTTCGGGCATAGCCGCAGCCACTCGATGGTGGCCACCAAGCGGCGCTTCAACCCGAACCTGCAGAAGGTCCGAATCGACGTCCGCGGCGCCCCCCGCCGCGAGTACGTCTGCACGCGCTGCCTGAAGTCCGGCAAGGTCCAGAAGGCGGTCTAGCCGCCGCGCCGAGCGGCGCGGGAAATTTTGACTGGCGAAATCCCGCGATCGGGGTTACGTTGGTTACAAGCTTGCTGGCAGGGAGGACTCGCACTCGCACCCTACGCGCTTCGGCAGCCGCGATCGCCGTTCTGGCGGTCGCGGCGCCCGGGGCGCTCGCGCAGTCCGCAGACCGCACGGTGTCCGTCACAGGCGACGCGACCAGGACGGCCCGCAACGACACCGCCAGGCTCCAGTTCCGAGTGACCACGCGCGCCCGGACCGCCGCCAACGCGCTCGACCGGAACTCCGCCCGCATGGGGCGCGTGATCGCGGCGATCAAGGCGCAGGGCATCCCGGCCGCCGACATCGAGACGCAGCACGTGTCCCTGTCGCGCGTGCGGATCAGGATCAGCAAGGGCCACCACCGCCACGTCTACCGCGCCGCGAACGCCGTCCGGGTGACCGTCCGCAGCGTGCCGAAGACGGGCGCCGTCATCCAGGCGGGCGTGGACGCCGGCGCGACCGGCTTCAGCGGCCCGGACCTCTCCTACTCCAAGGCCGAGGATCTCTACCGCGCCGCGCTCGGCGACGCGTTCGACGAGGCGCGCGCCAAGGCCCAGGAGCTGGCCGACCGCGCCGGCGCCACCCTCGGTCCCGCGGTCACCATCACGGAGGGCTCCGACGAGTTCTCGAACGGCGGCAACCAGCAGAACGCGACCTCGGGCGGCGGCGGGCGGGTGACCCCGATCGAGCCCGGCACCACGACGGTCTTCGCGGAGGTCAGCGTGACCTTCGCGCTCGAGTAGCGGTCGGCCGGCGCGACCCCGGCCGGCCCGGAGGCGGCTAGGCCGCCTCCTCCGCGCTCTCGAGCTCGCGCAGCGTGCGGATCGCCTCCTTGCGCGCCTCGCGCGTGGTGCGGTCGAGGATCAGGACGCCGTTCAGGTGGTCGAGCTCGTGCTGGATCACGCGCGCCTCGAGGCCGGAGGCCTCGACCAGCCGCTCGTCGCCGTGCTCGTCGAGGGCGCGGACGCGCACGTGGATCGGGCGCTGGACCTCGACCTCGATGCCGGGGATCGAGAGGCAGCCCTCGTCGAACGGCTCCTCGTCTTCCCCCTCCCACTCCACCTCGGGGTTCACGAGCGCGACGACCGGCGCGTCCTGCCCGACGCGGTACACGAGCACGCGCTGGGAGATCCCGAGCTGCGGCGCCGCGAGCCCCACGCCGAGGGCATCGCTCATGATCCCGGCCATCCGCGCGACCTGGTTGCGGAGCGTCTCGTCGAAGCGGTCGACCGCCGTCGCGCGGCTCTTCAGCACCGGGTCGCCGTAGCGGCGGATGAATGACATCGCGGCGCGCCGGCGCGCCTCGAGCTCGGGGTCGAGACGGGGGCGCTCCTCCTCCTCGGAGTCGAGCGCCTCGTCGTCGAGCACCTCGCTCGAATCCGGCTCCAGCTCGTCGCGGTCGCGTGCTTCCTCGGCCACGCGCCGAGTTTACTGAGGGTCGACGTCCACCGAGAAGCTCGCGCCGCCCAGCGAGCGGTCGCCGGCGACGGACTCGACCGCCCGCCGGACCGCACGGATCGCCGCGCCGCGCGCGTCGTCGCCGGCCGGCGCCTTCACCATGAGCTGGACGCGCTCCCGCCCCTTCAGCCGGAACAGCGGCGCGGGCCCGAGCAGGCGCGCACCCGGCGCGGCGACGCGAATCCGCTCCCCGATGGCCGAACCCGCAAGCGCCTCCGGGCCCGCCT
>DATENL010000139.1:0-8494 GCA_035275105.1 Thermoleophilaceae bacterium
TCCCCGCCTTCGCCGACGCCGGGGCCGAGCTGGCCGTGGTCGCGGGCGGCTCCGGCCCGTCCGCCGAGACCGCGGTCCGCGAGGGCGGCTTCGCGCGCTTCGCCGCCGGGGACGACGAGCTGATCGCCGACGGGTCGGTCGACGCCGTGGTGATCGCCACGCGCCACGACACCCACGCCGACCTGGCCGCCCGGGCGCTGCGCGCCGGCCGCCACGTGTTCTGCGAGAAGCCGCTCGCGCTCGACTCCTCCGAGCTCGACCGCGTCCTGGCCGCGGCGGCGGAGGCGGGCCGGGTGCTCACGGTCGGCTTCAACCGGCGCTTCTCGCCGCACGTGCGCGCGATCCGCGAGATGGCGAGCCGGGTGGACTCTCCGCTGGCGGCCGTCTACCGCGTGAGCGCCGGCCAGGTCGCGGCGGGCAGCTGGGTGCAGGACCTCGACGAGGGCGGCGGCCGGATCGTGGGCGAGTGCTGCCACTTCCTCGACACGCTCGCGTTCGTGGTCGGCAGCCCGATAACCGAGGTCCACGCGGCGGGCTTCGGGGCCCCGGGGCAGCCGGTCCAGGCGCGCGACAACCTGATGATCGCCGCGACCTTCGGCGACGGGTCGGTCGGGACCGTCGCCTACGTGGCGCAGGGGTCCCCGTCGGTCCCGAAGGAGCGCCTCGAGGTGTTCGCCGGCACGCGCACCGCCGTGCTCGACGACTACGTCACGCTCGAGGTTCACGACGGGTCGGACCGCAGCCGCGATCGCCTGCGCAAGCAGGACAAGGGCCACCGGGCCGAGGCGGCCGCGTTCCTCGACGCCGTCCGGCACGGGCGCAACCCGATCCCGCTCGACCAGATCGACAACGTCCACCGCGCCTGCTTCGCGGCGGTCGAGTCGCTCATGACCGGCGCCCCGGTCCGGATCGCCGCCTAGCGGCTGCGGCGCGGGTCAGCCGCCGCCTGCCGGCTCGGTCCGCGCCGGCGCTTTGGCACGTTGACTGCGTATATAGCGGTCAAGTGACCAAAGCGGCGCATCTCCCCGTCCGGATCGCCGCCTAGCGGCGGCGGCGGAAGCGCTCGCGCAGGACCAGCGCCACGAAGCGGGCGTTGGTCGAGATGTAGCGGGTCGCCAGGCGGCGCGGCTCCTGGAGCAGGCGGAAGAGCCACTCCAGGCCCATCCGCTGCATGAGCGCGGGCGCACGCGTCGTCACGCCGGCGATCACGTCGATCGACCCGCCGACGCCCATCACGAGCGGCACGCCCAGCCTGGGGCCGTACGCGCCCAGGAAGTACTCCTTGCGCGGCGAGCTCATGGCCACGAAGAGGATCTCCGCCCGCGACGACGCGATGGCGCGCGCGACGTCCTCGACCTCGGCGTCGTCGAAGTAGCCGTCGCGGTAGCCGGCGATGCGCAGCCCTGGGTGCGTCTCGCGGATCACGTCGATCGCCCGCCCCAGCACCTCGGGCCGGGCGCCGAGGATGTAGACGCCGTAGCCCTCGGTGGCCGCGAGGCCCAGGAGCTCCTGCATCAGGTCCACGCCCGCGACGCGCGTGGGCAGCGGATCGCCCAGGAGCTTGGACGCCCACACGACCGCCTGTCCGTCGGCGTTCACGAGCCCGCACTCGCGCACGATCTCGCGCAGCCGCGGGTCGTCCTGGTAGGCCACGAGCTTCGCGGCGTTGATGGCCATGTGCTGGAGGTAGTCGCCGGCCGCGATCGCCCGCTTGCAGGCCTCGAGCGTCTGGCCCATGTCGAGGCGGTCGATCTCGCACCCGAGCACCGACGCCCTGTCCCCGACACGCCCGCTCACGACCTGCTCCATGCCCGGGGCCGGAGGCGGGACAACGCGCCGCTGCGCCGTCGCGGCGGCTCGGGGCGGTCCGGCAGCTCGGCGCCGGCGAGCATCGCCGCGGGTGCCTCGCGCGTGTACCAGGCCGCCTGTCCGGCCAGGCCGGGGAGGACCTCGTCCAGCGCATCGAACCCGCGCCTCAGGCCGGGTGGCCGCTTGAGCGCGTCGTGGGCGTCGGAGGCGACGTTCGACACGAAGCCCTCGGCGAAGAGCCAGGCGGTGATCTCCCTCACGCGGCCGCCGAACTGCCCCGTCATCGAGCCCGCGGTGATCGACGTGTGCACGCCGCGCTCGAGGATCTCCGCGAGCAGCGCACGGTTGTCGATGAACGCCACGCAGCGCTCGGGATGCGCGAGCACGGGGTGATAGCCGCGCAGCTGGAGGTCGAAGACCGAGTCCGCGAAGTGGATCGGCAGGTGGTGGTAGGGCGACTCGACCAGGATGTAACGCCCCTCGCCCAGGCAGAGCCTGTCGAGCGCGGACTCGTCCAGGTCCATGAGCATCGTTGCGGCGACCTCCGCGCCGGCCACGATCCCCAGCTCGAGGCCCTCGGCGGCGGCGGCGTCCTGCACGCGCACGACGGCCGGACCGATCGCCTCCGGCCCCTCCAGGTAGTCCTCCCGCACGTGCGGCGTGGCGACGACCGTCTCGGTGCCGGCGGCCGCCGCCGACCGGAGCATCGCGATGCTCCCGTCGAGGTCGGCCGGGCCGTCGTCGAGGCCGGGGAGGACATGCGTGTGGAGGTCGATCACCGGGCTAACCTTCCCGCGGTGTCGATCGAGGGCGGGAGCGTCGGGCGGCCGGAGTCCTGCCGTCTGTGCGGCACGCCGGAGCTGTCACTCCGATACGCGGACGTGGTCATCGCGGACCCCCACGGGAGCGCCGGCCTCCGCTCCATCTGGGAGTGCCGGCGGTGTCACGCCTACTGGTCGGATCTTCCGTCGGAGGTCGCATCGTCACGCTATTACCGGGAGAAGCCTAAGGAGCACCACGCGCAGCTCGAGGCCGGCACGCAGCGGTTTCGGCGGGTACGTACCGCCCTGGAGGCCGGGCTCGGGCGCGAGCCGCGGCGGCTGCTCGACGTGGGGTGCGCCGGCGGAGCCCACTTCGACGTGTACGGGGAGGGGGTGGAGCGGTTCGGGATCGAGCCCGCGGCCTCGGCCGCCCCGATGCTCGCGGAGCGAGGGGTGACGTGGCTCGGCAAGTCCGTGGACGACGCCCCCGAGGCCGGCTTCGACGCGGTCACGAGCCTGGACGTGCTGGAGCACGTGGAGTGGCCGCGCCCGTTCCTCGACGGCCTCGACCGCTGTCTGGCTCCGGGTGGCGTGATTGCGATCGTGACGGGTGACATCGACTCGTTCAGCGCTCGGTGGGGGAGACGGAGGTGGCTCTACTACGCGCTTCCGGAGCACTGCTCGTTCTATTCCGAGCGGGCCCTTCGGCGCTACTGGGTCGAGGAGCGCGGCTACGAGCAGCTCGACAAGACGTGGATTGCGAACGCCGACGTCGACCCGGCGTACGTGCGGAACTTTCTGGGCGGCATCGCGCGCGAGGCGGCGATGAAGGCATTGCCCGCCCGGCGGACGCGTGAGATGGAGCGCGCCGGGCGCGGCCGCTTCCCGTTCTTCTGCGACAACCTGCTGGTGACGTACAGGAAGCCATGACCCTCATGCCGCCGGCGCCGCGCCCTCGGCCGCTCCGAAAAACGCCCTGACGTCGTCCCGGCGCGTAACGAACACGTCGGCGACCTTCGAGCGCGTGGAGCGCGTGTAGTAGCGGAGCACGAGCAGGAGGACGACCGTGTAGGCCACCGACGAGGTCACGGAGGCGCCGTTGATGCCCCATCTCGGTATCACGAAGATGTTGGCCGCGATGTTGACTGCGAGGCCCACCGCGGGCGCCCAGATCACGACCGGCGGGGTGCCCTCGCCGGCGAGGAAGTTCATCATCACGACCTCGAGGCTGAAGGCGACGAAGCCAGGCAGCAGGAGGATCAGCGCGGTCGCGCCGGCGGAGAACCGCTCGCCGTAGATGAGCGGCACGATCACGTGCGCCAGCGCCGCCATGCCGATCACGGCCGGCACTAGGAGCACGACGAGCATGCGGGCGGTCCGGTTCGTCTGCGCCACGCGTGTGGCGCGATGCTCCTCGGATGAGACCCGCTGGAACGTCAACGTTCCGATCGCCGCCGCCAGGATCGTGATCGGAATGCCGAGCGACACCGCCACCGCGTAGATCCCGGTCTGGCCGCTGCCGAGGAAATGGCTGCAGAGGACGATGTCGGCCTGGAGCAGGCAGAGCCAGAACACCGACCCGGTGTAGTTGCGGATCCCGTACTTCAGCTGGCGCCGCAGCAGCGGGCGCGATGGGGAGAGGTGCAGTGAGCCGGACCGGCGAAGCATCAGGAGGATCACGGCCGCGATCCCGACCTCGACGACGATCCTGAGGGCAACCAGCGGCTCGAGGTGCTTGCCGAACACGGCGATGGCCGCGATGGTGCCGGCGAGGAGCGTGGAGCCGCCGACGATGTCCGGGAGGTTGTACTGGCCCACCTTTCCCATCCCGAGCAGCAGGGTCCTGCCGAACTGATTGAAGTACAGGAACGGCACGCAGAACACGAACGTCAGGAAGAGCGCGAGGTCCACCTGGTGCAGGAGCTCGCGCTGGAAGGCGAGCGTCACGCACGTGAGGCCGACCGCGGCGGCGATGCCGCCGAGGGCGCCGGTCAGCAGGTTGTTCGAGACGATCGCATCCGCCTCGTCGGGGAACCGGCCGAGGAAGTAGACCCCGGACAGATGGATACCGAGCGACGCGAGCAGGACCGTGATCGTGCCGAGCGCGGTGAGGACCGCGAGAGTGCCGCGGGCCGACGGTCCGAGGGCGCGCGCGACGACGATTCCGGCCAGCATGGCGAACGCCGCCTGGAACACCTGGGTGCCGCCGGTCATCGCCACGTGGCGGACGAACCGGACGCGCAACGGGTTCCTCACGGCAGCACGCTCTCGTAGACGGCGACGACGCGGTCGGCGACGGACTCGGCCGTGAGGGCGGAGACGGCCTCGCGCGCCTGGGGCGAGCGGCCGCTCGCGACCGCCCGCGCCACGGCTTCTGCGAGCGGCTCGGCCTCGTACGGGCAGACGGCGCATCCCGCGACGCCCTCGAGCCGCTCCTGCGCGTCGCCCGCGGGCACGGCGACCACGGGCAGCTCCATCGCCATCGCCTCCTTGAGGACGTTCGCCGAGCCCTCGATCAGCGAGGTGTGAAGCAGCGCGTCGGCGGCCGCGTACATCGTCCGCATCCGCTCGCGGTCCACGTTCCAGGCGACCCGCAGGTGGACGCCGCCGTTGCCGTTCGCGGCGCGCTCGGCCGCGGCCTTCGCGAGCTTGAAGTTCTTCCGCGGCAGCTCCGGGTCGCCCGCGAACAGCACGACCCGCTCCGCGGGGTCCCACCCGAGCTCCGCGCGCGCGGCCTCCCGCGGCTGCGGGGCGAAGTACGAGGTGTCGACGCCGTTCGGGATGACCTGGTTGCGCGCGCGGCAGGAGGGCGGCAGCACGGCCTCCATCGCGCGCGACTTCGTGATCGTCGCGTCGACGGTCCGCGCGAGCTGGCGGAAGACCGCGACCTCGGCCCTGCTCTTGGCCGTGAACGAGCCGTCCGCGCCGGGCGTGCCCAGCAGGTCGTCGCCGCAGTAGGAGACGACCAGCGGCCGGCGGACCTGAAGGCGCGCAAGCACGCCCGTGTGCCCGTAGTGCGCGTGGACCACGTCGTAGTCGAGCCCGGCGTTCCAGCGCAGCGCGCGCATCCCGCCGCGCAGGTACTCGAGCTGGCTCCGGTAGCCGCGCACGTGGAAGACGTCGACGGTCACGCCGCGCTCTCTGAGCGACTCGGCCTGGCTCTTGACGAACGCCCCGGCCCAGTGGCGGCCCTCCTCGGGCCACATGTTCGTGACGAACAGGACCCTCACGGCGTGCTCGGCTGCGGTCGGGGGCCTCGCGCGGGCAGACCCAGGTCCTCGCCGCGCGCGACCCGGCGCGCGGGCGCGTCCGAGTCGACGAAGGTGCGGTGCCACTTCTCGAGCATGAGCAGGCAGAACAGGCGCTGGCTGGCCTTGATGCCCTGCTCGCCCGACGCCGCGGCGAGCCGCTCGACGGCCTCGGGCCGGTAGAGCCCGCGGGCGCGCGTGCGCTCGTCGAAGAGCAGGTCGCGGAACACCGTGTCGCGGTGGATCGTCAGCCAGGTGCCGAGGGCGCCGCGGAAGAAGCCCCGCTTCTTCTTTCGGATGATGTCGCGGTCGACCAGGCCCTCGCTCGCGCGCTTGAGCAGCTCCTTGCGCCGCGTCATCCAGACGCGCCGGGAGTCGGGCAGCGCCGAGCAGAACGACACGACCTCGGGGTCCATGAACGGCACGCGGACCTCGAGCGAGGCGGCCATCGACATCTTGTCGAAGTAGAGGAGCATCCAGTCCACGAGCGCGAGCCGCGAGTCGAGCGCGAGCGTCTCGCCCAGGATCGACTGCCGGCGCGAGCCGGCGTGCTGCTCTATCGCGGCCGCGATCTCCGACTCGGCGTCGCCCTGCATGAACGCGTCGGTGAAGAGCTGCGGCCGCTCGTGGGGGTGCACGACGCGGCTCATCGCGAGCAGCCGGTCGGCCGGCGTGCGGGCGGTCGCGGCGGCGAGCCCTCGGGCCGCGGTGCTGCCCTCGGGGAGGCGGTTGCCCGCGCCGGCGAGCGCGCGGCGGAGCGGGCTCGGCGCGCGCGCGACCATCCCGGCGCCCCAGGCGATCTGATGCTTGCGGTAGCCCCCGAGCAGCTCGTCGGCCCCCTGCCCGGAGAGCGCGACCGTGACGTTCCGGCGCGCGAGCTCGCTGAGCAGGAAGAAGCCCAGGAAGGAGAGGTCCGCGATCGGCTCCTCGAGGTACCACATGCCCTCGTCGAGCAGCTCGGGGTGGTCGCTCGCGCTCGTGAGCAGCTCGTGGTGCTCGGTGCCGAGGCGGGTCGCGACGCGGCGCGCCTCGCCCAGCTCGTTGGCATCGGCGTCCTCGGCGAAGCCGATCGAGAAGGTTTCGACAGGACGGTCGCTGGCCTCGGCCATCAGCGCCGTCAGGAGCGACGAGTCGAGCCCGCCGCTGAGCATGATGCCCAGGGGGACGTCGCTGATCATCCGCATCCGCGTCGCGTCCCGGAGCAGCTCGAGAAGCCGCTCCTGGTCCTCCTCCCAGCTCCGCCCGACCCCGTCCGGCGCGTTCTCGTGGGGATCCCAGTAGCTGGTCTCTCCCACGGGGCGCCCGTCCTCCCAGATCAGCACCGAGGCGGGCATCAGCTTGCGGACCCCCGCGAACAGCGTCCGCGGTCCCGGCACGTAGCCGTGAGCCATGAACAGCTCGGCGCCGATCGGGTCGAGCGCGGGGTCGACGAGGCCGCCCGCGATCAGCGATTTGACCTCGGAGGCGAACGCCAGCCCGTTCGGCCCCTCGGCCAGGTAGAGCGGCTTGACGCCCATGCGGTCGCGGGCGAGCACCAGCCGGCGCCTGCGCTCGTCCCAGAGGGCGATCGCGAACATGCCGCGCAGGCGCTTCACGAAGTCGGCGCCCAGCTCCTCGTAGAGGTGGACGATCACCTCGGTGTCGCCGTCGGTCTCGAGGCGGTGGCCGCGCGCCTCGAGCTCGCGCCGCAGCTCCGGGAAGTTGTAGATCTCGCCGTTGAAGACGGTCCAGACGGTGCCGTCCTCGTTGGCGATCGGCTGCGAGCTGCCGGGCACGTCGATCACGCTCAGGCGGCGCATCCCGAGGCCGACGCCGGGCGCCAGGTGGTGGCCGTCGTCGTCGGGCCCGCGGTGGAGGATCGCGTCGGTCATGGCCTGGAGCTGGTGCGGCTCGAGCGGGACGCCGCGCGGGTCCGTGCCGGCCAGTCCGCAGATCCCGCACATCAGACGCGCTCCGGGGTCACGGCGGCGGCCTGGTCGACGAACTCGCGGTGCCACCACTCGTGCATGAGGAGAGTCCACAGCCGCGACGAGGCGTCCTCGACGCCGGCGGCGTGCCGGTCGATGAGCGACTTCACGCGCGCGGGCTCGAAGTAGCCGCGGCCGGTGGCCGCGGGGTCGAGCAGCACGTCCGCCACGTAGCCGCGGAGCTCGCCGCGGAACCACGCGCGCAGCGGGACTCCGAATCCCATCTTCGGCCGGTCGAGGATCTCGTCCGGCAGCCACGCGCGCAGGGCGCGGCGCAAGAGCACCTTGCGCTCCATCCCGCGCAGCTTCAGCTCGGGCGGCACCGAGGCGGCGAACTCCATCAGCTCGTGGTCGAGGAACGGCGAGCGGCCCTCCAGCGAGTGCGCCATCGTCGCGATGTCCGCCTTCACCAGGAGGTCGTCGGCGAGGTACGTCTCCACGTCGACCTGGAGGACCTTGTCGACCACCGACGTTCCGGAGGCCCCGCGCCAGGCCGACCCGATCACGTCGGCGGCCTGGCTCGGTCCGACCAGCTCGGCGTACTCGCGCGTGTAAAGGCCCGCGCGCTCCGCGTCGCGGAAGTGCGAGACGTAGGCGCGGTAGCGGTCGGCGGGGTCGGACCCGAGCCCGCGCAGCAGCCGCACCGTCCGGTTCCAGTTGGTGGTCGGCGCGCGCTGGAGCGGCAGGCGCGCGGCGGCCGCGGCCGTGG
>DATENL010000140.1:0-7970 GCA_035275105.1 Thermoleophilaceae bacterium
CGGCCGGCTGGCGGCGCGCCTGATCGACCTCCACGTGCGCGACGGCTTCCACGCCGTTCCCGCCGGCGCCGGCCGCTGGCGCTGGGTGGGCGGTGGCGCCGCGCTCACCTCACGCGGGACCGAGACGACGCTCGCGATCGCGCCGTCGCTCGGCACGGCCGAGCGCTCCGCCGGCTAGCGCGTCTGGAAGCCCTCGCCGGTCAGGCGGCTGATGTCGTTCGTCAGGCCGACGAAGAAGAAGATCATCACCAGGCCGAACCCGAGCACGCTCGCGCGCTCCATCACGCTGAACGGCACCGGGCGGCGGCGGATCTTCTCCACGATCGCCCAGAAGATGTGGCCGCCGTCGAGCGGGAGGAACGGGTAGAGGTTGACGATCGCGAGCGACAGCGAGATCAGGGCGATGATCCCGATCGCGTCGCCGGGGTCGTTCTTGATCGACTGCCGGGTGACCTCGTAGCCGCCGACGGCCGAGCCGATCTCCTTGCGCCGCTCGGGGTCGAAGATCCGCAGCGGCAGCGCCACTGTGAGCTTCGAGACCTCCCAGAGCCGCTCCACGGCGGTGTCCGCGGCGTCGCCGGCCGGGACCGGGTCGCGCGGACCCGTGTCGCCGTAGGCGAACCCGAGCCGCATCCGCTTCACCTTGGCGTCCCACACGGGCGTCAGGGTCAGCGCCATCCGGCGGCCGTCCCGCTCGATCACGACCCGCGCGGGGGACGACGCCTGGCACTTGGGCACCGGCGGCTGCTGCTTGCAGCGGTGCTGGGCGATGAGCTTCTGGGTGCGCGCCGGGGTGTCGGTCGGGTGGCCGTCCACGGCGACGATCCGGTCGCCGCTCTTCAGGACTCCCTGCGCCGGGAACCCCTTCGCGACTCCGCCCACCGCGGGTTCGCGCGGGCCGACCTGCCAGAAGAACACGAACAGCAGGACCAGGGCGATCACCAGGTTCACGAGCGGCCCCGCCGCGATCACGACCACGCGCTTCCACGGCGGCTGCGCGTAGTACGCGCGCGTGCGCACCTCGTCCGGCAGCTTCTCGTCCGGGTTCATGCCGCTGATCTTCACGTAGCCCCCCGCGGGGATCGCGCCGATCGCGTACTCCGTCTCGCCGACCTTCTTGCGGACCAGCAGCGGCGGGAAGAAGAGCGCGAATCGCTCGACCCGCATGCCGACGGCCTTGGCGGCCGTGAAGTGCCCGGCCTCGTGGAGGATCACGAGGAGGACGAAGCCGAGGAAGGCGAGGAACCAGCTCACGCGGCCACGCCCTGGACGAGCTCGCGCGCGGTCTCGCGCGCGGCGGCGTCGGCGCGGTAGAGGTCCGAGAAGTGCCGGACCGGGCCGGGCTCGAGCGCGGCCAGCGCGCGGGCGACGACCTCGGCGATGCCCGTGAAGGGCAGCTCGCCGGCGAGGAACGCGGCCACCGCCACCTCGTCGGCCGCGTTGAGCACGCAGGGCGCCGTGCCGCCGGCGGCGAGCGCCTCGCGAGCCAGCCGCAGCGCCGGGAAGGTCTCGACGTCCGGCTGCTCGAAGGTCAGCTCGCCCACGGCCGCCAGGTCGAGGGTCGGGACCGGCACGTCGGCGCGCTCGGGGTGGTGCAGCGCGTACGAGATCGGGACCCGCATGTCCGGGTAGCCGAGGTGCGCGAGCGTGGCGCCGTCGTTGAGGTGGACGAGCGAGTGCACGATCGACTGCGGGTGGACCACCACGTCGATCCGGTCGGGCGGCACCCCGAACAGGTGGTGCGCCTCGATCAGCTCGAAGCCCTTGTTCATCAGCGTCGCCGAGTCGACCGTGATCCTCCCGCCCATGTCCCAGGTCGGGTGGGCGAGCGCCTCGGCCGCGGTCACGTCCGCGAGCTCGCTCGCCGTCCGGCCGCGGAACGGGCCGCCCGAGGCGGTGAGCACGAGGCGGTCCACGTGCCCGGGCCGCTCGCCGGCGATCAGCTGGTAGAGCGCGGAGTGCTCGGAGTCGACCGGGATCACCGACGCGCCGGTCGCCTCGGCCAGCGCCATCACGAGCTCGCCGCCGACCACCAGGCTCTCCTTGTTGGCGAGCGCGAGGTCGATGCCCTCGCCCAGGGCCGCGACCGTCGGCCCGAGCCCGGCGGACCCGACCAGCGCGTTCAGCACCAGCTCGCAGTCGGTGTCGGTGATGAGCTCCACGAGCCCCTCGGCGCCGGCCAGCACCGTGCCCTCTGTCCAAGCCTCGGCCGCGCGCGCGGCCGCGGACTCGTCGGACAGGGCCAGTCGCCCGACGCCGTGGGCCGCGGCCTGCTCGAGCAGGGGCTCCCAGCTCCGCGCCGCGGCCAGCCCGACGACCTCCAGCTCGTCGCTGCCCGCGACGACGTCGAGCGCCTGGGCGCCGATGGAGCCGGTCGAGCCGAGGATCAGGATCCGCCGCATCCGGATCCAGTCTAGGTAGGGGCGCCGGGCGCGCTAGGCCGCCGGCGCGAAGGCCGGGTCCTCCTCGTGCTCCCTGAAGAACCTCACCACCGGGCCGACGTAGTCGTCGAAGCGCGGGCACTCGAGGCCGTGGCGCGCGAGCAGGTCGGAGGCGCGGCGGGTGTCGAAGCGCACGGGGTGGTTCAGGTAGACGATCGACTCGGGCGGCGCGCCCGAGAACGCCTTGCGCACCGTCTTCGTGCGCAGCGACAGCTCGACGGCCTTCGACGGCAGCTTGTAGGAGGGCTCCTTGCCGGCGTACTCGCGCGAGAGGGTCTTCATCAGCTCGAGCGCGGTGATCGGCTCCGGGTCGACGAGGTGCAGCGTCTCCCCCACCGTCGCCGGGTCGGCCGCCGCCGCGCACAGCGCGCTCACCACGAAGTCCACGGGCACCACGTTGAACGGCGCCTCCGACGCGCCGAACTGGGGGATCCGGCCGCCCATCCTCATCGTTCGCGCGATCGTGCGGAGCATGTAGTAGGGGCCGTCGAACTTCTGTGTCTCGCCGGTCTTCGAGTCGCCCACGACGATCGCCGGGCGGTAGACGGTGGTCGGCACCCTGTCCATCCACTCGCGGACCCAGACCTCGGCCTGGAACTTCGTCGACTCGTAGTGGTTCTTGAACCCCTGGCCGTAGACCAGCTCGTGCTCGTACACCACGCCGGTGCGGTCGCCGGCCACGTACGCGGTGCTCACGTAGTTGAGCCGCTCGAGCCGCTCGCAGCCGGCGCACAGGTCGAGCACGTTGCCGGTGCCGTCGACGTTGACCCGCTGCGCCAGGTCGAACGGCACCGCCAAGTCGTAGATCGCGGCCAGGTGGTACGCGATCGCGATCTGCGAGCGCAACCGCTCGTAGTCGTCGTCCCCCAGGCCGAGCCGGCGATCCGTGATGTCGCCCTCGAGCACCTCGATCCGCTCGCCGCCGAGCCGCCCGGCGACCTCGCGGGCGCGCTCCGCCATCTTCGGCTCGACCAGCGCCGCGACGCGGATCTGGTCGTCGGCGCGCAGCAGGGAGTCGACCAGCCGGCTGCCTATGAAGCCCGGGAAGCCGGTGAAGAAGACGAGTCGCTGCCGCTGCTTGGCCACTGCGGCCGGGACTCTACGTGACCTCGCGCAGCTTGCCGGTCTCCACCTCGTAGACGAAGCCGCGGATCGATCCCTTGTGCGGGATGAACGGGGTGCGGTGCAGCCGGTCGACCGTCTCGCGCACGCTGTGCTCGAGGTCGGAGAACGTGTGCAGCGGCCAGGCCGGCTCCTCGCCGATCGCCTCCTTGAGCTTGCGCCGCATGTGGTCGTCGGTGGGCATGAGCATGCCGCAGCCCGTGTGCTGGATGACCACGATCTCCCTGGTTCCCATGAGGTTCTGGGAGATCGCCAGCGACCGGATCGCGTCGTCGCTCACGACGCCGCCGGCGTTGCGGATCACGTGGGCGTCGCCCTCCTGGAGCCCCAGCAGCCGCATCGGAGCCAGCCGCGCGTCCATGCAGGCGAGCACGGCCACGCGCCTGGCCGGCGGCGCGGGCAGCTCGTGCTTGTCGAACCGCTGGGCGTAGGCCTCGGCGTTGCGAAGCAGGTCGTCGGTGGCCGTCATGGGCGCCGATTATGCGGCACCGTGGGCATCACCACGGGAAGCGGAGGCTCGGGTCGGCGTCGCGGGCCGCCTCGACCCCGCGCGCGAAGTGCTCGGGCTCGACCACCAGGAACAGCGACCGCGCCTCGGCGACCACCTCGCCCGCGTCGCGCAGGGTGGCCGCCATCCAGAGCTTGCGGCCCTCCACGCGGTCGACCCACGCCTCGACCTCGAACGGGCGGCCGATGTAGGCCGGCCGGCGGAAGTCGACCTCGATCCGCGCCGTCACGGCGGGCCGCCTGAGGATGAACAGCAGCATGCCGAGCGCGTCGTCGAGGATGGTGGTTACGGCGCCGCCGTGCGCGTATCCGGGTGCGCCCTCGTGACGGCGGTCGAGCTCCACGGAGCCGCGCACGCGGTCGCCGTCTCGCTCCATCCGCATCGCCACGCCGGCCGGGTTGTCCGGGCCGCAGCCCATGCAGTTCGCGTGGTGGGGCGGAAGCGCCTCGCCGCTCACAGCACCGCCACGCTCACGTAGTACGCCGCGACGACGCTGAACAGCACCGCGTCGAGCCGGTCGAGCGCGCCGCCGTGGGCGCCGAACAACCGGCCGGTGTCCTTCACGCCGAGGTCGCGCTTGATCAGCGACTCGAACAGGTCGCCGATCGGCGCCACGAGCGCGACCGAGAGGCCGATCAGCAGGCGGTCGGTGCCGTGGAACCACTCGTGCTGGTAGGCGAGGCCGAAGAGCCAGAACGCGAAGGTGCCGCCCACGACGCCGCTCACCAGCCCGGCGAGCGTCTTGTTGGGTGAGATCCGCGGCGCGATCCTGGTCCTCCCCCACGCCCGGCCTCCGAAGTAGGCGGCCGTGTCGCCGATGAACGTGCCCACACAGACGTCGAGCACGAGTGCGCCGCCGTGGGGGATCTCGCGCAAAAGCACCGCGTGGGCCAGGGCGAGGCCGATCCACACGATCCCGAGCATCGTCGCGGCCATCCCCCACGACGACCGGGCGCGGAACGGCCGCGCGACGGTGAGCAGGAACGTGACCGGGAGGCTCAGCACGAGCACGAGCACGAGCTGCTCGCGCTCGCCGTAGAGGGCGGTCAGGCAGAGCGCCGCGAGCGCGAGGTAGCCGGCGATGTCAACCGGCCGGGCCTGGCGCAGCATCTCGTAGAGCTCGCGCAGGCAGATGACGCCGACGAGGATCACCCCGGCGGTGAAGACGAGGCCGCCGGCGACGATGATCGAAGCCGCGAAGACGATCGCCGGGATCGCGTACAGGACCCGGCGGCCCGTCTCGCCCATCAGCGGGCCCCGAAGCGGCGCTCGCGCGCCTCGTAGTCGTCGAGCGCGGCGGCCAGGTCGGCGCGCTCGAAGTCCGGCCACAGCTTCTCGCTGAAGACCAGCTCCGAGTACGCGCACTGCCAGAGCAGGAAGTTCGACAGCCGGCGTTCGCCGCTGGTCCGGATCAGCAGGTCGGGGTCCGTCATCTCGGGCGCGTAGAGCAGACGGGCGAAGGCCTCGTCGCCGCCGCCGTCGTAGCGCTCCGCGGCGTCGACGATCTCCGCCCGGCCGCCGTAGTTGAACGCCACGAACAGGGCCATCCGGTCGTTGGCGGCCGTCGTGCGCTCCGCCCAGTCCATCCGCTCCGCGAGGTCGCGGGAGACGCCCTCGCGGCGGCCGATGAAGATCATGCGCACGCCCTCCTCGTCCAGCTCGGGGGTCTCCGACTCGATCAGCTCCGCGAACATCGCCATCAGCCCCTCGACCTCAGCGCGCGGCCGGGTCCAGTTCTCGGTCGAGAACGCGTAGACGGTCAGCTCGAGCAGGTCGAGGGCCACGGCGTCCTTGACCGTCTGCTTGAGAGTCTGGGCGCCACGGCGGTGCCCCTCGAGGACGGGCAGGCCGCGCTCCTTCGCCCAGCGGGCGTTCCCGTCCATGATGATCGCGACGTGGCGCGGTCTCAGACCTCGAGGATCTCCTTCTCCTTGGCGGCCAGCGTCTCGTCCAGCTCGCCGATGCGCGCGTCGGTCAGCTTCTGGAGCTCGACCTCGGCGCGGTGCTCGTCGTCCTGCCCGACCTCGCCCGCCTCCTTGAGCTCGCGCAGGTCGTGCATCACGTCGCGGCGGACGTTGCGGATCGCCACGCGGCCGTCCTCGGCGATCCGGCGCACCACCTTCACGAGCTCCTTCCGGCGCTCCTCGGTCAGCTCGGGGATCGCCAGGCGGATGACGTTCCCGTCGTTGTTGGGAGTCAGCCCGACGTCGGACTCCATGATCGCCTTCTCGATCGCCTTGATCGACGACTTGTCGTATGGCGTGACCGACAGGAGTCGCGCCTCCGGCGCGGAAATGCCGGCGAGCTGCTTGAGCGGCGTGCGGGCGCCGTAGTAGTCGACCTCGACGCGGTCGAGGAGCGCCGGGGAGGCGCGGCCGGTCCGGACCGAGGTGAACTCGTGACGCGTCGAGTCGACCGACTTGTGCATCCGGTCGCCGGCGTCGTCGATGAATTCCTTGATGATCCCTTCGCTCATGTCGTGACGAGGGTGCCCACCCGGTCGCCGCACACTATCCGGTCGATGTTGGCCTCGTCGTCCATGTTGAAGACGTAGATGGGCAGCGTGTTGTCCATGCAGAGCGAGAGGGCCGTCGAGTCCATCACCTCCAGCCGCCGCTCGATCGCCTCGCGGTGCGTGACCTCCGGCAGGAAGCTGGCATCCGGCTTCTGGCGCGGGTCCGCGTCGTAGACGCCCTCGACGCCGTTCTTGGCCATCAGCAGGGCCTCCGCGTGCATCTCGAGCGCGCGCAGCGCGGCCGCGGTGTCGGTGGTGAAGAACGGGTTGCCGGTGCCGGCGGCGAAGATCACGATCCGGCCGCGCTCGAGGTGGCGCATCGCGCGGCGGCGGATGTAGGGCTCGGCGACCTCCGAGACCTCGATGGCCGACTGCACGCGCGTCACGGCGCCGAGCTTCTCGAGCGCGTCCTGGAGCGCCAGCGCGTTGAGCACCGTGGCGAGCATGCCCATGTAGTCGCCGGTGGCGCGGTCCATGCCCTCGGCGGCGCCCTTCAGGCCGCGGTAGATGTTGCCGCCGCCGACGACCACGGCCACCTCCACCCCGCGCTCGGCCACGTGCTTGATCTGCCCGGCGATCGCGGCGATCCGCTCGCGGTCCGCCCCGTACTCGAGCGGACCCATCAGGGCCTCTCCGGACAGCTTCAGGAGGATGCGGCGGAAGGCGGGCGTACGTCCGTCGCCCCCGCCCGCCGGGGCGCTCACGCCTCGCCGACCTCGAAGCGCGCGAAGCGGCGGATCACGACGTTCTCGCCGGTGCTCGCGGCGATCGCGGTCCGCAGCTCCTCGATCGTCTTGCCGCCGTGCTTGTCGGCGTTCACGTGCGGCTGGCGCAGCAGCACGATCTCGTCGAGCCACTTGCGCAGCCGGCCCTCGACGATCTTCGGGCGCGCCTGCTCGGGCTTGTCCTGCGCCTGCTCCTCGAAGATCCGCCTCTCGGCCTCCTTCGCCTCCTCAGGGACCTCGTCCTCGCTGACGAACTCCGGCCGCGCGGCGGCGATGTGCAGCGCCACGTCGCGCGCGAACTCCTGGAAGTCGTCGTTGCGGGCCACGAAGTCGGTCTCGCAGTTGACCTCGACGATCACTCCGATCTTGCCGGTCGCGTGGACGTAGCTCGACACCACGCCCTCGCTGGCCGCCCGCTCGCCGCGCTTGGCGGCCTGCGCCTGGCCCTTCACGCGCAGGATCTCGATCGCCTTCTCGACGTCGCCGTCCGACTCCTGGAGCGCGGCCTTGCAGTCCATCATCCCCGCGCCCGTGCGGTCGCGGAGCGCCTTGACGTCCCCCGCCTTCACCTCGGCCATCAGCTGCCCTCCTCGGGCGTGGCGGGCGCGGGCTCGGCGGGCGGCGTCTCGGCGGGCTGCGCCGGCGGCGCGGGCTCGGGG
>DATENL010000141.1:0-5907 GCA_035275105.1 Thermoleophilaceae bacterium
GGCGGCTCGGGAGCCGGCGCCCGGCTCGCGCCTGGCGAGCGCGGTGGGGGCGCTCGCAGGGGCGACCCGCACGACCCGCAGGACCGGCTGGGGGGTGCGCGCCTTGGGCCAGCCGTGGAAGCCGAACGGGTGCGGTCCGAAGCTCAGGCCGACCGCCATCGCGATCGAAAGGAGCGTCGCGAGGGGCAGCCAGCGGAGGAGGGTCCGGTCGGAGGACGTAGTCACGGTAAGTCTTCATCGGCACCTCGCGCGAAACCTTTAGCCCTGAAACGGGAGGGTGGACGCTTTTCCGTAGCGGTATCGTCTAGGCCCATGTGGGCACTGGGGGTATCGATTGCCGCCGTGGTGCCGCGACTGGTGGGCGGGGTGCTGGTGCTGGCGCGGCGCGACAGGCTTCACGTCGCGCTCGGCGTGGCGGCCGGCGCGCTCGTGGGCGTCGCCGCCTTCGACGCGCTCCCCGAGGCCAGCGGCCTGCTCGGCGGCTCGGCGCTCGCCTCGGCGGCCCTCGCCGCGTCGGTGGTGCTCGGCCTCGGCGTGTACTGGCGCCTCGAGCACGGCGTCTTCGGCCACGTGCACAGCGACGACGCGGCCTGCCGCCGGCGTGGGGGCCACATCGGCGCGGCCGGCCTGACGACGCATGCCTTCATCGACGGCCTCGCTGTCGGCGCCGCCTTCCAGGCCAGCGAGCAGCTCGGGTTCGTAGTGGCCGCCGCGGTGCTGGTCCACGCGCTCAGCGACGGGCTCAACACGGTGGCGATCGTGCTGCGCGGCGGCCTCCGCGACGCGACCGCGGTCCGCTGGCTGGTGGCCAACGCCACAGCCCCGCTGCTCGGCGCGGCGGTCGGCGCGCTGGTGGTGCTCCCGGCGGTGGCGCTCGGCCTCCTGCTCGGCTTCTTCGCGGGGATGTTCGTCTACCTCGGCTGCCTCTCGCTGCTGCCCGAGGCGCACCGGACGGTGCGTGACCATCGCGTCGTCGGGCTGGCGGCGTCGGCGGGAATGGCGCTGGCGCTGATCCCCACGCTCCTCGCCTAGCGCTCCGCCGTGGTCAGGTGGCGGCGGCCCTCGGGGCCGGCCGCGCACGCACCAGCCAGGCGGCGCCGGCGGCGGCCATCGCGACGCTCACGAGCTGGGGGAACGTGAGCCCGAGCGCCACCGTGTCGTTGCGGCGGATGAACTCCACGAGCAGGCGCTCGAGCCCGGACAGGAGAAGCCAGAGCGCGAACAGGGTGCCGGGGCGGAACCGGTCGCGCAGCCGCCAGAGCGCGAGGGCGATCAGCCCCATCGCCAGCGACTCGTAGATCGGCGTCGGGTGGACCTCGGCGTCGATCGGCTTGGTGCCATGCGGGTAGGCCATCGCCCACGGCAGGTCCGACGCCTTGCCGTAGTCGCCGTCGCCCGAGACCTGGCATCCCACGCGCCCGATCGCGTACCCGAGCGCCAGGAGCGGAGCGGTGAAGTCGAGCAGCGCGAGACCGAGGAAGCCGCGCCGCCACGCCCACAGGACGACCGCGATCGCCCCGCCCACGACGCCCCCCAGCCAGACGAGTCCCGAGCCCGAGAAGAGGCTCCCGAGCAGGTCCGCGTGGGCGCTGTGCCAGTTCTGCACGATGTAGTCGAGACGGGCCCCGACCAGGCCTCCGACGAGCGCCGCGAACACGATCTCGTAGGCCCAGTCGACGGGCTTCCCGAGCTCGCGGAAGCGCCGCACGGCGACCAGCCCGCAGGCGGCGAACCCCAGCGCGAAGCAGATCCCGAAGCTCTGGAGGGTGAGCGGGCCGATGTGGATCTCGGGCTGCACGGCGGCCGAAGCGTATCCGGGGAAACCCCCATGGGAATCGCGGTCGCGCCCTCTAGAATTCAGGCATGGCCCGCACGCGAACCGTCTTCCCGCGCGATACCGGACTGCAGGTCCGGATGCTCTTCACGATGCTGCTGCTGGGGCTGCTCTACGCGGCCTTCGCGGCCGTGCTGCTCACGGCCGGCGCGGGCATCGGGATCATGGTCGTGTTCATCGCCGGCCTCGCGCTCGCGCAGCTGTTCCTGTCCGACAAGCTCGCGCTCGCGGCGATGGGCGCCAAGGTCGTCTCGCCGCAGGAGGCGCCGGGGCTGCACGCGATGATCGAGCGCCTCTGCATCCAGGCTGACCTGCCCAAGCCGAAGATCGCGATCGCCGACAACCGCATGCCGAACGCGTTCGCCATGGGCCGCTCGCAGAAGTCGGCCGTCGTCTGCGCCACCACCGGGATCATGGAGACGCTCGAGCCGCACGAGCTCGAGGGCGTCATGGCCCACGAGCTGACGCACGTGAAGAACCGCGACGTGCTGATCATGACGATCGCCAGCTTCTTCGCGACGATCGCCTCGATGATCGCCCAGATGGGGCTGTGGTTCGGCGGCGGCTTCGGCGACGACGACGACGGCGCGCTGCCGTTCATCGTGATCCTGCTCGTCTCGTTCGTCGTCTACATCGTGTCGTTCTTCCTGATGCTCGCGCTCTCGCGCTACCGCGAGTTCTCGGCCGACCGCGGCGCCGCGCTGATCACCGGGAGGCCGAGCGCGCTCGCGTCGGCGCTCACGAAGATCGCCAACAACATCCAGCACGTGCCGGACCAGGACCTCCGGACCGTCGGCAAGATGAACGCCTTCTTCATCGTCCCGACCAGCGTCAAGAGCTCGATCGCCACCCTGTTCATGTCGCACCCCCCGATGGAGAAGCGGATCGCCGCCCTCCAGCGGATCGAGTCGCAGCTCCAGTCGGCGGGCGTGCCGGCCGTCACGGCCTAGCGCAGCGCCTAAGCTCAGGGCGTGGGATTCCTCGACGCGCTCCTGGGTGGGCGCAAGAAGCTGAAGACGCCGGCTCCGGATCGGCTCTTCGCGATGACCACGGCGCAGGTGACGATGGAGACGGCCCTCGAGCTGAGGCACAGGAACGTCGCCGGGATCGTCTTCCAGCCGCTGGCGACCGCCGACTTCAAGGGGATCGTGAACGACATCGAGGAGCTCCTCAGCGGGTCCGCGGAGGACACGGGGACCGAGATCGAGACCGCCGACGACCAGTTCGGCTACCGCTGGATCGTGCTGCGCGACGACGACTTCGAGGACCTGGTCGTCTCGATGAACGTGGTCTCGAGCCAGCTCGAGGCCGGCGGCTACGGCGACCGGATCCTGGCCGCCGTCTTCGCCTTCGAGGAGGGGGACGGCCGGCGCCCCGTCTACTTCATCTACAACTTCAAGCGCGGCGCCTACTACCCGTTCGTCCCCGCGCCCGGCGAGCGCCAGCGCAACAACGAGCGCGAGTTCCAGCTCAAGGCCGCCCTTGAGCGCGAGCTGCCGCTCGAGCAGGAGGTCGAGCGGTGGTTCCCGTTGTGGGAGATCCCCCTGTAGCACTTCACTGGTCACTTAAGCCGCCTATGACCGGCTCGAGTGACCACTCAGCCTGCCAGCGAAGGAAGAAGCGCGTGCCGACGCGCAGCGGGGGGCTGCCGCGCGCCGGCACGCTATGGAACTACTGCCCCAGCACCACCTCGAGCTTGCGAGCGCTCCTGATAGTCGCTCTGTGGTCCGTCGGACCGTTTCCGCGGGGGCGGGTATTGGTCCGGGGATCCTGAGGCGAGCACGCGTCCGCGTACCCGGGCGCTTTACGCCGGGGTTCTGTCGGTCGGTGTTGTTTGGGGTCGTGTCCCATACCCCTGAGCGTTCCGGGACACGTCCCGGCTAAACCGACTGCAACGAATCTTTATCCGCAGGCTGCGGGAGCCCCGACCGCGGGGCTCCCGGGCCTCAATCCGGGATCAGCCCCTCGCCCGTGAACTCGGCCTTGGCCTCCTCGAAGGTGAGGTCCCGGGGCGGGATGATCACCTGCGAGACCACCAGCTCGTCGTCGCTCACCTCGGCGCCGCCGTCGGAGACGATCTGGAGCATCTCGTCGAACAGCTCGTGGAAGCGCGCCTCGTCGCCGGCCTCGACGGCCGCAACGGCCTCGTTGTCGAGCTCGTTCAGCCTGGCGGCCACGTCCTCCGGCAGCTCGAACTGGCCCTCGCCAGCGATGCGGACGATCACTGGCCACCACCCTGCTGCGGCGGCTGCTGCGAGGCCTCACCCTCCTCGAGCGCCGGGGCGTCGCCCCCACCCGAGCCCGGCCCGAGCTCGGCCTTCATCGCGGCCAGCTCGGAGTCGACCTGCGTGCCGGCCGAGAGCTGCGCCAGCTCGCGGTCGATGTCGTCGTTGCCGCCCGAGCCGAGCGCGGTCAGGTCGTCGAACGCGCCCGCCTTCTCGAGCTCCTCGACGGCGCCCGCGCGCGCCTTCATGTCCTCGGTCTTCTCCTCGGCGCGCTGGATCGCCAGGCCGAGGTCGGCCATCTGCTCGCCGACGCCGTTGGCCGCCTCGGAGATCCGCACCTGGGCCTCTGCGGCCGAGTACTGCGCCTTGATGACCTCCTTCTTGGTGCGGAAGGTCTCGATCTTGGCCTTCATCTTCTTCTCGTTCTCGATCAGCTGCTCCTGCTGCCGCTCGAGCTCGGTGATCTGGGAGTCGAGCGACTGGAGCTCGCCCTGCGCGAGCGCCTTGCGCTCGAGCGCCGTCCGGGCGAGGTCCTCGCGGCCCTGCGCGAGGGCCTGGCGGGCCTGGGTGTCGAGCTTGGCGACGCTCTGCTCGAGCTTGCCGGACTGCATCTGGAGACGCTTCTTCGACGTGACGACGTCGGCGATCCCCTTCTTCACGTTCTGGAGCAGCTCGACCTGCTTCTGGTAGCCGTAGTCGAGCGTCTCGCCAGGATCCTCGGCGCGGTCGAGCAGCCGGGACACCTTCGCCTTGATTACGGTGGACATGCGACCTGCGAGGCCTGGCATGGCCGCCTCCTTCGTCTTCGAGTTCGTGGGCTGGGCGGCTCTTAGACTACCCGCCGCTGAGCCGCAGCCCGCTCCTCACCCGCGACCGGTCGACCGCCGTCCTCCTCGCCGCCCTCGTCGCGTGCGGCGCGGCGGCGCGCATCGCGCTCGTGGGCGACCCGATGCGGTTCGACGAGTCGTACGCGTTCGTCCACGACGTCCGCGAGTCGATCGGGCACATCGTCACGAGCTACCCGTTCCCCGGCGGCCACTTCCTCTACTCGCTCCTCGCCCACGGCTGGCTCAGGGTCTTCGGGGACAGCGTCTGGGCCGTGCGCGGCATCGCCGTGCTCGCGGGCGTGGCGCTCATCCCGGTCGCGTACCTCGCGGCGCGTGCGCTCTACGACCGCGGCGCGGCGATCTGGGCGGCGGCCCTGTGCGCCGGCTTCGCCCCGCTCGTCGACTACTCGGCCAACGGGCGCGCCTACATCCTCGGCGTGCTGCTCACGACGGCCGCGCTCGCGCTGGTGGCGCGGCTGGTGGACGACCCGGGCCGCACGGGCGGATGGGTGGCGTTCGCGGTCTGCTGCATGCTGGCGATGTACTGCGTCCCCACGTTCGCGTACGCCGTCGCGACCGTCGCCCTCTGGGCCGGCGCGGTCGCGCTGCTGCGGCGCGACCGGCGCGTGCTGGTCCGGCTCGCGGTCGCCGTGGCGGCGGCGGTGGCGGTGGCCGTGGTGCTCTACATACCGACGTTCGGCGACACGGGCTGGGACTACGCGAACGCGATGGCGACGGTGGGCGGCTCGATCGACCGGATCGTGCGGCGCGTGTGGGACCACTGGAGCCGTGGCGTGCCCAACCCGCTCGTCTGGCTGGTGGCCGCCGGCTTCCTCGTGTCGCTCGTGAGGCACCGCCGCCTCGCCCGGCACGCGGTCCCGCTCGCCGCGCCGGCGATCGCGGTGTTCCTCGTCGCCGTCGCGGCGGGCAGGGCCGGGCCGTGGGCGCGCACGTGGCTGTACGTCCTGCCGCTCTACCTGATCCACGCCGGCGCGGGGCTGTCGCACGTCGCGGACCGGCT
>DATENL010000142.1:0-12601 GCA_035275105.1 Thermoleophilaceae bacterium
CCTCGCCGCCCGGACCGCTCGGCTCACGAGGCCGCCGGGAGCGGACACTACGAGGGCCGACGCGCCCGGCGGCGGCGCACGGCCTCGATGAGGATCGGCGGCGTGATCTGCACGATCGCGTGCTTGACCCGCTCGCGCGGCGGGGCCGGCGGCGGCTCGGGCTCGGGCAGCGGCGGCAGGTCCTCGCCGGGGCGCGACTGGAAGAGCGTGTTGTGGGTGTCCCCGGCCTCCTCCGGCGGGCGGTCCTTCGAGTAGTAGTAGAGCGCCATCGACTTGCGCGTCTCGCCCTCCGGACACGTGAGCGGGTCGGGGTGCCCGTGGTACGACGTGGACGTCGTGGTGAACACCACGCAGCGGTTGAAGACCGGGAGGATCCGCGCCTCGGCGCACGCCATGTCGCGGCTCCAGAGCTCCAGGTGGCCCCCGTACTCCTCCTTCCAGTCCTTGTTCAGGTAGATCAGGACGTTGAGCCGCCGCTCGAGGTGGTTGCGCGGGTGCCGGTTGAAGTCGGCGTGGACCTTCAGGTGCCCGCCGCGCTCGATCTGGTGCAGGCCGCCGCCCTCGAAGTGCGAGTCCGGGACGAGGGGGGAGATGCCCGTCAGCCGTTCGAGGAACTCCACGAACGCCGGCCCGTTCAGCTCCCACAGGAGCGCGCGCGTGGCGGGGCCCATGGTGGCGTCGTCCTTGGTGGCCAGCTTGCGCTCGAGCGGGCTGTCGAACGCGAACCAGTCCTGGTCCGGGCGCGGGAACTCGGCCAGCACACGGTCGAGGACCTCCTCCGGGAGGAAGTCGTCCATGACGATGTGCGGGAAGGGCTGGGCCGACGCGTAGGCCTCGCGCTTCGCGTCGGCGAGCTCGAGGAGCTGCTCGCGGTCGAAGCGGAACGCGTCCGCGAGGATCTCCATGGCGGGCGAGGATATCTGAGCCTCGTCCATACTTGGGGCACACGGATGAGTGACGCGCACCCCGAAGTGACAGCAGCGGACGCCGGGCCGGCGGTGGGGGAAGCGACCGACGAGGCGACGCTCCACGCACCGCCCGCGCGCGTCGGGCTGCGTGCGCTTGCGGCGCGCGGGACGATCGTCAACGCGGCCTTCGAGATTGGTCTCGCCGCGCTCGGAGCGTTCAAGGGGATCGCCGTCGCCGCCTTCCTGACGCGGACGGAGTTCGGGCTCTGGGGCGTGATCCTCCCGATCATCACCACGCTGATCTGGCTCAAGCAGATCGGCGTGGCCGACAAGTACGTCCAGCAGGAGGAGCCCGACCAGGAAGCGGAGTGGCAGCACGCATTCACGCTCGAGCTCCTGATGTCGACGGCGTTCTTCCTCCTCATGTGCATCGTGTTCCCGCTGTACTCGCTGGCCTACGGCCACCCCGGGATCATCCTGCCGGGACTCGTCCTCGCGTCCTCGGTGGTCATATCCGCCCTTGAGTCGCCGTCGTGGATCCCCTACCGAAGGATGCAGTTCGGGCGGCAGCGCGTGCTCACGGTGATCGACCCCGTTCTGTCGATCGTCATCACGATCGCGCTCGGCGCCGCCGGGCTCGGCTACTGGTCGCTTGTCTGGGGCGCTGTCGGCGGGTCGGTCGCCGGCGCGATCGTTTGCGTGTGGACCTGCCCTTACCGGATCCGCCTGCGCTTCGACTTCCAGCGGCTGGAGAGCTACTTCAGCTTCTCCTGGCCGCTTCTCGGAGGCGGTTTCAGCCGGATGCTCGTGGTACAGGGGTCGCTGCTCACGGCCAACCGCACGATCGGCCTCGCCGGGATCGGCGCCATCGGGCTGGCCACCACGATCGCCACGTTCTCCGACCGCGCCGACCGCGTCGTGAGCGCGTCGATCTACCCGGCCGTCTGCCGCATCCGCGATCGAGTCGAGACGATGGCCGAGGCGTACGTCAAGTCCAACAGGATCGCGCTCATGTGGGCGATGCCGTTCGCGGTCGGGGTCGCGCTATTCGCTGGTGACTTCGTCGACTACGTCCTCGGGTCGCAGTGGCGCCCGGCGGTCGGGCTGATGATCGCGATCGCGCTGACCTGCGGCCTCGCGCAGGTGGGGTTCAACTGGGGTGTCTTCATGCGCGCGGTCGACAACACGAAGCCGTTGTTCGTCGCCGCGCTGCTCGACCTCGGAGTCTTCTTCGTTGTCGCCATCCCCGGGATGGTGCTCTTCGGCCTCGCGGGCTACGCCGCGGGGTTCGCCGCCAGCGTCATCGCGCAGCTCGCGATCCGCGGCTGGTTCATGCACCGCATGTTCCCCGGGTTCAACGTGTTACGGCAGCTCACCCGGGGCATGTTGCCCGTCGTGCCGCCAGCCGCGCTGATCCTCGTCGTGCGCGCGATCGTCCCGGACGGCAGGAGCCCCGCGCGCGCGATCGCGGAGACCGGCGTCTACGCGCTCGCGGTGATCGCGACCACGTACCTGTTCGAGCGGCCGCTGATCGCCGAGTCGCTGGGCTACCTACGGCGCGCCCCGCGGTCCGCCGCCGCGCCGGCAACCTGATGTGCGGCCTCGGCTCCGTGTAGCCAGGGCCACGCCCAGCCGGAGATAGACTCGCGCGCCGTGACCGGCTCTGGCCCTACGGGTCGCCCTGTCCGCGTCCTTCTCGCGTGCTCGGGGCTCGAGCATGCACGGCGCGGCTTCGAGTCGTTCGCAAGGGAATGCTTCGACACCCTCCGCGACGAGCCGCTGCTCGATCTCGAGCTGGTCAAGGCGACCGGCGACGATGCCGACCGGGAGCGCGCGGTGCCGGCTCTGAAGCGGGACGGCCGGGCCGCTGGTGCCCTCGCCCGGCTCTCGGGCCGTGAGCCCCTGCACGTCGAGCAATTCGCGTTCGCGTTCAGCCTCCAGCCGCGGATCCTCAGGCGCAGGCCCGACGTCGTCTACTTCAGCGAGTGGTACACGGGCGTGGGCCTGAACCTGCTCCGGCGCGTGAACCGTCAGGACTACGCATTGGTCATGTCGAACGGCTCGATGGCGGCGGAGGGCTTCAAGTGGTTCGACCGTGTCCACCAGCACACGGCTCCGGCATACGAGTACGTGCTCGCGCGCGGCGCCGACCCGCGGCGCCACACGCTGCTGCCCGTCGCCTTCAAGATGGCACCGGAGCTCGAGGTGCCGAGCGACGACGAGCGCCGCTCCCTCCGATCGCGACACGGCCTGCCCGCCGACCGCATGATCGTGATCAGCGTCGCCGCGCTGAACTGGTGGCACAAGCGTCTCGACTACCTGATCGAGGAGGTCGCGCTGTTGCCGGAGCCGCGGCCGTTCCTGCTCCTGGTGGGCCAGCCGGAACCCGAGACCGAGGCGCTTCGGGTCCTCGCGCGCGAACGGCTGGGCGAGGACGGTCACGACTTCCGGACCGTGTCGCCCGCCGAGGTCGACGAGCTGCTGCGGGCGAGCGACGCGTTCGTCCTCGCCTCGCTGGCGGAGGGGTTGCCGCGCGCGCTCGTCGAGGGCGCCGCCCGCGGGCTGCTGTGCATCGCGCACGACTATCCGATCCCTCGCTACGCGCTCGGCGATCACGGCCGTCTCGGGAACTTCCTCGAACGCGGCGCCCTCGCGGAGCTGCTTCGGGAATGGTCCCCTCGGGACCGCGATCCCTCCCTCGCGCGCGAGCGGCACCGGTACGTCTACGAGCGCTTCAGCTGGGACACCCTCCGGCCACAGTACGTCGACCTGCTGGTCGGCGCGAAGGGGCGCGCGGGCTTCGACGTGCCCGACCAGGACTCGATGTAGGCGGCCTCAGCTCAGCGACGAAGCAGGCGACCCACCGGTCTGCGCAGCGAATGACGCAGCCGACCCATCCGGTGGCGCCACGGGTTGCGAGGGGGCAACCCCATTCCAGCGCGCCAGGTGTCGGTCAGGTTGATGTGCGGGAAGGGCTCGTCGGGAACCGGGACGCCAAGTCGTTCGCATAGAGGCGCCCATCCGTCTCCCGGCTGCCACTCGAGCAGGCGATCGGCAGGCACCTCCGCGCGAACCTCGGAGTTGTGCCGCTCGTACGCCTGCTTTGCGGCACGCTCCTCGAAGGGGGCCGGCGTGAAGCGCGTCTCGAACAACTCCAGCACCATGCTGTACCAAGCCTGCATCTCGGGCTCCCAGGCCGCGACCTCCTGCTCGCCGTTCCGTCTCGTGAACTCGATGATCGTCGCGTCGGCGCTGCGGAACCATTCGTCTGTGTCCCTCGTCGAAAGCAGGACGAGAGCGTCGGGATAGGCCCGACTCAGGGGGCGCCAGAAAGAGGCTCCAGGCCAATCGACCGTCGCCGCGTATCCGCGATAGATGTGGTCCCAGTCCGGCTCTTTCCCGCGAACCGCCTCGTGCCACATGGGCACCTGGTCGAGGTGCTGGTTGGTGAGCTCGTAAGCGTGGTAGCAGGGCGCTCCGAGCAGGCGTTCGAGTGCGAGCTTCAGCGACGCGGTACCGGTGCGCCCGAGCCCGGCGCCGACTACGCGTAGTGCCATCTCGGGACCTGCGCTAGTGCCTGCACGGGGGGATCCTAGGCGAAGGGCTCGCCGGGTCTACGAGCGCCGTTCCACCAGCAACACCGTCGGCGGGCGCGTCCAGACGCGCGCGATCTCGTCGGCGTGGTCCCCGATGCAGCGGTGGAGAGTGCTCGTGACCGCCGGCAGGTCGCCTCCGTAGTCGTGGAACGCCGCGATGCCGCCCGGCGTCAGCCGCTGCCAGACGAGCTCGAAGTCGGAGCGGACGTAGTCGGGGGCGTGGTTGCCGTCGACGAAGGCGAACGCGAGGCGCTCCGCTGGAAGCTCGATGGCGGCGGAGTCCCCGGTGATGGTGTCGAGGTTGGTGCAGCCCTTCGTCACATCGTCGAACACGGCGCGCTGATCCCGGTCCCCGACCCAGTTCGCGTAGAGCTCCTCCATCGTCCAGCCGGCAGCGGTGATCGTCTTGTCGAACGCGGGATCGAAGACGTCGACGGCGATGACGCGCTTCGCCGGCGCGGAGCGCGCGAACCAACCGCAGAGCTTGGCCGTCCCGCCGCCCAGGAGCGCGCCGATCTCCAGGACGTCCCCCTCGATCCGATCGAGGCGGTGGCGCTCGATCTCCTCGAGCAGGACCTCGTAGCCGACACGGTCGGACCACTCCGGCGGTGGGGCGAACCCCCACCGGCGCTCGAACCGCTGGGCGTCGTCGCGGCGGCCCAGGAGGTCCTGGACACGATCACGCACCGTCGACGCCATCGCCATGATCGTATCCCGCTACCGAATGCCGTCGGCGACGCGCCGCAGGAGCCTGCTCACGCGATCGCGGCCCGGGCGCGGGCGCCGATGGGCGGTCACGAAGTCGCTCAGGTACGGGTCGAGATCGTCCGCGGTGAGCATGATCCGCTCCCCGTAGTCGAACGTGTCACGCCACCAGAACGTTTGCGCCTTGTCCTCCTCCGACAGGGAGGCGTAGAAGCGCGACGGGAAGTGATTCGCCTCGGGGCCGTGGATCACATGGTGCTTCATCACGAAGTCGAGCCGGTTCTCGCCGACCTCGACGAGCCAGCGGTGGTGCCCCCAGCCCACCCAGGGGCCCTGGAAGCCGTAGCTGTGCTCCTCGAGCCGCGATGGGACCTCGATGTAGCCCGCCCGCGCCACGCGGATGAGCTCGCCGCAGACGCCGATCGGGTCGCGCACGTCCTCGAGCGTGTGGCCGCACAGCACGAAGTCGAACTGCTTGTCCTCGAACGGCCACGGCTCGCGGTCGCAGATGTCGCGCTGCACCCAGGTGTCGGCGCTGAAGCGCTCGGGGCCCGCCCCCTGGCGACCGATCGAGCCGCGGGTCTCGTACGGCATCACGTCGATGACCCAGTCGGCGCGCGTGAACGGCGTGATCCAGCCGCCGACGTCGAGCACCAGGGCGTCGTCCGGGATCTCGCGCTCCAGGCGCGCCACGCTGCTCGCCCGAATGGCCACGCTAGATCCCGGGGCCCCGCATCCGGCGGCAGTCTAGGATGCTCCGGCTCGTGGCGCGGAATCTCGTAATCGTCACCCTCGGCAGCCTCCGCTGCGTGGAGGGCGTGGTGCCGTGACCGAGCTGCGCGACGAGGTCGCCCGCTATCCCTGGTACCACACGCTCGAGCTGGGCGGCGGAGTGGTCACGCCGAACGCGATGTTCGACCACCGGCCGGTGCTCGACCGCTATCCGGTGCCCGAGGACCTGAGCGGGCTCCGCTGCCTGGACGTGGGGACGATGGACGGGTTCTGGGCGTTCGAGATG
Organism: Thermoleophilaceae bacterium; assembly: GCA_035275105.1. Lineage (GTDB taxonomy): Bacteria > Actinomycetota > Thermoleophilia > Solirubrobacterales > Thermoleophilaceae > AC-37. The sequence goes on from DATENL010000142.1 coordinate 6,228, forward strand.
GAGCGCCGCGGCGCCGCCTCGGTCACCGCGATCGACCTCGACGACCCGCAGGCCCTCGACTGGCCGGCGTCGCTGCGCGGCGGCGACACGACGCTCGACGACACGAAGGCCGAGCGCTTCGCGCTCGCCAAGCGCGCGCTCGGCTCGAGCGTCGAGCGCGTGACGATGTCGGTCTACGAGCTGGGGCCGAAGCTCGGCACCTTCGACTTCGTCTACTGCGGCGACCTGCTGATCCACCTGCGCGACCCGGTGGCCGCGGTCGAGGGGATCCGCAGCGTCACCGGCGGGAGCGCGGTGATCTCGAACAACATCAAGCGCTTCCGGTTCCGCGACAGCCAGCCGCTCGCCGAGCTCGACGGGGTCGACCAGTTCGTGTGGTGGTACACGAACCTGGCCGGTCTCGTGAGGGTCGTCCGCGCCGCCGGCTTCTCGCGCGTCGAGCCGTCCGACACGTTCGAGCTGCCCTTCCGCGAGGGAGGCGACTGGCGCGGGCTCCGCGGCGTGGTGAGGGCCTACCCCTAGTTCGGCACCGAGCGCTCGCCCAGGCAGCGCACCGGCGCGGCCGGGAACGCCGGGAACGCGCAGCGGACCCACATCGTCCGCCCGTCCGGACGGGCGACGACGAAGTGCAGGTCGCCGGCGTTGCCCTTGCTGAGCTGCACCGAGGTGCTGCCCTCGGTCACGACGACGAAGTTACCGTCGGACTCGATCACGAGCAGGTCGCCGGCCCCGGCCGCGTTGGTGTTCTTGACCCGGACCTCGGGGTTGGCGTCGGAGTCTCCGTCCGTGACCACCTGCGCGTGGGCGTTGGTCCACTCGAGGATCTTGTTCGCGCTCGTCGCGGTGCGGCTCCCGCTCCCGAACTCCGTCCGCGACGCGGCCTCGAAGTAGCCGAAGGTGTGGTCGCTCAGGAGGTCTGAGTCGGTCGCCCGGTTGGCGTGCTGCGCCTCCGGCACCTGGTCGAGGGTCGACTCGTTCACGTCGGCGCCCGTGATCTTGCCGTCCGTGACCTTCAGGCCGTTGACCGAGTTCCGCGCGAGCTTGCGCCCGTTCACCGCCCGGTCGGCGATCTTCACCCGCGTGACCGCCTTGTTCTTGAGCTGCTTGGTGCCGACGCTCTTCGCCGGCAGGGTGACCGCAGCCCAGGCGGTGCCGCCCAGGACGATGAAGAGGCAGAGGGTGGAGACGACGTTCGCGTAGGTCAGGCGGTCGCGGACGCGGGCGAGCACGGCGGGTCCTTTCGTCGGAGTCCGTAACGAAACCGTCATCCTTCCAGACTGAAGAGAGGACCCGACCCGGAGGTGGCGCGTTGAGCCAGAAGGTGGAGAAGACCGATCAGGAGTGGCGCGAGGAGCTCACGCCCGAGCAGTACGAGGTCCTGCGGAGGCAGGGGACCGAGCGGCCGTTCACGGGCAAGTACGTGTACTCGAAGGAGAACGGCACCTACAGGTGCGCGGCGTGCGGCGCCGACCTGTTCAGCTCCGACACCAAGTTCGAGTCGGGCACCGGCTGGCCCAGCTTCTACGAGCCGATGGACGAGGGCGGCGTCGAGCTGCGTCAGGACGGGAGCCACGGGATGGTGCGCACGGAGGTCGTCTGCGCCACCTGCGGCGGCCACCTCGGCCACGTCTTCGACGACGGGCCGAACCCGACCGGCCAGCGGTACTGCATCAACTCCTGCGCGCTGGATCTCGAGCAGTCGTAAAATTCATCCGTCGTGGCCGACGGGCTCGAAACCTCGCTGCCGCGCGTGGAGTCGAGCCCCCCGGCTGTTCCCGCGGGTCGGAACGTGCTCCGCGCGCTGCGGCCCAAGCAGTGGGCGAAGAACGTCCTCGTCGTCGCGGCGCCCGCCGCCGCCGGCGTGCTGTCCGAGGGCGACGTGCTCGGCAAGGTGGCGCTGGCGTTCGTCGCGTTCTGCCTGATCTCGAGCGCCACCTACCTGCTCAACGACGTCCGCGACCTCGAGTCCGACCGGCTGCACCCGACCAAGCGGCACCGCCCGATCGCCGCGGGCGAGCTCGGCGTGCCGCAGGCGCTCGCGCTCGGCGTGCTGCTGCTGATCGTGGGCTTCGCCGTCGCGGCGGTCGTGCGGCTCGAGTTCCTGATCGTTGCCGTCGTCTACATCCTGATCACCGCGAGCTACACGATGTGGCTCAAGCACATCGCGGTGGTCGACATCGTCGCGATCGCGTCCGGGTTCATCCTCCGCGCCGTGGCCGGCGGCGTGGCCGCGGACGTCCCGCTCTCGCGCTGGTTCCTGATCGTCGCCTCGTTCGGCTCGCTGTTCGTGGTGTCCGGCAAGCGGCACGGCGAGCACATCGACCTGGGGGAGGAGGGCGCCGAGGTGCGCCCCACGCTCGGGGCGTACTCGCGCAACTACCTCCAGTACGTGTGGACCATGACCTCGGGGGTCACCGTCGCCGCCTACTGCCTGTGGGCCTTCGAGATGGCGCCGGGCGAGGAGACGGTCCCCTTCTACGAGCTGTCGATCGTCCCGTTCGTGACGTTCATCCTGCGCTACGCGATGCTGCTCGAGCAGGGCCACGGCGGCGCGCCCGAGGACGTCGTCTTGGGCGATCGCACGCTGCTGGTCCTCGCGGCGGTGTGGGCCGCGGTCTTCGGTGCCGGTGTCTACGTCTACTGAGGCGGCGCGCGAGGCGCTCCTGACCGGCTGGGGGCGCACCGCCCCGAGCCGCGCGGAGCTCGTGGAGCCGCGCTCGGCGGACGAGGTGGCCGCGGCGCTTCGCGGGGCGGGGGCGCGCGGCGTCCTGCCGCGCGGACTCGGCCGCAGCTACGGCGACGCCGCCCAGAACGCCGGCGGCCGCGTGGTGTCGATGTGCGGGCTCGACGCGGTCCGCGACCTGGACCTGGAGGCCGGGGTCGCGAGGGTCGACGCCGGGATCAGCATCGACGCCCTCACGCGGCTGCTGCTGCCGCTCGGCCTCTTCGTGTACGTCACCCCGGGCACGGCGCACGTGACCGTCGGCGGCGCGATCGCTGCGGACGTCCACGGCAAGAACCACCATCGCGACGGCTCGTTCTGCGACCACGTCGACTCGTTCGAGCTGCTCACGCCCGCCGGCGAGACGGTGACCGTCACGCCCGACGCCGATCCCGACCTGTTCGCGGCGACCGCGGGCGGGATGGGGCTCACCGGCTTCGTGCTGTCCGCGACGCTGCGCCTCTTGAAGGTCGAGAGCTCGTACATGACCGTCGACCGCGAGCGGGCGCGCGACCTCGACGACGCGATGGCGCGCATGACCGCCCGCGACGACGAGTACCGCTACTCGGTTGCGTGGATCGACTGCCTGGCGGGTGGCGCGTCGCTCGGCCGGTCGGTGCTGATCCGCGGCGACCACGCCGGCCGCGACGAGGCCCGTGGGCGCAACGGGGCGCTCCCGCGGCCGCGGCTCGCCGCGCCGCCGTGGGCGCCGACCGGCCTGCTCAACCGCGCGACGATCCGGCTCTTCAACGAGGCCTTCTACCGCGCCGCGCCGGCGCGCGAGACCGGCCGCCTCGAGCACCTCGGCTCGTTCTTCTACCCGCTCGACGCCGTGCGCGGCTGGAACCGGATCTACGGGGCCAGCGGCTTCCTCCAGTACCAGCTGGTGGTCCCGTACGGCGCCGAGGACGCGCTGCGCGAGTCGCTCGAACGTCTGAGCCGGGCGGGCGCGCCGTCGTTCCTGGCGGTCCTGAAGCGCTTCGGCGCAATGCAACAAGGGGCCAGGCCACCTGTTGCACTGCAACGAGGGGCCAGGCCACCTGTTGCACGGCCGCTGTCGTTCCCGACCGAGGGCTGGACGCTCGCGCTCGACGTGCCGGCCGCGCTCGCCGGGCTCGGGCCGCTGCTCGACGGCCTCGACGAGGTCGTCGCCGGCGCCGGTGGCCGCGTCTACCTGGCGAAGGACTCGCGGCTGCGGCCCGACGTTCTCGCGGCGATGTACCCGCGGCTCGGCGACTGGCGCGCGGTCCGCGAGCGGGTCGACCCCGAGGGCCGGATGCGCTCGGACCTCGCGCGGCGGCTGGAGCTCGCGTGAGGGACGCGGTCGGCGCGGTCCAGTCGCTGCTCGTCCTCGGCGGCACGTCGGAGATCGGCCTCGCGACGGCGCGCAGGCTCGTGGGGGACCGCACGCGGCGCGTGGTGCTGGCGGCGCGCGACACCGAGGGGGCCGAGCGGGCCGCCGCCGAGCTGCGCCAGCTCGGCGCCGAGGTGCACGTGGTCGCGTTCGACGCGCGCGACTACGGGTCGCACGACGCCCTCGTCGAGGAGGCGTTCGAGCGCCTGGGCGACGTCGACTGCGCGCTCGTCGCGTTCGGCGTCCTCGGCGACCAGGAGCGTTTGGCCACCGACCGATCCGCGGCGGTGGAGGCGGTCGAGGCCAACTACGTCGGCGCGGTGTCGGTGTGCGTCCCGCTCGCCGAGCGGATGCGGCGGCAGGGGCACGGCACGATCGTCGTGCTGTCGTCGGTCGCCGGGGAGCGCGCGCGCAAGTCGAACTTCGTCTACGGGTCGTCGAAGGCCGGCCTCGACGCCTTCGCCCAGGGCCTGGGCGACCGCCTCCACGGCGACGGGGTGCACGTGATGGTCGTGCGACCCGGCTTCGTCCGCACCAAGATGACGGCGGGGCTCGACGACGCGCCGATGAGCACCGACCCGGACGCGGTCGCCGAGTCGATCGCCGCGGGCCTGCGGCGGGGCGCGGACACGGTCTGGTCGCCGGCGCCGCTGCGCGTGGTCATGTCGGTCCTGCGGCACCTGCCGCGGGCGCTCTTCCGCCGCCTCGAGGTCTAGCGGGGCGCTCCGCCCCGGCCGGCGCCGGGCCCGCCTCGCGGTCCGAACTGCCGCAATAACGGCGCCCCACAGGGAGGTGGCACGTATTCCGTCAAGCATGTTGACGCAATCCGTGCCACCTCCCCTTCGGCCGCCGTGAAAAGCCGCTGTTTGCGGTCGCGCGACCCGAGGGGTCAGGGCTGAGCGCCGCCCACGTACTCCGTGAAGACGGCCAGCAGGTCCGCGGTCGTGCGCTCGATGTCGAACTCGGCCACGACCTTCGCGCGTCCGGCGCGGCCCATCTCGGCGCGGAGGGCCGGATCGGCGGCGAGCGCGCCCAGGGCGTCGGCCAGCTCGTCGCCGCGCGCCGGTGTGATCAGCAGGCCGGACACGCCGTCCTCGACCAGCTCGGGGATGCCGGTGATCCGCGAGGCGACGACCGGGAGCCCGCAGGCCATCGCCTCGATCAGCACCACGGGCAGCCCCTCGGCGAAGCTCGGCAGGGCGAACGCCCCCGCGCGCCGGTAGTACGCCCGGATCTCGTCCTGCCCGACGGCGCCCGGGAACTCCACCCGGTCGGCGACGCCCAGCCGGTCCGCGAGCGCGGTCAGCTCGGCCAGCCCCGGGCCGTCGCCCACGAACGTGAGCCGGGCGTCGACCCCGCGGCGGCGCAGCTCGGCGACCGCCTCGATCAGCAGCGGCTGACCCTTCACCGGGTCCACGCGCCCCACGGTGAGGACCTCGAGCGGCGCTTCGCGCTCGTCGCGCTCGCCCGGCGCGAAGGCCGTGACGTCGACTCCGCAGCGCACGACCCGCAGCTTGTCCCAGTGACTCGTGTCGACCAGGCGCATGAGCTGGCTGCGGCCGTGATGGCTCACGCAGACGACGAAGCTCGCCAGCTCGACCTTCTGCTGGAGGCGGTGTTCGCGCACGTCGAAGAACTCGGTGCTTCCGTGCATCGTGAAGCTCCACGACCAGCCGGCGCCGCCGAGGCGCGCTGCGAGAAGGGCCACGTCGGAGGCGACGTTGGCGTGGTGGGCGTGTACGTGCCGGATCCCCATCCGCCGGCAGGCGCGCCACATGAGGGCCGCCTCGCCGAAGTAGAAGACCTGCCAGAGCAGCGCCCGAGCGCCGCGGCCGCGCAGGCGGAGCGCCAGCGCGAGGGTCGACGCGTAGCGCCCCGGCCCCGTGGCGAGCGCGGTCATGTGCGCGGCGAGGAGGTCGAGCGGCCGCGGCGGCACGATCGCGTGGGTGGTCGCGGCCGCCTCGCGGTCGTCCGCGGAGAGCACGTGCTCGGCCCCGGAGCGGCGGATCGTGAACGTCTCGACCTCCACCCCGGCGCGCCGGAGCGCGAGCACCTCGCGCAGGATGAAGACGTGCGAGACGAACGGGTAGCGGCTGACGACGTAGGCGAGCTTCACGGCCCGGGCCCCTCGATCTGGACGACGCCGACCGCCGGGACGCCCGGGAACGTTACGCGCGACAGCGCGGCGGGTCCGAGCGGGCCGGGCCGGACGGCCCGGTAGCGCACCACGCGGTACGAGCTCGTCCTGACGTCCGCCACGCGCCTGAAGCCGGCCGGGGGCGGCGGCGCCGGGCCGCT
>DATENL010000143.1:0-3801 GCA_035275105.1 Thermoleophilaceae bacterium
CGGGGGGCCACCCCAGCCGGGCCCGCCGGGCGGGGGGCCTCCGCGGAACCGGCGCATGCCGGCCCGCTCGGGCCGCAGCTTCTCGAGCGCGGCCTTGACCTTGCTCGCGTCGATGCCGAGCTCGTCGGCGAGGGACTTGGCGAACTCCGCGCGGCGCTTGGCGTGCTCGGCCTCGTGCTGCTTGCGGAGCTCGGCGAGGGCGTCGGCGACCTTGTCCTCGGAGATGCCGAGCGAGTCGGCGAGCGCCTTCTGGAGCCGGGCGCGCGGGTCGCCGCCGGGCGGTGGGTCGTCCCCCCGGATGTCCTCGAAGGCCGCACGGAGCTTGGCCTCCGACACGCCGAGGCGCTCGGCGAGCGTCTGGCCGCGCGCGGCGGTGGTCTTGCCGGCGCGCGTGGCGGCGCCGGACGTGCCGTCGCCGCTCTGGCTGCCGATCGCGTAGGCGGTCGAGGCGAGGGCCACGGATCCGGCCAGGACCATCGCCTTCGTCTTGGTTCGCTTCTCCATGATCTCCTCCTCGGGGTCCGGCCGCACCGGCGGCCTTGTCGAGTCGAATATCGCCGCCCAGCTTGTGAGCAGGCTAAGAAGCGGGGGTTTCTTAGGTTCCTCACAGCAGCCCCGCGGCGCAGCCCCTCTGCGCCATCCGTATAACTCGGTGCGGGGGTGAAGCGGGTTGGGGTGATCGTCGTCGTTGCCGCCGCGGTGATCGGCGTGCTCGTCGCCGCGCCGGTGGGCTCAGCCGCGGGACGGTGCGGGAAGCATCCTTGGTGCGACCGCTCGCTCGGGCCGGACGCGCGCGCGAAGCTGCTGCTGAACGCGCTCACGGACGACGAGCGGATCGGCCTCCTCGCCGGCGACGACGTGCGCGGCGTCGCCGGCGGCGAGCACGAGCACACGGGGACCGAGACCGGAGTGCCGCGGGTCGACCTGCCGACGACCCACTACTCCGACGGGCCGGTCGGACCGCGCCAGGGGCTGGCGACGGCGCTGCCGGTCCCGCTCGCGCTGGCCGCGACCTTCTCGCCGCGGCTCGCCGCGAGCCACGGAACGGTGGCCAGCAACGAGGCGAGGAGCAAGGGCAACGACGTGATCTTCGCGCCGACGGTCAACATCATGCGCACGCCGCTGAACGGCCGGACGTTCGAGAGCTACGGCGAGGACCCGTACCTCATGACCCGGCTCGGGGTCGCGTGGATCAAGGCGTCGCAGGCGCAGGGGATCCTCGGCGACGTGAAGCACTACGCGGCGAACAACCAGGAGGGCCGGGATCCGAGCGGACGGAGCGGCACCCCCGGCGCACCGCTCGGTGGCGGCGCGGAGGGGAGCCGCTACCTCGTCAACGAGCACATCGACGAGCGAACGCTGCGCGAGATCTACCTGCCGCACTTCGAGGCCGCCGTGAAGGAGGCGGACGTCGCCTCGGTGATGTGCTCGTACAACAAGGTCAACGGCGCGTACGCCTGCGAGAGCCACCACCTGCTCCAGCAGATCCTCGAGCGCGAGTGGGGGTTCAAGGGGTACGTGCTCGCCGACTACGGCGCGGCGCACATGGCGGGGCCGTCGCTGGTCAACGGGCTCGACTTCGAGCCGTGGCCGGGCCTGGCCTACGGGCGCGCCCAGGTGCGTCTGGCGCTCCTGACGGGGCAGGCCACGATGGCGCACGTGAACGACCACGTCAGGCGGGTGCTGCGGACGCTGTTCAAGTACGGGTTCTTCGACCGGCGCGCGTTCCGAGACGACGACGACCAGATCGACAAGCGCGCGCATGCTCGGACGGCACAGCGGATCGAGGAGTCGGCGATCACGATGCTGCGCAACCGCGGCGTGCTGCCGCTGCGGGCGAAGCGGCTGAAGACCGTCGCGGTGATCGGCGCCGGTGCCGACGCCTTCACGACGGGCGGCGGGTCCGGGAAGGTCACGCCGTTCAGGTTCACGAGCCCGCTCGCCGCCATCCGCAAGCGCCTCGGCCGCCGGGCGAAGGTGCGTTACGAGGACGGCAGCGACGCCGACGCGGCCGTCGCCGCCGCACGGGGCGCTGACGTCGCGATAGTCATCCCGGCCGACTACCTCACCGAGGGCGCCGACCGTCTCTGCCTGACGCTCGAGTGTCCCGACGTGCACGGCGACCAGGACGAGCTGATCAGGCGCGTGGCGGCGGCGAACCGCAGGACGGTCGTGGTGCTCGAGACCGGCGGCCCCGTGCTCACGCCGTGGCGAAACCGCGTCGCCGCCCTGCTCGAGGCGTGGTACCCCGGCCAGGAGGGCGGCACCGCGATCGCGCGCGTCCTGTTCGGCGACGCCGACCCGGGCGGGCGCCTGCCGGCGACGTTCCCGCGTACGGAGTCTCAACTTCCCACGGCCGGCGACCCGGAGAGGTACCCGGGCGTCGACAACGAGGTCTATTACAAGGAGGGCGTGCTGGTCGGCTACCGCTGGTACGACGCGAGGCGCCTCAGGCCGGCGTACCCGTTCGGGTTCGGGCTCTCCTACACGCGCTTCGCGTACCGCGGGCTGCGCGTGCGCGCCGCTCGCGGCGGAGCGACGGTTCGCGTGCGCGTGAGGAACGCCGGCCGCCGGCGCGGCACGGACGTCGCGCAGCTCTACCTGCGCCTGCCGCGTCCGTCGCGGGGCGTGGTTCAGCCGCCCAGGCAGCTCCGGGGCTTCCGGCGCGTGACGCTCCGTCCGGGCCGCGGCACGGCGGTCGCGTTCAAGCTCGGCCGCCGGGCCTTCGCCTACTGGGACACGCCCCACAAGCGGTGGCGCGTGGCACCCGGCTGCTACGGCGTGATGGTCGGCCGCTCGTCGCGCAAGATCGTGCAGCGCGCGACGATCGCGGTCGGCGGCGCGACCTGCGCCGGGACGAGCGCGCGAGTGCGCCTCCGGCCCTAGCGGCGGAGCCATACGGGTTGGCATGTCGTCGGCGCTCTACTCCAGGAGCCTCACCTCCAGGCGCGAGCCCGCCACCTCGCCAGCCCCGCCGAGCAGTCCCAGGATGCGGGCGACGTAGGCCTGCGTCTCCGGGATCGCCGGCACGCAGCCGCACGCCGCGACCGCCCCCGGGCCGGCGTTGTAGGCGGCGAGCGCCAGCGGCACGCTGGCGAAGCGGGCGAGCAGGTCGTGCATCAGGTGGGCCTGGGCGTCGATCGACGCGCCCGCGTCGAAGGCGTCCCGCAGCCCGTACGCGGTCGCGGTGCCGGGCATGAACTGGGCGATCCCGCGCGCGCCGGCACCCGACACCGCGAACGGGTTGAAGCCTGACTCCGCATAGAGCTGCGCCGCGAGCAGCGTGGCCGACACGCCCCAGCGCCGCGCGGCGCGCGTGATCGCCGGCGCGTAGCGCGGCGGCACGAACGACTGGAGCGCCGCCGTGGCCTGTCCGTCGCCGCCCGGGGTTCCGAAGCCGACGGACGCGCTTCCGGGGCTGCGCGTGTAGCCGAAGTGCCAGGGCTCCCAGCTGTACCTCTTCACGAAGCCGAAGCGCGGCGCGTTCGCGGCCAGCCAGCCGTAGGCGGACGACGGTCCCAGGTCCAGCTCGGTGCCGAGGCGGTGGAGCGACCTGCCGGGCGGCGCGACCCACTTCGGGTCGGGGTGACGCGCGAAGAGCGCGGCCTGCTCGGCGTTGCTCCGAAAGCCGCTGACCACGACCAGCTGGACGCCGTCGGCGATCGCGGCGCGCTCCATCCGGTCGAACGCGAGCGCCACGTCGGGGCGCATCGGCTTGCCCTGCCGGTACGCGAGCGGGCCGCGGTACTCGCCGTCGCCTCCCGTGACGGCGGGCAGCGCGGCCGCGACGCCGGTGACGCC
>DATENL010000144.1:0-3908 GCA_035275105.1 Thermoleophilaceae bacterium
CGCCGCGTCGCGGTTCAGCGCGGTCATGGCCTCGAGCGCCGCCGCGGCGGTCGCGGCGGGCGCGACGCCGCGCTTGAGCGCCGTCGACACCACGCCGCCGCCGACGGGCTTCGTCAGGAACAGCGCGTCGCCGGCGCGGGCGGTCGAGTTCCGGACCACGCGATCGGGGTGGATGGTTCCCGTCACCGCCAGCCCGTACTTCGGCTCGGCGTCGTCGATCGAGTGCCCGCCGACGATGGCCACGCCGGCCGCCGCGGCCACGTCCGCGCCGCCGCGGAGGATCGCGGCCAGCACCTCGCGGCCCAGCGCCTCGATCGGGAACGCGACGAGGTTGAGGGCGGTGATCGGCGTGCCTCCCATCGCGTAGACGTCCGACAGGGCGTTCGTCGCCGCCACCCGGCCGAAGTCGTAGGGGTCGTCGACGATCGGGGTGAAGAAGTCGACGGTCGTCACGATCGCGAGGTCGTCGCGCACCCGGTACACGGCGGCATCGTCCGCGGTCTCGTGCCCCACCACCAGGTCGGGCCACGGCGGTCGGGGGATCTCCGAGAGCAGGCCGTGGACGAGCCCCGGGGGCAGCTTGCACGCGCAGCCGGCGCCGTGCGAGAGCTCGGTCAGCCGCGGGGCTGTGGCGGTGCGCTCCACCCGCCTATTATCCGCGCCGTGCCAGAGCCGGACCCGACCGACGCCGAGCTCGAGGCGGCGGTCGAGCGGCTGACCGACCCCGAGCGCTTCCGTGCGGCCGAGGAGCGGGTGGTTCGCGTGGCCCCCGGGCTCCAGCGGATCCTCGCCCAGGCGCTGCACGAGGGTGGCTGGTTCGGCGAGGCGCACGAGGGCGAGCTGCTCAAGGCCGCGACCACGCCGGACCCGGACGAGCGCATCCGCGCGGTCCGCACGCTGCTCGCCGACGAGACCCGGATGGGGATGCTGGTAGGGGTCGCGGTGGGATGGGAACTTGCACTCGAGCTGGACCAACGTCGACAGGAGGACTGACCCAATGGAGATCCGGTTTCTGGGACACGCGTGCTTCGAGCTCACGGAGGGCGACACGCGCGTGCTCATCGACCCGTTCCTGACCGGGAACCCGAAGGCCGCCGCGAGCGCCGACGAGGTCGACCCGACTCACATCTTCCTCACGCACGGGCACGCCGACCACTGGGGCGACGTGGTGGACATCGCCAAGCGCACGAGCGCGCAGTGCGTGGCGATCGTCGAGCTGGCGAACGAGCTGGGCGACAGCGGGGTGGACAACGTTGCCGACCCCAACCTCGGCGGGACTGTCGAGTTCGAGGGCGGCTGGGTCCGGCTGGTGCCGGCCTGGCACACGTCGACGACGCCGGGCGGGACGGTGAACACCCCGGCGGGGCTAGTCGTCAATCTGGGCGGCAAGACCGTCTACCACCTCGGCGACACGTCGCTGTTCTCCGATCTCGCGCTCCCCGGCAAGCGCGACGCGATCGACGTGGCGCTCATGTGCATCGGCGGCCACTACACGATGGACCGCCACGACGCCGTGACCGCCGCCGAGCTCGTCGGCGCGAACCAGGTGATCCCGTGTCACTACGACACGTTCCCGCCGATCGAGACGGACGCCGAGGCGTTCAAGAGCGACGTCTCGACCTCCGAGGTCGTGATCCTGGAGCCGGGCGGGACGCACTCGCCGTAACGCAACAGGGGCCAGGCCACTTGTTGCACGCAACAGGGGCCAGGCCACTTGTTGCAGGCGCTAGCGCGGCTCGAGCGCCACGAGCGGGATCTCCCGCTCGGTGTAGCTGCGGTAGTCCTCGAAGCCGCTGAAGTCGTCGAGGAAGCGCGGCCAGATGCGGTCGAACTCGTCGGGCGTGGCCTCGCGCGCGCGTACCCGTCGCCGCTCGCCGGCGAGGTCGATCTCGGCCTCGGCGTGCTCCTGGAGGTTGAGCCACCAGGCCGGTGGGCGGTCGAGGCCCGAGTTGGAGGCGACCACGAAGACTGCGGCGCCGTCGCGCTCGTAGCCCATGGCTGTGGTTCGTTGCTCGCCGCTCTTGCGACCACGGGTGGTGAGCGCCAGCACCCGCTGGCCGGGGGCGAAGAGCAGGTTGCGGCCTATGAAGCGCCCGCGGGTCCGGCGCAGCAGCCACGCGTGCGCGCGCGTGAACGGGACCGCGAGCCGGCGTTGCGAGCTCAGGAAGTGCGACAACCGCGCCAGCATCACCTGACGCGTACCCGGGCCGCGCCGCCTCATGCAACAAGTGGCCTGGCCCCTGTTGCACGCCTCGCCCCTGTTGCACGCAACAGGCGCAACGGGGGCCAGGCCACTTGTTGCGTCCCAAGCTGGCCGGCCAGCCAGTCCATCGGCTACGCTGGGCGCGAGCGATCCAGAGGAGGCTGCACCACGTGAGCGACGCCGTCACCCAGCGCACCGACCGCGACGACTTCCAGGCCACGCGCGATCCCGCCGTCATGGAGTCGGCGGACTCGGGCGAGGTGAACCTCCTCAGCTACGCCGAGCTCTACCGGCTCTGGGAGCGCCAGCAGTGGGCGACCCAGGACATCGACTTCACGCAGGACCGGATCGACTGGCACGAGCGGATCCCCGCCGACGAGCGCTACCAGCGGATGTACGGCCTGTCGTCGTTCTTCATCGGCGAGCAGAAGGTCGCCGAGGAGCTCGGCCCGATGATGCGCGCCTGCCCCGACGAGGAGATGCGGGTCTTCCTCTGCACGCAGATCGCCGACGAGGCGCGCCACGTGGCGTTCTTCAACCGCTTCTACGAGGAGGTCGGCGTGCTCGAGGCCGACGACCTCCGCGGCCGCCTCAGCGAGACCAGCGAGCACCTCAGCCCGAACTTCAACGAGCTCTTCGACGACATGCTCCACTCGCGCGTCGACCGTCTCGCGCGCGAGCCGGAGGACCTCGAGACGCTCGTCGAGGCGATCACGCTCTACCACATGGTCATCGAGGGCATGCTCGCGCTCACCGGCCAGCACTTCATCATCAACTACAACGAGGACCAGGGCACGCTGCCCGGCTTCGTCGACGGCTTCAACAAGGTCGCGCGCGACGAGCACCGCCACGTGGCGTTCGGCGCTCGCTTCCTGCGCGAGATGGCCCAGCGCGACGGCCGCTACGCCGACGCGATCCAGCGCACGCTCGTGGAGTGCGGGCCCGCGGCCGACGGCGTGCTCGCCCCCCCGTGGTACGAGGAGGGCATGGAGGTCTTTGGAGTCTCGCTCGAGGAGACGCGCGAGTTCGCGATGAAGGCGCTCGAGCGGCGGCTGAAGGTGATCGGCCTGGCGCCGGTCGCCTAGCCGCCCGACGGCCCGGCGGACTCCCCGGCGGCGGGGGCCGACTCGACGCCCGGCGCGTCGACGGACTCGCCTGGCGGCGGGCCTGTGTAGCCCCCCTGCTCGCTGCCCTGGTCGCCGACCGCGACGCCGGACCCGGCGTCGTCGCTCGTCCCCTCCTCACCGGTCGGGAGGTCGATCGTCGACGACTCCTCCTGCGTGGTGTCGCCCTCGCCCGGGGGCGAGTCGGTCACGACCGGCGGGGGCTCGCTCGTCGTCGGCGGCGGGTCAGCCGAGGCGACGGTGGTGACCGACGGCGGGTCGGCGACCGGCTCGGTGGCCTGCGGGGTGGTCGGCTCCTGGGTCTCGGCGACCGCGGAGGGCTCCGTCTTCGCGGCCGGCTTCTCCTCCGCGGGAGTGATCGCCTTGGGCGGCAGGACGGCCAGCGGGCGGTCGACGATCGTCGGGAGCGCGGCGACCGCGTCGGGCCGAGGCGCGACGGCCGCCTCGGCAGCCGAGTGCGAGCGCGGCGACAGCGCCTTGTGCGTGGCCTGCTTGACCTCGGCGGCGCCCGCGGTGACGATCGCGGCTGCCCAACTCGCGCCGCGCAGTGGCGTGCCGTCGGCGAGGATATCGGCCAGGGC
>DATENL010000145.1:0-3396 GCA_035275105.1 Thermoleophilaceae bacterium
AGGCGGACGTCGTGCTGGGCCTGCGCGCCGGCGCGCCGGAGCTGGCCGGCGGCCGCGCGGCGGCCGACGACGTGAGGCGGCTCTACTCGTGACCCGCGCCGCGCTCGCGATCCTGCGCAAGGACCTGCGGCTCGAGCTGCGCACGCGCGAGTCGGTGCCGGCGATGGCGCTCTTCTCGGTCACCGTCTTCGTGCTCTTCCACTTCGGCCTTCACCGCGACGCGATCGCCGGACCGCTCGCCTCGGGCGTCCTATGGGTCACGCTGCTGCTCGCGACGGTCCTCGGCGTCAACCGGCTGTTCGCGGCCGAGCGCGAGGGGCGCGCGCTCGACGGCATCCTGCTCGCGCCGATCGACCGCACCGCGGTCTACGTGGCGAAGGCGGCCGGGCTGTTCCTCTACCTCGTCCTGCTCGAGCTGATCGCGGTGCCGGCCTTCGCCGTGCTCCTGCTCGAGCCGGGCATCGGCGGCGCGTTCCCGGAGCTGATCGCGATCCTGCTCCTCGCCGACCTCGGCCTGGCCGGCGTGGGCGCGCTCGTGTCGGGCCTGGCCGCCGAGGCGAGGGCGCGCGACGTGGTCGTCCCGCTCCTGCTGCTGCCGCTCCTGGTCCCGGTCCTGATCGCGGCCGCGCGGGCCAGCGAGTCGTTCCTCACGAGCCACCCGGGGCCGCACGACCTGGCCCGATGGCTGGCCTTCATGGGGGTCTACGATACGGTCTTCGTCCTGCTTGCAGTGGCAGTTTTCGACTACCTCTTAGAGGACTAGGTGTGAGGTCTCGACCGCTATACGGCAAGGGCCTCAGGGCCCTCTCCATCGCCACCGTGATCGTGCTGTCGGCGGCGACGGCGCTGATCTTCTTCTACGCGCCGCTCGACTCCGACCAGGGCGTGATCCAGAAGATCTTCTACGTGCACGTGCCGATGGCGATCGTGGCGCTGTGCGGCTTCGTCGCGGGCGGGGTCATGGCGATCCAGCACCTGCGCACCGGCGACCGTGCCTGGGACATGCGCTCGTACGTCGCGATCCACCTGTCGATCGTCCTGGGGGTCGGCGTGCTCATCACGGGCTCGCTCTGGGCCAAGCGCTCGTGGGGCCACTGGTGGGTCTGGGACGAGCCGGTGCTGGTGTCGTTCCTGATCGTCTTCCTCCTGTACTGCTGCTACCAGCCGCTGCGCTTCGCGATCTCCGACCCGGAGCGGCAGGGGCGCTACGCGGCCGTGTTCGCGATCGCCGCCGGCGCGTTCGTGCCGATCAACTTCGTGGCCGTGCGGATGGCGGTC
This sequence comes from Thermoleophilaceae bacterium, assembly GCA_035275105.1. Taxonomy (GTDB): domain Bacteria; phylum Actinomycetota; class Thermoleophilia; order Solirubrobacterales; family Thermoleophilaceae; genus AC-37. The sequence continues at coordinate 1,279 of DATENL010000145.1, forward strand.
CAGGAGGTGCATCCCCGGGTCCTCTCCGAGACCGGCGGCAGCATGCCGGGCGACATGCGCCTCACCTTCCTGGTGGCGCTCGCCGGCGTGGCGCTCCTGTTCGTGACCCTGTGGAAGCTCGAGCTGACGTCGAAGAACGCGTCCGAGCAGATGAAGCGGCTGCGCTCGCGGCTCGAGACGCCGCCGCCGGGCGAGGCGCGCCCGGAGGCCCCTCCGGCCCCGGTGGGGGTGAGCTGAGCTGCTCGTCCTGGCCTCCACCGACGGCAAGTACGTCGCCGCCGCGTACCTGGTCTTCCTCGCGCTCGTGCTGATCTACGTCGTGATCATCGCGGCCAAGATCGCGCGCGTGGAGCGCGAGCTGCACACGCTCGCCGAGCTGGCGGAGAAGCGGCACGCATGAGCGTCCCGCTGCTCGCGCTGGGGGTGTCGCACAAGACGGCGCCGGTCGCGCTCCGCGAGCGGCTGGCCCTGCCCGAGGGGCGGGCGTCAGGCTTCCTCAACGAGCTGCTCTCGCACCCCGAGATCCGCGAGGCCGTGGCCATCTCCACCTGCAACCGGACCGAGCTGTACATGGTCGTGGGCGATCCCGTCGAGGCCGAGAACGTCGCCCTGTCGGCGCTGGCGCGTCAGGCCGAGATGCGGCCCACCGAGCTGTTCGGCAAGCTCTACGCGTTGCGGGACCTCGACGTCGTGCGGCACCTCTTCCAGGTCGCCGCCGGGCTCGACTCGATGATCGTCGGCGAGGCCGAGGTCCAGGGTCAGGTCAAGCGCGCGTACGAGCTGGCGCTGGTCGAGGGCACCACGGGCCCAGTGTCGAACCGGCTCTTCCGGGACGCGCTCGGCGCGGGCAAGCGCGTGCGCACCGAGACGGCGATCGGGCGCTCGCACGTATCGGTGTCGAGCGTCGCCGTCGACCTCGCGCGCGGGGTGCTCGGAGAGCTGTCGTCGCGGAGGGTGCTGATCGTCGGGGCGGGCGAGAACGGCGAGCTGACCGCCAGCGCGCTCCACCGCAACGGCGCGCACACGGTGTTCGTCGCCAACCGCCGTTACGACCGGGCGATCGGCCTGGCGCAGAGGTTCGGCGGGACGGCCGTCCGGTTCGACGACCTGCCGGCGCAGCTCGCCGAGGCGGACATCGTCGTGAGCTGCACGTCGTCGCCGCACCAGATCGTGGGGCGCGAGGAGATGGCGGTCGTGGCGGAGCAGCGCGAGGGCCGGCCGCTGTTGATGATCGACATCGCGGTGCCGCGCGACATCGACTCGACGGTGCGCGAGCTGCCGGGGCTCACGCTCTACGACATGGACGACCTCCAGCGCGAGTCGGCGCGCAACCAGTCGGGCCGCGAGGCCGAGGCGACCCGCGCGCGGACGTTGGTCGACGCCGAGGCGCAGCGGTTCGCGCAGTGGCTCGGCTCGCTCGACGTCGTGCCGACGATCGCCGCGCTGCACGAGCGCGCGGACGAGATCGTGCGCCAGGTGCTCAGCGACAACGAGCGCCGCTGGGTGAGCCTCTCGGACGAGGACCGCGAGCGGGTCGAGGCGCTCGCGCGGGCGGTGGCGAGCCGGCTCCTCCACGAGCCGACGCTGCGGCTGAAGGCCTCGGCCGGCGACGAGTCGTACGCATACCTCCAGGCGCTCCGCGAGCTATTCGCGATCGAAACCGGCGGCGAGGTCGCGGAGGCACCGGCCGCGGAGGTCACGTCGCTCGACTCGCGCCGGCGGCGCCGCGCCCGCTGACGCTCCGGCTCGGCACGCGCGGAAGCGCGCTGGCGCTCGCGCAGGCGCGCCTGGTGGCCGACATGCTTCCCGCCGACGTCGAGCTGGTGCCGATCCGGACGGCGGGCGACGAGGGCCGCGGCTCCGCCCCGCCGCCGCAGGACAAGTCCCGGTTCGTCAAGGAGATCGAGGACGCCCTTCTCCGGGGCGAGGTCGACCTCGCGGTCCACTCGGCGAAGGACGTGCCGAGCGAGCTGCCCGACGGCCTCAGGATCGTGGGCGTCCCCGAGCGGGCCGACGCGCGCGACGCCCTGTGCGGCGCGGAGTCGCTCGACGCCCTCCGGCCCGGCGCCGTCGTCGGGACGAGCAGCCTGCGCCGCCGCGCGCAGCTCTTGGCGCGGC
>DATENL010000146.1:0-2041 GCA_035275105.1 Thermoleophilaceae bacterium
TCGTCGCGCGACTCGCCCTCGTCCACGAGGCGCTCGATCTCCGAGACCACGAAGCGTGCCTCGGCGTGCTCGTCGTCGAGCTGGCGGATGTGCACCGGCTCGCCCTGCCCCAGGTCGCTCCACAGCGACTTCGACATCCGCCCGCGGTTGTTCGCCACCACGGCGTTGGCAGCCGAGAGGATCGTCTGCGTCGAGCGGTAGTTCTGCTCGAGCTTGACCACCGCGGCGTCGGGGAAGTCGTTCTCGAAGTCGAGGATGTTGCGGATGTCGGCCGACCTGAACCCGTAGATCGACTGGTCCTCGTCGCCGACCACGCACAGGTTGCGGTGCTCCTCGGTCAGGAGCTGGAGCCAGGCGTACTGCGTGCGGTTGGTGTCCTGGTACTCGTCCACCAGCACGTGCCGGAAGCCCGTCGCGTAGCGCTCGCGGACCTCGGGGAACAGGCGCAGGAGGTCCACGCAGCGCACGAGCAGGTCGTCGAAGTCCATCGCGTTCATCGAGTGGATCCGCTGCTCGTACAGCTCGTACACGTCCGCCGCCGTCTGCTCGAAGAACGAGTCGACGCGCTGGCGGTAGCCCTCGGCGTCGAGCAGGGTGTTCTTGGCGTCCGAGATCTGCCGCTTGATCGCGCGCGGCGTGAACCGCTTCGGGTCCACGTCGAGCTCCTCGATGCAGCGCTTCACGAGCCGCACCGAGTCCGCCTCGTCGTAGATCGTGAAGCCGCGCGTGTAGCCGAGCCGCGCGCCCTCCGCGCGCAGCATCCGCGCGCACGCCGAGTGGAAGGTCATGACCCACATCGCGCGGGCGCGGCGGCCGACGAGCTGCTCCACGCGCTCGCGCATCTCGGCCGCGGCCTTGTTGGTGAACGTGATCGCCAGGATCTCACCGGGCGCGGCGCGGTCGGTCTCGACGGCGTAGGCGATCCGGTGGGTGAGCACGCGGGTCTTCCCGCTGCCGGCGCCCGCCAGGACCAGCAGCGGGCCCTCGAAGTGGAGGACGGCCTCGCGTTGCGGGTCGTTCAGGTCCTCGAGGAGGCGGTGGGCGGCTTCAGTGGTGGCCACCCGGTGAGCATAGGCTCCGGGCGTGACGCTCACCGACGAGGTTCGCGCCGCTTGCGCGGCCGTTGCGAGCGATGCCCGGCACGTCCGGATCGACCTCGACAGGCTGGGCGCGATCGAGCCAGGACCGCCGCCGGCGCTCGACCCCGAGCGGCACTACCTCGAGGGCACGCGCGAGGACGTGGCGGCCTATCTGCTGACCCTCGACGCGATCAACTTCGGCTCGGGCTGGTTCCCGACGCTGCGCAAGCGGCCGGGCTCGTCCGGCTACTACACGGTGGCCTGGGCGCTGGCCGACCGCTTCCGCGCGCGCGGCCCGTGGTCGGGCGACGAGCTGCGCGGCCTTGACGCCGCCGAGGTGGCCGATGTGCTCGGCCAGGATCCGGGTCACGAGCTGATGGCGCTGTACGCCCGAGCCCTCAACGACCTCGGCACATGGCTCGGCGACCGAACCGCGCTGGCTGCGATCGACGTCGGCTCCGCCGAGCGGCTCGCGGCCGAGCTCGCGGCGGGCATGCCGTTCTTCGACGACCGCGGCTTCTGGAAGCGCGCCCAGATCGTGCCCAACGACATGGCGCTCGCGGGCATCGCGAGCTACGACGACCTCGACCGGCTGACGATCTTCGCGGACAACCTCGTGCCGCACGTGCTGCGCGTGGACGGCGTGCTCCGCTACGACGACGCCCTGGCGCGACGGATCGACGGCGGCGAGCTGCTCGCGCCGGGCGGCGCAGAGCGCGAGATCCGCGCCTGCGCGGTGCACGCCTGCGAGCTCGTCGCCGCCGGGCTCGGCGTCCCCCCGCGCACGCTCGACACCTGGCTCTGGAACCGCGGCCAGGAGCCCCGCTACAAGGCGATGCCGAGGCACCGCTGCCGGACCGTCCACTACTAACGCGCAACAGGGGCCAGGCCACTTGTTGCGCAACAGGGGCCAGGCCACTTGTTGCGTGCGGCCACGCGCAACAGGGGCCAGGCCACATGTT
>DATENL010000147.1:0-6301 GCA_035275105.1 Thermoleophilaceae bacterium
GATGCGCCGCAGGTGGGCGAGGTACCGCCGCTCCCAGTCCTCCGCGACCGGCTCGGACACCGTGCCCAGCAGCGCGTCGCCGGCCAGCAGGCGGATCGCCTCCGGCGGCGGCAGCTCGCCCTCGGGCAGGTAGACGGCGTACTCGACCGAGCCGCCGAGGTCGCGCTCCTCGGCCCCGTCGCCCAGCAGCGGCAGCAGGTTGGCCAGCGTCAGCTCCGCGAGGTCGGCGCGCACGCGGATGCCGAGCCGGACGAGGCTCACCCCGCGAGCGCGCGCTTGATCTTGGCGAACATCCCCTCGTCCGACCTCAGGTTGTCGTCGGTCAGGGAGCCCGCGAGCTTCTCGAGCAGGTCGCGCTGCTCGGCGGTCAGCCGGCGCGGGATCGCGACGTTGACGACGACCCGCAGGTCGCCCGTGCGGCCACGGCCGAGCGGGGGCATCCCGCGGCCGCGCAGCGTGATCGTCTCGCCCGGCTGCGTGCCCGAGGGCACCTCGACCGGGACGTCGCCGTCGAGCGTGGGCACCTGGATCGTGGTGCCGAGCGCGGCCAGCGGCGCCGGGACGTCGACGACCGTGATCAGGTCCTCGGCGTCGCGCAGGAAGCGCTCGTCCTCCTGGACCCGCACGACGACGTACAGGTCCCCGGCCGGCCCGCCGCGCTCGCCGGCGTGCCCGCGGCCGGTGACCCGCAGGCGCTGGCCGTCCTCGATGCCGGCCGGGATGTCGACGTTGAGGGTGCGCGTCGTCACCTCCTGGCCGCTGCCGCGGCACACCTTGCAAGGCGTCTGTGGAACGCGCCCGTCGCCGCCGCAGCGGTCGCACGCGGTCTGGCGGACCATCTGGCCGAAGGCCGTGCGCGTGACCGCCTGGAGCCGGCCGCTGCCGCCGCAGCGCTGGCAGGTCTCGATCGGCGTGCCGGGCTCGGCGCCGTTCCCGTGGCAGTGCTCGCAGCGGTCGACCAGGTCGTACTCGACCTCGACGGACGCGCCCGTCGCGGCCTGCGCGAGATCGATCTCGACCGCCACCGCCACGTCGCCGCCCTGCATCGCCGCACCGCGCATCCCGCCGCCGAAGACCGACTCCGCGCCGCCGAAGAACGCGTCGAAGATGTCGGCGAACGAGCCGAAGCCCTGGAAGTTCGAGTGGAAGCCGCTCGACTGGAGGCCCTCGTGCCCGTAGCGGTCGTACACGGAGCGCCGCTCGGCGTCGGTCAGGACCTCGTACGCCTCGGCGGCCTCCTTGAACTTCTCCTCGGCGTCGGGGTCGTGCTGGTTGACGTCAGGATGCAGCTCGCGCGCGAGCTTCCGGAACGAGCGCTTGATCTCGCGCTCGTCCGCGTCGCGGGAGACGCCGAGGGTCTCGTAGTAGTCGCGCTTCACTCGTCGTACAGGTCGCTGACGAAGTGGGAGAGCTCGAGTGCGGCCTGCCTGACCGACGCGATCGCGCGCGGGTAGTCCATCCGCATCGGGCCGAGCACGCTGACCGCGCCGAGGTTGCGCGCGGCCAGGCCGTAGTTGGCGGCGACCACGCTCAGCGACCGAAGCTCCGGCTGCTCGTTCTCGGCGCCGATCCGGAGGTACACGCTCGGCTCCTCGAGCGCGCTGCGGAGCATCGACAGGAGCGCCACGCGGCGCTCGAGCAGCTCCATGAGGTCGTTGATCTGCGAGAGCTCCTGGAGCCGGTTCTCGGACATGAGCCGCGTCGCGCCGCCCACGTAGAGCGTGTCGCCGGCGGTGTCCTCGAGCGCCATGAAGGCCGGCGCGATCGTGGCGAGGAAGCTCCGCTCCGGCTCCGACAGCTCGGGCGAAGCGAGCCGCTGATGGACCATCCGGGCCCCGACGCCCATCCCGCCGAGCACCTCGTTGAGGTAGCTGCGCGCCCAGGCGACGAGGCCCGGGTCGACCGGCCGGTCATAGCTGACGACGCGCTTCGTCACCCCGCCGGTGGAGGTGATCACCACGACCATCGCCACCTGGGGCTGGAGCAGGAGGACCTCGACGTGCTTGATCGTGGTCGTACCGAGCGGCGGCGCCGAGACGATCGCGAGCAGGTTCGTGACCTGCGAGAGCTGCTCGGTGGTCGCCCGCATCGCCTCGTCGACCTCCTGCCGCACCACCCCGATCTGGACCTTCGGCCCCTTCTCGAGCGCACCCCCGCCGTCCTCCAGCAGCTCGTCCACATAGCGCCGGTAGCCGCTGTCGGTCGGTATGCGCCCCGCCGAGGTGTGCGGGTGCTGCAGGAGCCCGATCTCCTCCAGCCGCGCCAGCTCGGCGCGAATCGTCGACGGCCCCCACGGCACGTCGTCCTGCTCGGCGAGCCACTTCGACCCGACCGGCTGCCCGGTGTCCCGGTGCCCCTCCACGACCTTCCGGAGCACGAACGACTGCCTGGTGGTGATCTGCACGCCACCATTGTGCCGCGCGGCGTCCGCGACCCCCGCACCCCGGGGGCGAGAACGCATCGATTGGTCACTTATCGAGGTGATGGCATCGATAAGTGACCAATCGAGACGAGCGTGGGCGATCGCACGGCGGCAGCACTGGGTGATCACCTGCGAGCAGTTGATCCATCTGGGCTTCTCATGGCCGGCAATCCACCATCGCGTGCAAACCGGGCGACTCCACCGCCTGTACCGCGGCGTGTACGCGGTCGGGCGGCGTGAGCTCGAACGGCCGGGGCAGTGGATGGCGGCGGTGCTGGCGTGCGGCCCGGGTGCCGTCCTGAGCCATCTCAGCGCGGCTGCGCTGTACAGGATCCTCAGGGACCGACACGGGCCGATCGAGGTGTGCGTGCCGCGGCGCGTGCGGCACGCGGGCATCCGCGTGCACCAGGTCGAGCGGCCCGCGGCGCGGTGGAAGCGCATTCCTGTGACGAGCCCCGTCGACACGCTGATCGACCTGGCCGCCTGCCTCGACGACCGCCGCTGGGAGGCCGCCGTGAACGAGGCCGACTCGCTCGGGCTCTGCACGCCGGACGCGGTGCGCGCGGCCGCCGGGTCGTCGCGGCGGGGCGGCGTCGGCAGGGTCAGGCGCGTGCTCGACCCCCTCATTTTCGCGCTCACCGACTCGGAGCTCGAGCGCCTCTTCCTGCCGATCGCCCTCCGGGCGGGGCTCCCGAAGCCGCTGACGCAATACGACCTGAACGGCTGGCGGGTGGACTTCTACTGGCCGGAGCTCGGGCTGGTGGTCGAATGCGACAGCCTCACCTACCACCGCACCGCCTCGAAGCAGACCAAGGACGTCCTACGGGATCAGACGCACTTCCTCGCCGAGCTGGTGCCCCTGCGGTTCACCCACTGGCAGGTCAGGTACGAGCCCGCCCACGTCGCGGCGATGCTGCGCGCCGCGGCGGAGCGACCTACTCGACCTCGACCTCGGCCTCGGCGTTGCGGATGATCCGCTTGCCCTCCTGGGTCGCGACCGTGTCGATCACGGCCCGGCCGTCGCGGACCTCCTTCACGGTCCCGGTCACCTCGATCTCGGTCTCGGGCAGGCCCATCCCGCGGAACTGGACCGCGAGCCGCTTCAGCTTGCGCGGGTCCCCGCCCGCGGCGGCGTTGTTGGCCAGCGCCACCTGAGCCATCGAGTAGAGCCCGTGCAGGATGTTGCGCGGGAGGCCGACGTTGGCCGCGAACTCGGGGTCGATGTGGATCGGGTTGAAGTCGCCGGACGCCCCCGCGTAGCGGTGGGGCAGGTACTTGTCGGGCGTGACCTTGAACTCCGGGATCCGGTCGCCTTCCTTCATCGAGCTCAGCCTCCTCGGACGATGTTGGTCCAGGTCCCGCGCACGGTCTCCTGGCCGTCCTGGTTCTTCGACACCGATTCGAAGACGAAGTATGTACGCCCCTCCTCCTCGCGGTGGTCCTTGAAGGTCGTCTCGCTCGTGATCGTGTCCCCCGCGCACACGGGCTCGCCCCAGACGAACTCCTGGCTCCCGTGCAGCATGAGCATCAGGTTGATGCCGAGCTCGGGGTCGAGCACGCCCGGCCCGACCGATCCGGCCGAGTAGACGACCGCGAACATCGGCGGCGCGACCACGTCGCGGTAGCCCTCGGCGCGCGCGGCCTCGCGATCGAAGTGCACCGGGTTGGTGGCGCCGATCGCGTAGGCGTACTCGCGGATCTTCTCCCTGCCAACCTCGTACTCGAACGGCGGGTAGGTCTTGCCCAGCGCCTCGTGGCTCACGAGCCCCCCTTCACGTACGGTGCGACCCGCTTCATGACCTCGTCGCGGGAGAGCGCCTTGTCGAACGCGGCCGGCGCCGGGTCCTGGCCGGCCAGCTCGCGCAGCGCGCCCGCGTGGCGGGCCTCGACCTGGACGATCGAGCCGGCGGCCTGGAGCACGTCGCCCGACTCGATCATCGGGGCCGCCCCGTTGTAGGCGCCGATGCCGGTCTCCTCGAGCTGGATCCCGAGCGACAGCACCGCGGCCTGGCCGCCGAGCTTCGGGAACGACGTCGCCGGAGCGGGCGAGGCGGTCGCGCCGAGCTGCTCGATCGTTTGCTTGAGCTGCTCCTGGTGCGCCTTCTCGTGCTCGGCGATCTCCTTCAGCGCCCGCTTGACGTCGCCCGAGAGCCCCTTCACCTTCAGCGCCGCGGCCGTGAACGCGACCTCGATCGACTCGAGGGTCAGCGCGAAGTCGAGGATCGCCGTGTCGCCCGCGGGCTCGGCCGCCAGCGCCCGCTCCACGACCGGCGCGACGGCGCCGGCTCCGTAGAGCGCGCTCGCGGCGAACGCACTGCGGGCGATGAACGCCGACCGCGTTATGCCCCGGATCTCGACCATCACGCCGTCACGAACGGTCGGATCTGGGTCAGGACGTCGACGCTCGTGATGGGCCGGGCGAAGGCGCCGTCCGGCGAGATCGGTCGTCCGAGCATCATCGAGACGACGGCCGCGTGACGGGCCTCGACCGAGTGGATCGACAGCGCCGCCGCGAGGATCTCCTTGCTCTCGATCCTGTCCGCCTGCCCGAGGTAGGCCCCGGCCCCGAGGCCCTCGAGCTGGTCCATCGTGATCAGGATGTTCTCCCGGCTCGAGAGGTCGAAGCTCGCCTTGGGGCGCGGAGCGGGCGTGCCGCCGAGGTTCCGCACCGTGCCCTCGAGCGTCGTCACGTGGTCGTCCTCCTGGCCGCCGAAGCGCTTCGCCAGCTCCAGCGCGCGGCCGTCGAGGTTCCCGCTCGCGACGGCCTGCTTGTAGAAGTCGGACTCGAGGTACTCGAGCGCGAGCGCGAAGTTCACGATCCCCGCGTCCCCCTGGCCGTACGCGGCCGTGGCGACGCCGGCGCCGCCCACCTCGTTGCCGCCCGCCTTCTCCTTCCCGCACGCCGCCAGGGCGAGCGTGAGGCTGGCCGCGGCCGCCCCGCCCCCGAGGGTGCGGAGAAACGCCTTGCGCGAGGACGGGTCACCGCGAAGCTTTTCGAGCGCGGAGGGGTTTCGCTCTTCGACCATGGGCGGCGGGAAAACTATCGGTCGCGCGGCAGGGGCGTGTGTGGCGCTCGCCTGCGTGGGGCTTCCCGCCGCGGCGACGGGGGCGCAGCCCGACCCCGTCAGGCACCTGGCGCGGAGCCTCGCCCGGCAGATCGCCGCGCCGTGGCCCGATCGGCAGTACGCCAACGGGCGCTTCAAGGACGAGGTCGGAGGCCCCTCGGCCTACGGCGAGGCGGTGCTGGGCTACTCCCTGATCGCCGTCGGCCTGCGCGAGGACGACCGGCGGCTCGTGCGGACCGGCCTGCGGGCGATCCGCTACGCCACGGACCCCCGCTCGCCGCGCGACGGGAAGACGAGCGTCATCCAGAACGCGGGGGTCGGGCTCGCGTACAACCTCGCCGAGAGGCGGCTCGGGCACGACCCGCTCTGGGAGCGGTTCCGCCCGGTCGCCCGCGACTTCATCAGTCGCCAGCCGCTCGTGCACCTGCGCGCCGACAACGAGCTCTTCAGCAACAAGCTCCTGTTCGAGTCGCTCGAGGTGCTCGCCTTCCACTCGAGCGGCGTGACCTCGAGCCGCACGAGCACGATCGTCGGCCCCCACCGCGACCGCATCGCCGGCTACGCCACCGGCTTCCTGCGCGATCGCGTCCCCAGCCTGTTCGCCGGCGACGTCCGCACCGTGGACGGCGACCCGACGCTGCTCCTCTCCGACCGCCCCGACGACCCGCTCGCGTACATGGGCCTCACGACCGGTCTCTACGCGCGCGGCATCGCCAGGCTCGGGGACGAGGCGGGCGGCGACCCGCGCGTGGCCGTCCGCCGCTCGGCCGAGGCCGCCTGGCGGCTGATGGCGCCGGACGGCGACGTGGCGTGG
>DATENL010000148.1:0-2568 GCA_035275105.1 Thermoleophilaceae bacterium
GATCGGGTAGTACGCCTCGCCCGGCGGCACCCGGAAGCCCTCGGTGACGAGCTTGGAGTGGTGGATGAGCGCCTCCATGGAGGTGGCGAGCTCATGGCGGGGCGGCAGCGCAACCTTGCGGTCGTCGGTGATGAAGTCGCCCTCCGGCAGACCGTCGAGGGCCTGACGGATGATCTTCACCGACTCGTACATCTCGGCCAGGCGGACGGCATAGCGGTCCCAGTTGTCGCCCTGCGTGCCGACCGGGATCTTGAACTCGAAGTCCTCGTAGCTCGAGTACGGCATCGCCTTGCGCAGGTCCCACGGGTTGCCGGCGGCGCGCAGGAGCGGGCCCGTCACGCCCAGGCCGAGCAGCGTCTCGACGTCGACCTCGCCGACCCCGCGCAGGCGCTGGAGCAGGATCTCGTTGCGGTCGAGGATCGCCTCGTACTGGTCGACCCGCGACGGCATCTCCTGACAGAAGGCGCGGGCCTTCGCCTCCCAGCCCGGCGGGATGTCGTCGGCCACCCCGCCCACCTGCACGTAGCGCGGGTGGAGCCGCTGCCCGCCGGACATCTCGAACAGGTCGAGGATCTTCTCCCGCTCGCGCAGCGAGTACCAGAGCATCGAGATCGCGCCGAGGTCGAGCGCCGAGGTGCCGAGCCAGAACAGGTGGCTCGCGATCCGGTTCAGCTCGAGGTGGATCACGCGCAGGTACTGCGCGCGCGGGGGGACCTCCACGCCGAGCAGGCGCTCGACGGCCATGCAGAAGGCCGTGGCGTTGTAGTAGTACGACAGGTAGTCCATCCGCTCGACGAACGGGATGGTCTTCCAGTACGACTGGTCCTCGCAGCTCTTCTCGATGCCCGTGTGGACATAGCCGATGATCGGCGTCATCGAGCGCACGGTCTCGCCCTCGAGTGTCAGCAGCAGGCGCAGCACGCCGTGGGTCGCCGGGTGGTGCGGCCCCATGTTGATCGTGAAGAGCTCGGTCTCCGGCTCGATCTCCGAGCCGAGGACGGGGGCGCCCGGCTTGCCGGTCCGCTCGAGCGTTACCGACTTCTCGCGGTCGCGGTAGGGGACCTCGAGCGCGGGGTCGCGCTCGACGCCCGTTGCGGGGGCCTCGCTACTCATACCAGCGCGGCACCTCGTGCTCGTTGAAGGTGAACAGGACGGCCTCGCCGCCGATCGGGAAGTCGCGCCGCTGGGGGAAGCCCTCGTAGTCCTCGGGCATGAGGATCCGGCGCGGGTCGGGGTGGCCGTCGAACTCGACGCCGAACATGTCGTAGACCTCGCGCTCCTGGAAGTCGGCGCCCGGGAAGAGGTCGACCACCGACGGCACGGCCGGCTCGTCCACGCCCACGCGCGTCTTCACGCCCAGCCGCTCGAGGCGCTCCATGCTCAGGAGCTGGTAGTGCACGCCCAGCCGCGGCTCCTCCGGGAGGTAGTCGCAGCCGTGGAGGCTCATCAGCAGCGGGAACGGCTCGTCCGCGTGGTCCTTCAGGTACTCGAGGACGTCGTGGACCGCCGCCGGGGCGATCTCCAGGGTGGCCTGCTCGTGCGCGAACTGCGTACCGGTGACCGCTTCGTCCCCGAGCCGCTCCCGCACGGCGGCCGCGATGAGCTCCAGCCCCGTGGCGTCAACCAAGGTCAGGCGACCTCTTCGGTTCCATGGGCCCGGTACCGCTCGCGCCAGCCCAGGTCCGGCTGCCCCTTGATCTTGTTCTGGAGCTTGATGATCCCGTACATCAGCGCCTCCGGCCGGGGCGGGCAGCCGGGGATGTAGACGTCGACGGGCATGAACTTGTCGGCGCCCTGCACGACGGCGTAGTTGTTGAACATCCCGGCGCTCGAGGAGCAGACGCCCATCGCGATCACCCACTTGGGCTCGAGCATCTGGTCGTAGATGCGGCGGATGACCGGCGCCATCTTCACCGACACGCGGCCGGACAGGATGATCATGTCCGCCTGGCGCGGCGAGGCCCGGAAGACCTCGGCGCCGAAGCGCGCGGCGTCCATCCGCGGGGAGCCGACGACGCTGATCATCTCGATCGCGCAGCAGGCGAGGCCGAAGGTCAGAGGCCAGGGCGCGTTGGCGCGGGCCCAGTTCTGCGCCTTCTCGAGCGTGGTCAGGCCGACGCGCTCCTGCACGTACTCCTCGAGGTCGACGCCCTCCAGCTCGCCACGGAGGAGCTGACGGGCCCGGAGCTGCTTGATCCTCAGGTCGTCGCCGCTCCCCCCGACCCGCTGGCGGCTCACCTCCATTCGAGCGCCCCCCTTCGCCAGACGTACGCGAAGGCCACGAACAGGAGGACGATGAAGACGATCGTCTCCGCGAGGGCGAAGGTCCCGAACGCGCGCAGCCCGACCGCCACCGGGTAGAGGAAGACGACCTCGATGTCGAACAGGATGAAGAGCATCGCGATCAGGTAGAAGCTGATCCCGAACCGGAACGACTTCCTCACGTCCGAGGGCAAACCGCTCTCGTAGGGCTCGCGTTTGACGCCCCCGGGACGCTTCGGGCCGAGCGCGTTGTTGGCGAACGTGAAGGCCGTTCCGATCCCGATTCCAAGAAGCAGGAAGACGAGC
>DATENL010000149.1:0-19232 GCA_035275105.1 Thermoleophilaceae bacterium
AACAGGGGCCAGGCCACCTGTTGCACGTGCAACAGGTGGCCTGGCCCCTGTTGCGCTACGGCTCGATCAGGCCGCGCCGGATCGCGTAACGCGTGAGGGCCACGCGGTCGCGGGCGCCCAGCTTCTCGAGGATGTTCGACCGGTGCCGCTCGACCGTTTTCTCGCTGATCACGAGCAGCTCGGCGATCTCCTTCGACGTGTGGCTCTCGGCGATGAGCTTGAGCACCTCGTTCTCGCGCGGGGTGAGCGGGTCGCGCGGGCCGTCGCCGGCCGCGGGGCCGCGGTCGAGGTAGTCGCGGACCAGCGCGCTCTCGGCGGCCGGGTAGAGGAACGGCTCGCCGCGCATCGCGGCCCGGCAGGCCCGGACGAGGTCGAGATCCGCCACCGACTTGAGGACGTAGCCGGACGCTCCGGCCTTCAGCGCCTCGTACAGGTACTGCTCGCTCTCGTGCATCGTGAGGATGAGGACCTTGAGATCGGGCTTGCGCCGCTTCAGCTCGAGCGTGGCCTGGAGGCCGGTCATGCGCGGCATCGTCACGTCGAGGATCGCGAGATGGAGGTCCTCGGTCGTGGCCTTCTCGACCGCCTCGAGCCCGTCGCCGGCCTCGCTGACGACCTCGAGGTCCGGCTCCGCGCTGAGCAGGAGCCGCAGGCCGCCGCGGACCACCGCGTGGTCGTCGGCCAGGAGGATGCGCGTCTTCAGCGGTACCAAGCCGACTCGTCTCCCAGCGGGACCTCCAGCCGCACCTCGACGCCTCCGCCGGGCCGGTTGATCACGCGCAGGTCGGCGCCCACCATCACGGCGCGCTCGCGCATTCCGCGCAGCCCACCGCCGTCGCCCGCGCCCGGCGGCAGCGAGCCGCCCGAGTCGCGCACGGTCAGCACGAGCCGGTCGCCCGTCCGCGCCAGCTCGAGCTCGGCGGTCCCGACCCCCGCGTGGCGGACGACGTTCGTCAGCGCCTCCTGGGCGATCCGGTAGATCACCAGCTCGACGTCCTCGGGGAGGTCGGGGATGTCGCCGTCCATCCGGCGCGCGATTCGCAGCCCGGCGCGCTGCGAGAGCCGGTCGCACAGCGCGGCCAGCGCGCTGCCCAGACCGAGCTCGTCGAGCGCCTCCGGCCGCAGCTCGCGGGCGATCCGGCGCACGTCCTCGAGGCTCGTGCGCACCGAGTCCTGAACCTCCGTGGTCGCGCGCGCGAGCTCCGGCGGCGCGCCCTTCCCGAGCTGGCTGAGCTGCAGCAGGACCGCCGTGAGCGTCTGGCCGACCTCGTCGTGGAGCTCCTGCGCCACGCGCAGCCGCTCGCGCTCCTGCGCGCCGAGCGCGCGCCGCGCGCTGTGACGGCGCTCGGCCTCGAGCCGCTCGAGCATGTCGTTGAAGACCGCGGCGAGCTGCCCGGCCTCCGAGCGGTCGCCGTCGAGCGGCACCCGCTGGCCGGGGCGCGTCGGGTCCGCCTCGCGCGCGAGTCGCGTGACGCGCTCGAGCGGGCGGAACGCGCGCTTGAGCAGCAACAGGTTGGCGACCGCGATCAGCACGAGCGACGCGGCCAGCACCAGCGCCTCGCTGGCGGCGAAGGAGCCCACCTTCCGCGGCGTGACGATCACGACGGTGACCACGCAGGCGACCACCAGCACGACGGCGTTCAGCGCGAGGACGCGCCAGAAGAGCGGGCTGTACCGGGTCTCCGTCTGCAGCCCGCCTGACGTTACAGGCACGCGTGCGCGAGCCTGCGCGCTCGCGCGCTCGCGCGGCGCTCGCCGCCCGTCAGGCGCCGGAGCATGGCCCAGCGGCGCGCGTCGAGCCGGCGTTCCGAGATGTCCAGCACGCGGGCGATCTCGCTCGGCGGAGTCCGATGCACGAGCATCCCGAGGATCGGGACGTCGGCGGGGTCGAGCCGTGAGGCGGTCGATCGCAGGATCCCGGGCAGGATCTTCGGCCGCACGCTGCGCCCGCTCCCGACGAAGCGGACGGCGTCGCAGAGGTCGTCGGCGTCGGCGCCCTTGCCGACCACTCCGTCGGCCCCGGCCACGACCGCCGCCACCGTGAGCGCCGCGTCGGCATGGGCCGAGTAGATGAGCACCGCGGGCGGGTCGGGCAGCGCCTTGAGCTGCCGCGTGAGCGTGAGCCCGTCCCCCGCCTCCAGCCGATGATCGACGACGGCGACGTCGGGCCGTCTGGCCCGCGCCTTGTCGAGCGCCTGGTCCGCGCCCGAGGCGCCGCCGACCGGCTGGAGGTCGGGTTCACGGGCGAGTACTGCCTGGACCCCCGCGCGAACTGCCTCGTGGTCGTCTACGACGATCACGCGCAGGGTGCGGGTATCGCTGGGGGTCCTCTCGTTCACAGCCCCTAGCCTGCCCGCCGCAGCGCCCCGCGACCATGGGGGTCAACCCCTATCTTGGTCCGGGGGGGCAGCGCCTCGGCTTGACACGCGACGTTCCTGGCGTGTATGAACTCGCCGGGACTTGCAGTGGAACGGCTTCGCGCCTCCGACCTTCGGGTCGCTTTGGACGTGACCTCGACGATCGTCGGGTTCGAGACGCTGCACGAGTACCGCCACGGCGTGCTCGGTGAGTTGCGCCGGCTGGTGCCGGGCGACGTGTACGGCTACAACGAGGTCGAGCCGGGCGGAAGGCCCGCGTTCATGGTGCTCGATCCGCCAGACGCGGCGCCCCCGCACTCCGATGAGATCTTCGCCCGGCTGGCCATGGAGAACCCCGTCGTCGCCCGGCATGCCGGCGGGGATCGGCGGACCCTGAAGTGGTCCGACCTCGTGTCGCGCGCGCAGCTTCACCGCACCGACGTGTACGACCTCGTGTACCGCCTCCAGGGCGCCGAGGCGCAGATCGCCTGCGCGCTCCCGGGGGGCCCTTCGCGGGTGCTCGGGCTAGCGGTCAACAGGCTGCGCGGCGACTTCAGCGAACGCGACCGCGCGATGCTCGCCCTCGCGCGCCCCGCGTTCGTGCAGGCCTACCGCGCCGCCATCGACCGCGCGATGCTCGATGCGCTGCTCGCGGTGCCCGGCTCGCAATCGCACGGCGTGATCCTCCTGACACCGCACCTCACAGTCGAGCGCGCCACGCCGGCGGCCGAGCGCTGGCTCGAGTTGGAACCCGCTCGCGACGCGCCCGACCGCATCCCGAGCCGGATCGCCGACTGGGTGGAGGGGCACCGGCGCGCGCGGTCGCGCGGGCGGATCCGGGTCGGCGGCGACGGCGTGATCCTCCGGTTCGTGCCGGCCGCCACGGGATCGCTCGACACCCTGGTGGTGGAGTGGCCGGAGCCCCGGCTCGGCCCGGACGCCCGCGAGGCACTGGGTCTCACCCGCCGCGAGCTGGAGGTTCTCCAGCTCGTCGAGCATGGTCGCACGAACGCGCAGATCGCACTCGAGCTCGGCGTGAAGGAGGACACCGTCGCGAAGCACCTCCACCACGTGTTCGACAAGCTCGGCGTGTCGAACCGCACGGAGGCGGTCCACCGCGCCGCCGAGCTCGCGCGAGCCGACTGAGCGCCTGCAAGAAATCTGGAATTGACAGCCGGCGGGGCGTCCGATGCGATTTGGCGCGATGATCCAACCCGTGGCGGTCGCGATCGTCGTGGCAGGGGGCGTGGTCGCTTACCTCATTGGACTGGTCCTGGTCCTGGGGGCGAGTCTCCTGCGCCTGCGGCCGGAGTCGCGAAAGCAGGTCGGCCTGACCGAGCGCGAGTTCGAGGTGCTCGAGCACGTGGAGATCGGGCTGTCGAACCGCCAGATCGCGGCCGAGCTCGGGATCGAGGAGGACACGGTCGCCAAGCACCTCCACAACGCCTACCGCAAGCTCGGGGTGTCGAGCCGTACCCAGGCGCTGCATCGTCTCGCGGAGCTCGACAGCGGGTCCTGAGCGGGTAGTTCCCAGAATCTTGAATTGACGCGGACGCGCGGATCCGTTCGGATGAGCCTGGCGCGCCGGCATTCGTGACGGGCGCGCCGGCCCAATGGGACTCGCGACTCACGTGCGGCGGTGTCTGGTGGCGGTCCTATTGGCCGTCGGAATCTCTGGCGCCGCGCTCTTCGCGGTGCTCACGCCGGCCGGGGCGGCGGATCCGCAGGGCACGGGCGAAAAGGCTTCCAGGAAGAAGACGGTTCAGGTCCCGGCCAACACGCCATGGACGCCTACAGGTGTGGTGATAGCCAAGGGCGAGAAGGCGACGATAAAGGCGACGGGCCGTATTTCGTATGGCAGCCTGGGGCCGGAATCGTGCCGAGGGGCGAACGTCCCTCCTTCCGGTTGCTCGGCCGAAGCCATTTGCCCGGGCCCGGGTGCGTGCGGCGCTCTGGATGGCCGCTTGAACGGTGGAGCGGCATTCTTCGTAGGCGAATCGAAGACCGTGACGAGCCCGGGATCGCTCGACCTTGGAGTGAACGATGGGGAGGGGGCATATGGCGACAACAGTGGATCGTTCACGGTCACCATCACCGTGTCCTCGGGCGAATGCGACCTCAGCCGCTCGGACCGGCGTCGCACGAAGGACCTCCCGGACTGGGCGAGCTCGAGCGGCCGTTCGTGGAACCCGTTCGCCCGCCTGTCCACGGCCGCCGACACCAACGCGTGTCACCCGATACACGGCACGGTTCTCGCGAGCGACGGCAAACCGGTGGGCGGTGTCGCGGTCCTCGCGGTAGGTCCGCAGACGGCGAAGGACACGACGAACAGGGACGGCAGCTACTCGATGAAGGTCCGACCCGGCACCTACACGGTCAAGGGCGGAGCCGCGGCGGTGCCGCTGATCCCCAAGACCCACACGGTCAAGGTCACGAAGGACAGCGGCGCGCGGGCCGACTTCAAAGTGGGCGACAGCGTGATCAACGGGCGGGTGACGACGCGCTCGGGTGATGGCGTCGAAGACGTCACTGTCAAGGCCAGGAAGGGCAAGGACCAGCGGGGGTTCGCAGGCGTCACCAATAAGACGGGCGCCTTCAGGATCGAGATCCCCGCGAGCCAGGCGGGCCAGTACGAGTTCAAGCCGTCGAAGACAGACGCGAACACCCGGCTGAGCCCGACGCTCAGGAAACGCTCGTTCACGCCGGCGACACGCTCGGTCGCCGTCCGGATCGCACAGCCCGCCACGGTCAAGTTCGAGATCGTCCCGGTGCTCACCGGTGTCGTGCTCGCGTCCGACAACCGCCCACTCGCGAAGGTCGACGTCGCGATCAGGTCCCAGGCGGTCAGCAGGCACGTGCAGACCGACAAGGATGGGCGCTACCAGGTGGCGGTCCCACCCAACACGTATCTGGTGACCCCTTCGTTCGGTGGCGACAGCGTGCCGTTCAAGCCAGCGGCCGGGGCAGGCTGTCGCCCGTCCGGACACAGTTGCTCCGTGCACCTCGACCGCGATCTTGCCGCGAACTTCCGCAGCGTCTGCGAGCGCACGGTCGACTTCAAATCGTCGATGATCGCCGTCGGCGGGTGCTTCCTAAGGGTCGCGAAGGAACGCTGGGAGGTGACCGGGCACTACCGGATCAACGGGGTCGACTTCGAGACCCGTGACCCAGACGAGCCGACCGTGTTCGACGGCAAGGCGCGCCGCGTGTCCGGCAAGAAGCTCCGCGTGTGGATGAGCGAGGCCGGGAACGAGCGGCGCTGGCTCGCCTACGACATCGCCGCGTTCAACCACTCGTTCCCCGGCACGTCGGTCCGCTACACGCTCGCTCTGGGCAATCTGTCAAAGACAAGAGGGGTGGGCGGCCCGGCGCTGGAGACCGCGTCAGCGACGCTGTTCGGGATGCCCGCACACGCCCCCGGTATGGAGCTCGAGTCCACCGCCGGGAGGACGACGATCACCATGCAGCTCTCGAGCCCGCCGGAGGATGGAGCGACCATCGACCCATTCGCAGGTACGTGGAAGGGCAAGAACGGCCGGATCGCCTACACCAACATTCTGCGCGCCACCATCGCGCTCACCAACGACCACGGGCTTCAGACGATCGAGGGCTCCATCGCGCCCAAGAGCATCTACGGCTTCGGCCCGCGAAACGCAAAGGGCTTCCCCGCCGCGGGCTTCATCCAGCTCGCGCGCGTGGCGGTCAAGTACGACTTCGCCTTCGACATCTGGACCTTCAGCGGCATCGCGGTTCTCCACGCCGGCAGCCCGACGACGCAGCTGGCCGGGCGGGCCGGCACCCTCTTCGCAGACAGCGAGGGCAACGTGTTCCTGTCGGCGAAGATCCTCGACCTGGCGGTGGGTTTGAAGTTCTCGGCCGCCGAGGGGGAGTCGTACATCCAGAGGCTTCGGCTTGCGGCGAACGGGCTCAACTGGCTGTTCGCGCCGGCGTGGCAGCTCTACGTGCAGCGCGCCGGCTTCGACTTCGGCCGTGATACCGACGCGCCGGGAGCACCCCTCAAGGCCCAGCTCCTGGCGGGGTTCACCTGGCTCCCGAGGTTCCGTAACGACTTCTGGTTCCAGGAGGTCGCATCGCTGGATCTCGATGCTGGGTTCTTCAGCGACCCCGAGGACTCCTGGCGGGGCGGCGCCATTCTCCGGGTCGCGGGTGCGCGCATCCTGACCGGGCAAGCCAAGTGGTTCCCCGCGTCGGGCAACGTGGAGGTCTCCGGCCGGATGACGTTCAACGCGCGCGAGCTGCTCCGCGTCGCACTTCCGGTTTCCTTCGACGGACAGGCGACGCTCCGGTTCCCCCACAACCAGTATCCGGAGTTAACCGGGGTTGGGCGGGCTGCGCTCTTTGGCAGCGAGCTCGAGGCCAACCTCCTGGTTCGCTTCGACCCGGGGATCGGCGTGTTCGCTGTCTGCCTGGGCAAGGGCTCGCGCTTCGGCTTCACGTGGGATGCCGACGGCAGGCACTACGGCGGCTGCGACGTCGGAGACTTCGTGCGCAGACGCCAGCCGCCGGTCGGGAGGGCCAGCGTGGCGACCACGCGGACGGTCGACCTGCCCGCCGGAACCTCGATCGAGGCCATCGCCGTCCGCGGCTCGGGCGGGCCACCGCGGGTCCGTCTCGAGGGACCGGGCGGCCTCACCCTGTCCGTCCCCGACGGCAGGGAGGCGTCGATCTCGCAGGCCCACTCGATGATCCGAAACGCCGACGACGCGACGACGTACATCTTCCTCTCACGCCCGCCGGGCGGCACCTACCGGATCGTCCCGCTCGCCGGCAGCCCGAGAATCAGCGCCGTCGCGGTCGCCGGACCGGCGGCCCCACCGAAGGTGAACGCGCGGGTCGCCACAAGCGGCTGCCGGAGGACGCTGAGCTGGACCCTCAAGCCACGGCCCGGCCAGCGCGTCCGCTTCGTCGAGCGCAGCAAGCAGGGCGAGCACGAGATCGCCGTGACCTCAACCGCGAAGGGCTCGGTGACCTTCACCCCGACCGTCGGCGCCCATGGCAGCCGCACGATCCTCGCCAAGGTCGAGCAGAACGGCACGCCGCGCGCAACGATTCGCGTGGCGAAGTACCGCGCCGACACGGGCACGCCGCCGTCCCGCGTGACGGGGCTCAAGGCCAGCGGCGGACGCAAGCTCACCGTCCACTGGAAGCCCGTCTGCGGCGCCAGGTCCTACCTCGTCAAGGTTCGCCGCGGGAAGCACGCGGTCCAGCAGGTGACGCGGTCGACCCGCACCACGATCGCCTCGCCGTCCGGCTCGGGCCAGCGGGTGGTGAGCGTCGCCGCGATCGGCTATCGCGGCGATGTCGGGCCCGCACGGCGGGTCGTCCTGCCGGGCTGAGACGGTTTAGTCGAGCATCTCGGTGGGCTCGTCGGGGGGCTCGAGCCGCTCCGCCGGGTCGGGCGGCGGCTCCCCCGGGCGACCCGCCGGCCACGCCGGCGGATCCTCCAGGTCCTCCTCGCCGGGCGGCGGAGGGAGCACCTTCGCGGGCCTGTACGGGTCCACCTCGCGCAGCGGCAGCGTCTCGTCGCGGTGGGCGGAGCGGTCCGGGACCGGCTCCGTCCATTCCACGTCGTCCGGGTCGGGTTCGGCGGGCGCGCGGCGGGACCGCGGCGGCAGGTCGTCCAGCGGGTGCTTCGAACGCTCGCGGAGGCCGGCGAGCATCAGGATCGCCGCGCACACGAGCGCGAGCAGGTTCTGCCCGAGCGGGCGGTCGAGCACCCGCACGACGATCAGCACGGCGGCCCACGCCCCCGCCGCCGCGATCACCACGCCGTCGCCGAACGGGACGTGGAAGTCGCGCCCCTGGGCGCGGCGGTAGAGCAGGAGCAGCACCGCGGCCGCGACGATCACGATCGCCGCCTCGACGAACGAGAACGGCCCGAACGTGCTGACGATCAGGAGCAGGGCGCCGACCGCCGCCGTCCGCTGCTCGAAGTTCAGCCGCCGCCACGCCTCGGTCACGCCGAGCCGCGGCTCGTCCGGGCGCTCGCGCCCGGGGTCAGAGGGGGCGGCGTCCGCCATAGCCCGAATCGAGGTCGTGCCAGAAGCCGATCTCGTCCTCGCCCTCCTCCCAGCAGAGGAACACCTCGCGCCCGTCGCGGATCGACGGGAAGTCGACCAGGCCGCGGTCGAGGTCGCGCAGCACGACCTCCATCGCCTGGAGCTCCACGAGCGCGTTGCGCATCTCGAGGAAGGCGTCGGAGACCACGCGGCCCGGATCGCCGCCCCCGTTGGTCGGGCCGGCGTCCTGGAGCGCCGCGCGCGCCTCCTCGTCGTTGAGGCCCTCGCGCGCGGCCCGCAGGCGCTCGATCCGCTCCATGACCCATCCGAGCGCCGCGTTCGCCTGCTCGACCGTGTAGTGGCGTTCGGCCATCAAGCCGGGACCGCGGCGCGCATCCGGCGCTCGATGACGCGAGCGTCGGCGTCCGACACGGTGCGCAGCTGGCCCTGGAACGCGAGCGTCCAGTGCTCGGCGGGCCACTTCCTCACGTGCTCGAGCTCGCCCGCCAGCTCCTCGGCGGGAACGCGCTCGGCCTCGTCGAGCACCAGCTCGGGCTCGGTCGCGAAGCGCCACGGGTACGGGTCGACCTTCCCGGGCTTGCCCGGCCAGACGGGCGTGCGGTCCTCGAACATCTCGCCGGTCACGCGGACGATCGCGGCCAGCTCCTTGACCCTCGTGAGGTAGAACACGATCCGGTCGCCGGGCTCGACCTGCTCGGCCATCGCGCGCCGCTTCTCCTTCATCCCGATCAGCTTGAAACCGCGCTCGGCCGTCGCGGCGAAGTTCTCCGGCGAGCCGGTGAGGATCCAGGTCTTCATTCGATCGGGATGTCCTCGACCTGGGGCGTCAGCTCGGGCTTGTCGAGCCGCTCGAGGTACCAGTCGATCAGCGCCCGCAGCGTCAGGAGCAGCTCGCGCTGGAGCGCGTTGAACTGCTCCTGGAGCTCCTGCGGGATCGCCCGCCTGAGTGCCTCGACGATCTGGATCAGCGGCGTGAAGTCGGGGATCGGGCCGCGCTGGCCGGCGCCGCCCGCGCCGCGCGCCCGCTCGCCGTTCTCGCGGACGAAGTCGTCCCAGCCGGGCGGCGCGTCAGTCCTCTTCTGCTCGTCCATCCTCGGCCCCCTTCTCGAAGGTCACGCTCAGCGCGCCGTCCTCGAACTGCGCCGACCGGGGACGGTACGCCGCGAGCGACGGCGGCAGCACGATCGTCCGCTTCTGCCCTCCCACGCGCACGACCACCTCGAGCCCGATCTTCTTCAGGTCGATGTCGCCCTTCTCGGCGAACGGCAGCGGCAGCCGCAGCGTGGCGGTGCCGTTGCTGGACGACAGCTCCTGCGACAGGTCGTGGTGAAGCATCGCCCCGGCGTCGTGGTCGGCGAAGACCTCGTCGGCCAGCCGGTCGAGCATCGCGTCGCCGGCGACCTCCTGCTCGAAGAACGGCGCCGTGAGGATCGGGACCGGCGCGAACGCGGATCGCACGAGCTCCATCTGCTCCTGCTGGTTCGCGCGCCAGCCGGCGAAGTAGCCGCCGTCGACCTCCTCGGGGAACACCCGGTTCACGACGACGGCGTCGGTCAGGTAGCCGTACAGGTTGAGGTAGGTGTAGGTCCGCATCGCCTCCCGGATGACCATCCGGTCGGGGTTCATCACGAGGCGGATCGAGGTCGTGTCGCGGTCGCGGAGGATCCCGTTCATCGCGACGAGGTTCACCACCAGTCGCTCGACGTCGTCGAACACGCGCTCGGTCGGCAGCGACACGTCGAGCAGAGTGCGCGCGAACGGCCGCGCCGCCGCCATCAGCCGCCGCTCGATCGGGAACACGCGCTCGAGCCACCAGCTCGCGACGTCGGGGAACGACAGGAGCCGCAGCGTCTCGCCCGTGGGCGCGCAGTCCACGATGATCGCCTCGAACTCGTCCGACTCGTGATGGCGCTTGATCTGGAGCAGCGAGAAGAGCTCGTCCATGCCCGGCGGGACGGTGAGCTCGTCGGCGGCGATCTGGTCGATGCCGCGCTCCACGAGCATCTCGCCCATCCAGTCCTGGACCGCCTCCCAGTGGCGCTCCATCTCCTCCTGCGCCTGCACCTCCTGGCCCCAGAGGTTGTCGCCGCACGCGGTCGGCGCGCTGCCCAACTCGGCCTCGAGCGAGTCCGACAGGCTGTGGGCGGGGTCGGTGGACAGCACGACCGTGCGCAGACCGGCCGCGGCGCAGCGACGGGCGGTGGCGGCGGCGACGCTCGTCTTGCCCACGCCGCCCTTGCCCGTGTAGAGGATGGTGCGCGGCGCCATGACCGGATCACGATACCCTCACGGCGCGTGCCCCCCCGTCCCCGTGCATTCGCGATGGCGCTTGCCCTGCTGGCCCTTGCCGCAGGGCTCCTGGCGGGCTGCGGCGGCGGCAGCGAGGAGGACGCGAAGGCGCTCCTGAAGAAGGGATTCAACGAGCCGATCCCCAGCGCGAACGTCACGATCGACATCTCGGCCAAGGTCGACGGCGTGCCCCAGCTGGAGCAGCCCGTGCGCTTCAAGCTCGGCGGCCCCTACAAGAACAACGGGACCGGCAAGCTGCCGAGCCTGAACTGGGACGTCAGCGTCTCGGGCGGCGGACAGACGTTCTCGGCCGGCCTGATCTCGACCGGCGACCGCGGCTTCGTCAACTTCCAGGGCACGAACTACGAGGTCGACGACTCGACCATGGCGCAGCTCCAGAAGGCGGCGTCGCAGGGCAACGCGGGCGGCTCGAAGAGCCTCAAGCAGTTCGGCGTCGACCCGCTGTCGTGGGTCGCCGACGCGAGCGTCGAGGGCGAGTCCGACGTCGCGGGGGTCGAGACCAAGCACGTGAAGGCGGACATCGACGTCGAGAAGCTCTTCAACGACCTCAACAAGATCGTCGCGCGCGCCGGCGGCTCGCTCGGGCAGGCCAAGCCGGAGCAGCTGACGCCACAGGTGATCGACCAGATCAAGGAGATCGTCAAGGACCCGAAGCTCGACGTCTACGTCGGCAAGGACGACGGCAAGATCCGCCGCTTCGCGATGAGCCTCGACTTCCAGGTGCCCGAGGACCAGCAGGCCCAGGCGCGCGGCATCAAGGGTGGCAACCTCACGCTGTCCGTCGAGTTCGCCGGCGTCGGCGATCCGCAGACGATCCAGGCGCCCGCGAACGCCAAGCCGATCTCGGACCTCGCCAAGCAGCTCCAGGGGCTCGGCGGCGCGCTCGGCGCCACCGGCGGGATCGGCGGCGACACGGGCAGCGGCGATACCGGCGGCGACTCGTCGGGTGACGGCAGCCTCCCCGGCGGCACGCCCGGCGGCGAGCCGGGGTCCGAGGGCGGCAGCGGCCGCTCGCCCTCGTCGGACCAGTTCAAGGAGTACGCCGAGTGCCTGAACAAGACCAAGCCGAGCGACGCCGCCGGCTTGCAGAAGTGCTCTGAGCTCCTGAAGTAGGGCGCTACGCCGCGGCCGGCTCGAGGCCGAACCCGCTGCGGTACAGCTCGTCCACGCGGGCGAGCTCGTCGGCGGTGAGCTCGGGCGCGGCGGCGGCGCCGGCGAACTCCTCGAGCTCGGCCATCGACGTGATCGTCGGGATCACGCAGGCCATCCGCGGCTGCTGGAGGATGAAGCGGAGCGCGGCCTGCGCCATCGTGCGCTCGCCCTCGATCACCAGGAAGCGGAGCTGGTCGATCTTCTTCAGGCCGTCCACGAGCCACTGGCGCGGGCGGTGGCGCCGGTGGTCGGAGCCGCTGAAGGTGGTGTCGAGCGTGTACTTGTCCTCGAGCAGGCCGCTCGAGGTCGGCACGCGCGCCATCACCGCGCCGCGGTGGTCCGACGCGGCCGCGAGGAAGTCGCTGCCCGGCTCCTGCTCGAGCAGGTTGTAGACGGTCTGGAGCGCCGCGATCTCGCGCGTCTCGAACGCGCGCAGGCCCTCCTCTCGCCAGCCGATCGCGGGCCCGAGCGCGACGCCGTACTCGCGCAGCTTGCCCTCCTCGCGGAGCGCCTCGAGCTCGGCGAACAGGTCGTCGCGCTCCATCGCGTCCATGCGGGGGTTGTGGAGCTGGTAGAGGTCCACGTGGTCGGTGCCGAGCCGGCGGAGGCTCGCCTCGAGCGCGCGGCGCGCGTGCTCCGGCGACCAGTCCTGCGGCCGCTCGCCCTCCGAGTGCTGCTGGCGATCGGAGTCGAGCACGTAGCCGAACTTGGTCGAGATCTGGATCGAGTCGCGGTCCGCCTGGCGCAGGGCCTGGCCGACGATCTCCTCGTTCACGCCCTGGCCGTACGCGTCGCCCGTGTCGAAGAAGGTGACGCCGAGCTCGAGCGCGCGGCCGACCAGCCGGTCGGGGTCGTCGGTCTTCCCCCACCAGTCGGACCCGAGCGCCCAGGTGCCGAAGGCGATCTCGGATCCGTGGAGGTCGGTGTCGCCGAAGCGCCGCTGCCGCATCGCGGAACAGACTAGTCAGGCGAGGAAGAACAGGACGCCGAGCGCGAGGTAGACGCCGATCAGCAGCGCTCCCTCGTTGCGCGTGGAGTGCCCGCCGTGGGTGACGAAGCGCGCGATCGCGGCGGCCACGACCAGCGCCAGCACCTCGTAGCCGTTGAAGACGAGCGCCATCGGGTCTGGCCCCACGACGAGCGAGGCGAGCACCAGCACCGGTACGAGGAACATCGCTATCTGCACGCTCGACCCGAGCGCGATGTTCAGCGACAGGTCCATCTTGTCCTTGATCGCCACCACGACCGCCACCCAGTGCTCGGCGGCGTTCCCCGCGATCCCGACCACGAAGACGCCGATGAAGAACTGGGACAGTCCGATCGCCTCCGACGCCTCCTCGATCGAGCCGACGAGGACCTCGCTCATGACCCCGACCAGCACGCCCGCGACGGCCAGGAGCGCGACCGACCGCCTGACCGACCAGACGTCCTCGCCGCGCTCGAGGTCCTCCTCGTCGACGTCGAAGATCCCGCGCCGGTCGCGGATGGCGGTGGTCAACCGGATCACGTAGTAGACGACCAGCCCGCTGGCGACGACGAGCGAGACCGCCTCGATCCAGCCCTCGTAGTGGTGCCGCAGCTCGCCGATCTGCGGCAGGCCGCCCTCGCCGAGGGTCACCTGGGCGAGGGCGGGCAGGACGAGCACGACGCACACCGCGAGGAGGAGGGTCGCGACGCGCTCGGCGGGCTCGCGCCTGAACGTCTGGCGGCCGTTCTTCCAGCCGCCGGCGAACATCGCGGCGCCGAGCACGAGCAGGCTGTTGCCGATCACCGAGCCGACCAGGGAGGCCTTCACGACCTCCTGGAGCCCCTCCGCCAGCGCGAAGAAGGCGATGATCAACTCGGGCGCGTTGCCGAAGGTGACGTTCACGATGCCGCCGATGCCCGGGCCCGAGCGCGCGGCCAGGTGCTCGGTGGCGTCGCTCATCAGCACGGCCGTCGGGATCAGGCCGAGCGCCGAGGTGAAGAAGACAGCCGTCGCCGGCGCGTCCGTCAGCTCGAGCGCCACCGCGACCGGGATGAAGACGCTCAGGAAATACAGGCGGCTCACGCGCGTGAGCCTACGGCCGCGGTCGGGCTACTCGACTTCCTCGGCCGGCTGCGGCTGCTCGTCGATCTCCTCGACGTCGTCCTCCAGCTCCTCGGCGTCGAGCGTGACCTCGCGGCCGTCGCTGCCGCCGTGGCTCGCCTGGAACGACTCGAGCAGCTCGTCGCGCTGCGCCTCGTCGACCGGGAGGTCGTCGGAGAGGAGCACCCAGTCGGCACCCTCGAACTCCTCGAGGTTGAAGATCTCGGCGTCCATCGACGCGGAGTCGTCGACCACGACGAGCACCTCGGTCTGTGGGTTGAAGTAGGTGCCCGGCCGGACGATCAGCTCGTCAAGCTCGAAGCGCCGGTCGTTGCCGCTGGCCATCGGGCGTATTCATAGCCGAAAAGGCGAGGGGCGGCCTCTACCTCAGGTCCTGCAGCTGGCGCTCGACCTCGGCCTCGACGTCGAGCGGCTCCTTGCCCTGCCGCTGGCGGCGCTCGTTGCGCGCGATCACGAGCTGGCGAACCTCGTCGCGGAGCTCGTCGTCGGCGCCGGCGACCGGCTGGGTGAGGGCCCTCATCTCGGCCTCCACGTCGAGCGGGGCCTCGCCGCGCATCTCGCGGCGCGCCGACTTCGCCTCGAGCAGCTGGCGGATCTCGGCGGCCGCCTCGGCCTGCGCCTGGGGGCTGCCCGGCGCGGGCCCGCGCGGGCGGTCGGGCTCGTCGAGCGAGAACGCGCCCTTGCCGATCCGCTCGTACAGCCCGGCCCGCCCGACCGCGCTGAGCATCGCCACCACGATCCCGAGGCAGCCGACGACGATCACCACGTACCCGAACGTGCCCACGCGCGTACAGTTTGGCGCATGTGGCGCCGCCTGCGCCGCCGGACCTTGGCTCCGTCGAAGCCGGCGATCTATCCCGAGCAGCTCGGCCTGCTGCTCATCTGCCTCGGCGTGATCGCGCTGGGGCTCTATGTGGCGGTGCGGCTGGTGGTGGGCTGAGGGCGCTACCCTTACGGGCCTCGTTGACTGACCAATCAATCGGGCCCTGACGGGCCCCCGCCGGGCCGCTCGGGCGCGGCGCAGGACAAGGAGCATCAGTGGTCGATTTCACGCTTACCGACGAGCAGAAGGACCTGCGCGAGCTCGCGCACAGCTTCGCCGAGAAGGACATCCGCACCGTCGCCTGGGATTACGACAAGGACGGGACCTGGCCCGAGGACGTCATCAAGAAGGCCTGGGAGGTGGGGCTCATGAACACCCACATCCCCGAGGAGTACGGCGGTCCCGGGCTCGACTACCTGAGCGGCTGCATCATCGAGGAGGAGATGGGCTGGGGCTGCTCCGGCATCGGCACCTCGCTGATGTGCAACGGCCTCGCCACGGCGCCGATCGCGCTCGGCGGCTCCGAGGAGACCAAGAAGAAGTACCTCGGGATGCTCACCGAGGAGCCGAAGCTCGCTTCCTTCTGCCTGACCGAGCCGGACGCCGGCTCCGACGTGTCCGGCATGCGCACCACCGCCACGAAGATGGGCGACGAGTACGTCATCAACGGCTCGAAGTGCTTCATCACCAACGGCGGCTACGCGGACTACTACACGGTCTACGCCAAGACCGACAAGGACGCGGGCCACAAGGGGATCTCGGCGTTCGTGGTCGACCGCGAGCTCGACGGCGTGACCGTCGACAAGAAGGAGGACAAGCTCGGCCAGCGCGCCTCCAACACCGCGACGATCTCGTTCAACGACGTCCGGATCCCCAAGGAGAACCTGCTCGGCGAGGAGAACCACGGGTTCAAGCTCGCGATGATGACCCTCGACCGCACGCGCCCCGGCGTGGCGGCGATGGCGGTCGGTATCGCGCGCGCCGCGTTCGAGTTCGCCACCGAGTACTCGAAGGAGCGCGTGCAGTTCGGCGTGCCGATCGCGATGCACCAGGCGATCCAGTTCATGATCGCCGACATGGCGACCAAGATCGAGGCGGCGCGCCTGCTCGTCTGGCAGTCGGGCGTCCTGCTCGACCAGGGCAAGCGGAACACGCTCGCTTCGTCGCACGCCAAGCGGTTCTCGGCCGACACCGCGATGGAGGTCACCACCGACGCCGTGCAGGTCTACGGCGGGTACGGCTTCATCAAGGAGTACCCGGTCGAGAAGCTGATGCGCGACGCGAAGATCATGCAGCTCTACGAGGGCACGTCGCAGATCCAGCGGCTTGTCATCGCGCGCGAGGTCCTGCTGCCGCGGCGGGCGCAGGAGCCCGCAGGCGCGGCGGCGTAGCGCCTAGGCTTCGCGCCAACAGGCGAGTGCTTCACCCGAGGGTCGCGCCTGGTGCGCGGCCCTCGGTGCTTTCTCCCGTGGCGACCACCTACAAGCTCACACCGCACGAGACCGTCACCGTCGTCAGGGCGGATCCCGACGTGCTCGAGGTCGAGGCCGAGTACGGCCCGAGCGGCAAGCCGCCGCCGCCGCACCTGCACCCGGCCCAGGCCGAGCACTTCGAGGTCCTGGCCGGCGAGCTGACGGCGCGGCTGGACGGCGGCCCCGAGCGGAAGCTGCACGCGGGGGACACGCTCGACATCCCGGCCGGGACCAAGCACCAGATGTGGAACGCCGCGGCGGCCGAGGCGCGCGTGCGCTGGGAGACGAAGCCGGCGGGGCGGACCGAGGAGTGGTTCCGCTCGGTGGACCGCCTGGTGCGCGACGCCGGGGGAAAGCAGCCCGGGCCGCTGGCCTTCGCGCCGCTCCTGAACGAGTACGGCGACGTGTTCAGGCTGGCGGTCGGCCCCGACGCGGTGGTGCGGCCGGCGCTGTGGGCACTCGGCGCGCTGGGCCGGCTGCGCGGGCGCTAGCCGCCGACGACCGTCACGTGCTCGCAGTCGCGCGGGCCGTCTGACGCGTCGACGCGCGCCGTGTCCTCGCCGGGGCCGCAGTTCACGGGCTCGCCGCGGCCGTCGGCGGCGTCGAGGAAGTCGCGCCCGCGGCCCGCGTGGTACATGTCGACGCCGGGCCCGCCGCGTAGGCCGTCGTTGCCTCGGCCGCCGTTCAACTGATCGTCGTCGGCACCTCCGAAGAGCTTGTCGGCGCCGTTCCCGCCGAAGAGCCAGTCCCTGCCCAGGCTGCCGCGGAGCTCGTCGCTCCCGTCGCCGGCGAACAGGCAGTCGCCCTCAGAGCCGCCCATGATGCGGTCGTCGCCCGCGAAGCCGCGCACCGTCGTGGTGTACCAGAGCGCGTACAGGTAGTCGGGATCAGGCGTGCCGTCGACGGTCCCCGAGCAGTGGGCGTGCGGCTTGGGCTCGCCCGGCGGCACGATCGGCGTGGCGTCGACGTCCGGGTCGGTGCCCGGCCCGGAGCCCTCGGGATCGTCGGGTCCGAGCGGCTCCGGAGCACCGTTCAGGCGCTGCACGACGAGTTGCTTGCCGCCGCCACCGGCGGCCGCGAAGGCGATGTAGGGGACGCCGTCGATCGAGCTGAGGACGGCGCCGTCATCGACCGCGGTGCCCGCCGGCGAGTCCACCTGGACCCAACTCGCGCTGTCGTCGGCCAGTCGGCTCACGTGCAGCGGGTGTTGACCATCGGGGTTGTTCGGGTCGCCTCTCCATGCCGCCCAGAGGCGCCCGCCGATGCCGCGCAGGCTGGTGCCGCGCCACGCCTCGCCCGCCGGGCCGCCCCCGACCAGCGTCCAGGAGTCGCCGTCCGGGTGGACGACGTGGGCCTGGCCGAACAACACGTAGGGATCCCCCCCGAACGGCGCGAGGCGGTCGAAGGAGCCGTCGTATTCGTAGCCGTCGTCGGTCTTCAGCTTCGGTGAGCCCCCGCCCACCTTCTCCCATTGCCCAGCCTGGCTCAGGCGGAGCACCTCCGTGCTGCCCAGGTCGTTGATCCCGACGTGCAGGAGGCCGCCGATCACCGCGGCGTCGGGGTTGCGCGGAATGGAGCCGCCCAACCCACTGACGATCCGCTCCCACGAGTGGCCGTCCGCCGCGAGCCGCACCACGTCGACCGCGTACTCCTCGAAGTAGTTCTGGAGGTAGGCCACGTACGGCCGCTCCCCGAGGAACACGAGGCGGGGCGCGGCGCCGTAGTAGAGCTGCCGGTCCCCACGTGGGCGGTCCTCGTCGAAGTCCGGCGGAAGGTAGTTGATCCCCCAGGCGCGACCGTCGGGCTCCACCCAGTCGTCGCCCGCCCCGTTCAGACGCGCGACCCGGATCTGCGCCGCGTCGTCGACGTCGAGCTCCGTCCAGGCAATCCAGGGCGTCCCGTCAGGCGCCTCGGCGAGCGAGGGGTGACCGGCGTCGTGCGCCGGGTCCGCGTTCACCACGCCGCCGACGGGGATCCAGGAGGCGCCGTCGTCCGCCAGCCGGGCGACGCGGACCACGACGTGCTTGCCGACCGGATCGGTCCAGGCGACGTGGAGGACGCCGCCGATCCGCTTCAGGTCGTAGGCGTGGCCGTCACTGCTCGTCGGTGCTGCGACGTTCTCGTCCACCGGTCCGCCGCCCACGGTCGTCCAGTCAGCCGCCGCGGGCGCGGCCGCGACGAGCGCCGCCGCCGCGACCATCGCCGGCATCCATGCCCTGCGTGTTCTCAAGCGCGCCTCACCGGAGTCCCACACTCAAGATACGTGCACGACGCCCACTTCGCCACCGGTGCAGCGCAACTCTTGACTCAGCGTTCCGCAGCCGCCGGGCAGCCGGGCACGCCGGTTGCCGAGCGGACCCCGTCACGGACCGCCGCGGCCGTCGCGTCGGCCGCGAGGGTCGAGATCGCGAACGGCTCGGCCTCGACCTCGCCTGTGGCGAGGCAGTAGACGAGGTCCCCGTCCCAGGCGGTCGCGCTCGGCTGGACCGCCCGCGCGACGCCGGACGTGGCCGCGCGGGCGACCAGCCACGTCTCGCGCTTCGAGAGCCGGGCGTTGGTCATGACGCACACGAGCGTGGTGGCCTCGCGTACGGTCGCCGGCGGTTCGATCCCCTCCTTCACGAGCTCGGAGCTGCGCACGTACCCGCCGTCCCGCCAGGCGCCGGCCAGCACGCGGCCGTCCTCGGCCACGACCTCGCCGACCGAGTTGGTCACCGCGAGCGCGGCCACCACCGCGTCCTCGACGCGGTCCGAGGCCAGACCCACGCCGCCCTTCGTGAACCCGGCGGCGCCGAGCAGCTTGCCGACGCTCGCGCCCGTCCCGGCGCCCACGGTGCCGCGCGCGGGCTCGGCTGAGGCCGCCTCGCACGCGGCGCGCCCCTCCTCCGGACCGGGACGAACCGAGGGGTCGCCGACGAACAGGTCGTACACGATCGCCCCCGCAACGAGCGGGACCAGCCCGCCGGGCGTCGGGTAGCCGACTCCCTG
>DATENL010000150.1:0-5348 GCA_035275105.1 Thermoleophilaceae bacterium
TGTTCATTTATGAAACGCCGTTCTGGCGCGAGCAAGGACTGAGCGGCCAGGCCACCAGCGACACCGGCCCGGCGAAGATCGTGTTCGACAACTCGCCCCCGGACGGCTCGCCCGGTGTGCTGCTCGGTTTCCTCGAGGGCCAGCGCGCTCGCGTCCTCGGCCGGCTGCCCGCCGAGGAGCGCAGGAAGGCGGTGCTCGACGGCCTCGTGCGCCTGTTCGGCCCCGAGGCGGCGAAGCCCGTCGACTTCGTGGAGCGCTCCTGGGCCGAGGAGGAGTGGACCCGCGGCTGCTACGGCTGCTACATGCCGCCGGGCGGCTGGACCCAGTTCGGCCCCGCTCTGCGCGAGCCGATCGGCCCGATCCACTGGGCCGGCGCGGAGACGGCGACCGTGTGGAACGGCTACATGGACGGCGCCGTCCAGTCCGGGCAGCGCGCCGCTGCAGAGGTGCTTGCAGCGGCGTTTGACCGGTCTTCGTCTCAGGTAGAGACCCTGTAGACGACTTTCGAGAGGAGCTCAGAATGGGAAAGCTCGACGGCAGGAAGATCGCCTTCCTTGCCACTGACGGCGTGGAGCAGGTGGAGTTGACCGAGCCGCGGAAGGCGGTCGAGCAGGAGGGCGCCGAGACGCAGCTCGTCTCGCTCGAGGAGGGCGAGATCCAGGGCTTCGAGCACCTCGACAAGGCCGACAGGTTCCCGGTCGACGTGACCGTGAAGGAGGCCAGCGTCGACGACTACGACGGCCTCGTGCTGCCCGGCGGCGTCGCCAACCCCGACTTCCTGCGGGTCGACGAGGACGCCGTGGCCTTCGTGCGCGCGTTCGTCGAGGCGGGCAAGCCGGTGGGGGCGATCTGCCACGGGCCGTGGACGCTGGTCGAGGCGGGAGTGGTGGACGGGCTGACGCTGACGTCCTGGCCCTCCCTGAAGACCGACATCCGCAACGCGGGCGGCGAGTGGGTCGACGAGGAGGTCCACGTGGACCGCGGGCTGACCACGAGCCGCAATCCCGACGACATCCCCGCCTTCAACGAGAAGATCGTGGAGGAGTTCTGCGAGGGGCGCCACGAGGAGTTGGCCGCGGCGGCCCCGGGTACAAGGGACCAGTAGCTCCTGGCGCGCTGCTTCGTCACCCGCGATCTCCCGGGTGACGCGCTGGCGCGCCTGCGAGGTGAGCACGACGTGGAGGTATGGCCGGGGAGGTTGCCCCCCGCCCCGGCCGACCTCCACGCCGCATGTCGTGACGCCGACGGGCTGCTCTGCCTCTTGACCGACGGCGTCGACACGCAGCTCCTGGACGCGGCTCCGCGCCTGCGAGCCGTCTCCGTGATGGCCGTGGGCGTCGACAACGTCGACGTCGCCGCCTGCGCGGCCCGCGGCGTGCAGGTCGGCAACACGCCCGGCGTGCTGAC
Source organism: Thermoleophilaceae bacterium (assembly GCA_035275105.1). Lineage (GTDB taxonomy): Bacteria > Actinomycetota > Thermoleophilia > Solirubrobacterales > Thermoleophilaceae > AC-37. The sequence continues at coordinate 1,408 of DATENL010000150.1, forward strand.
CGAGACGACCGCCGACCTGGGGTTCGCCCTGCTGCTCGCGGCCGCGCGTCACGTGGTGGACGGCGAGGTCGCGGTGCGCGCCGGCGACTGGCTGACCTGGGAGCCGGGCGGCTTCCTCGGCGCCGAGGTGCACGGCGCGACGCTCGGGATCGTCGGGATGGGCCGGATCGGCTCGGCGCTCGCGCGCCGCGCGGAGGGGTTCGGGATGCGCGTCCTCGCCGTGCGGAGCTCGTCGGGCAACCTCGGCGACGCGCTGGCGGAGTCGGACTTCGTCTCCCTGCACGTGCCCCTGACGGCGGCCACCAGGGGGCTGATCGGTGAGACGGAGCTGCGCTCGATGAGGCCGGCGGCGATCCTGATCAACACCGCGCGCGGGCCGGTGGTCGACACCGATGCGCTGGTGCGGGCGCTCCGCGAGGGCTGGATAGCGGGGGCGGGGCTCGACGTGACGGACCCCGAGCCGCTGCCGCCCGACCACCCGCTGCTCACCACCGGTCGCGCGCTCGTCACCCCGCACATCGGCTCGGCGTCCCGCCGCACGCGCGAGCTGATGGCGTCGATGGCGGTGGACAACCTGCTCGCCGCCCTGCGCGGCGAGCCCATGCCGCACCCCGTGGGCCCGTGACCCGCGAGGTCGAGATCCGCGGCGACGTGATCCGTCTCGGCCAGCTCCTCAAGCTGGTTGGCGCCGTCGACGCGGGCGGGGAGGCGAAGGCGCTCCTGGCGGCGGGTGCGGTGATCGTGAACGGCGAGCCGGAGGAGCGCCGCGGGCGCCAGCTGCACGCGGGGGACGAGGTGCGGCTCGGCGACGACGAGTTCGTGCTCGTCCGTGCCGGGCCCTAGGTCAAGAACACCAGAGCAATCCCCCGTTCGTGGTATCGGGGCCGCTCCACCCGGGCCCGACAATCAGCCGTGGAGCGCAAGTCCAGCCTCCCAAAACAGAGAGCAGCATGGAGCCGCCGTCCCCCGGGACGGCGGCTCCGGTCCTCTTGGGTGACTAAAGCGATCGAGCGCGCAAGTCGATGTATGTCCGGCTGCTGCCCTTGAACCGCGGGCCTTCGGGGCCCGGGAGGACTGATACATGCGCAAGCTTTCCATCAATCGCAAGATCGCTGTGGCCGTCATCGCCGCGGCGTTCGGGGTCGTCGGGCTCGTCTACGCGGCCTGGACCACGAACGGCACGGGTGACGCCTACGCGAAGGCCGGGACCGCGGCTGCGATCAGCACGGTCGACGTCTCCGCCAGCACCACCGCGACGCTCTACCCGGGCGTGAGCGGCGACGTGCTCATCAGGCTGAAGAACCCAAACCCCTACCCGGTCACGGTGACGGCCGTCACGGGCAACGGGACGATCACGGCGGACGGCGGCCACTCCGGCTGCACCACGACCGGCGTGACGTTCTCGAACCAGACCGGCCTCACGCTCAGCGTCCCCGCCAAGAGCGGTGGCGTCGACGGGGAGCTGCAGACCAGCCTCAACGGCGCCGCGAGCATGTCGAATGCCTCGCTCAACGCCTGCCAGGGCGCGGTCTTCACGATCCCGGTCACGCTGAGCGGCACCAGCTGATCGTGGGCTGAGGTCTCCGAAAGGGGCTTCGGCGGATGCCCTCCCTCCGGGCAGTCCTAATAGGAATGGCGATCGCCGCGGCGGCTCAGCCCGCCGCGGCGACTGCCGCTTGGACGCACAGCGGCACGGGCACGCCGACCGCGAAGGCGGTCTCGATGCCGACCGGGGCCACGCCGACCGCGAGCGTGTCGAACCGCAGCGTCACGGTGTCGTGGTCGGCCAGCACGATGCCCGGCGGCGGCGCCGTGTCCGGCTACCTCGTCAGGCGCTACGACACGAACGGCAACGTCCAGACGATCGGCAGCGGCTGCTCCGGCACGATCTCCGCGCTGACCTGCACCGAGACCTCGGTTCCGGGCGGCAGCTGGCGCTACACCGTCACGCCGGTTCGCGGCAACTGGATGGGCTTCGAGGGGTCGCTGAGCTCGAACGCGGTGGTCGCCTCGCCGTCGCTCTCGTTCACCTCCTCGACGACGGTCACGAGCCTGCCGACAACGCTCAACGGCACGATCGCCGCGTTCGTCGGCGGCCAGACCGTCACGTTCAGGCTCGACAACGCCAGCACCGGCACGGTGCTCACGGGCACCCTCTCGCCGACCCCGGTCCCGTCGGGCGGCGGCGCGAGCGTCACCGTGACGATCCCGACCGGCACGTCGAACGGCTCGCACACCGTGTACGTGGTGGGCAGCGGCGGCGACGTGGCGAGCGCGTCGATCACCGTGAGCCTGCCGTTCACGATGACCACCTCGGGGTGGGACCTTCGGGACGCCTCGTCGGGCACGGAGTCGAACCAGTCCGCGCAGCCCGCGTTCCAGGACGCGATCACGTTCACGAGCGGCCTGTGGCCCGCGGTGTTCAACACCGCGAACTACCTCGACTTCGAGCCCAACGCGCCGCTCCGGCCCGGGCTCGCCGTCACCGGCGCCGCCTTCAACTTCAGGTACGCGGCGGCCGCCGCCGGGGAGACCGCGTGCTACTGGTTCGAGGTCAGGCGGGCCTCCACCAACGCCGTCCTGGGAACGCATGGCAGCGCCGGGACCCCCGTCGGCTGCACGACCGGGACCGCGCTGACGTCGGTCTCCACGAACCTCGCGGAGCTCAGCACCACCGACCTCGCCGACGACGCGCGGGTCAGGGTCTACGGGCGCGAGTCGGCCTCGAAGTCGATGACGATGGACGTGGCGACGATCACGGGGTCGACGTCGTCGCCGTCGATGTCCTTCACGCTCTACACGCAGAACTACACCGACGCCGCCGCCGGCTCACCCACGACGTACCAGTGGAGCCTGGCCGGCACCGGCGGCCTCGCCTATACGACGACCAACAACTGGACCGCCGCGTTCAGCGCGAGCCGCTACCTGAAGGTCACCTTCCCCGGCTACGTGCCGTCCGGGGCCACGGTCACCGGCGGGACGTTCAAGACGAGCTACCGGCCGACCCAGAGCGGGCGGAACGCCTGTTACTACTTCGAGGTCTACTCGGGGGCGACCCTGATCGGCACGCACGGCTCCACCGCTAGCCCCGTCTCGTGCAACTCGACCTCGACCTACCAGAACGACAGCGTCCCGCTGTCTGAGATCAACACCCCGGCGAGGGCGAACGGCGCGATCGTGAAGATGTACTACTGGATCAGCGGCAACCAGACGCGTACCACGGACCACGACCTGGCACAGCTGCTCGTCGACTACCAGTAGCCGGCGACCTACTCGCCCATCACCTTGATCACCAGGCGCTTGCGGCGCTGGCCGTCGAACTCGGCGTAGAAGATCGCCTGCCACGGGCCGAGGTCGAGCCGGCCGTCGGTAATCGGGACGATCGCCTGGTGGTGCACCAGCAGGTTCTTCAGGTGCGCGTCGCCGTTGTCCTCGCCGCCCCGGTGGTGGCGGTAGTCGCCGCCCGACGGCAGCAGCTCGGCGGCGACGTCGTTCGCCGGCGGCTGCCAGCTCGGCGGCGCGATCTTGTCGAGCCATTCGAGGGCGTCGGCCTGGATCCCGGGCTCGTCGTCGTTCACCCACACGCCGGCCGTGATGTGCATCGCCGACACGAGCACCATGCCCTCGCGCACGCCCGACTCGTCGACGGCGGCCTGCACGTCCTCGGTGATGCGGACGAACTCGCGCCGCTGCTCGGTCTCGAAGGTCCTGTAGACGGTGTGGCTGCGCACTGCGGCTGGGATGATGACGGGATGGACCTCGGGCTGACCGGACGGGCCTGCATCGTGACCGGCGCGAGCCGCGGCATCGGGCTGGCGACGGCGCGCGCGCTGGCCGGCGAGGGCGCCCGGGTGCTGCTCGTCGCGCGCGGGGAGGACGCGGACCTGTCCCTCGACGTGACCGTCCCGGACGCCGCCGAGCGGATCCTTCGCGAGTGCGAG
>DATENL010000151.1:0-9179 GCA_035275105.1 Thermoleophilaceae bacterium
ACGGCGCCTACTTCGGCCACCTCGCGATGCTCCCCACCCCGCTCGCGGCCGCCCCGCCGGTCGTCGGGGCGACATCCCCCGCGGCGGGCGCTGCGGGCGTGGCGCCGTCGAGCGCGGTGACCGTGGCCTTCAGCGAGCCGATGGACACGGCCGCAACGCAGGCGGCCTTCTCGCTGCGAGCGCCCGACGGCTCGCCGGTCGCCGGCAGCTTCGCCTGGGCCGGCACCACGCTCACGTTCCGCCCGGCCGCGCCGCTGCGCGAGGCGACGTCCTACACGGCCACGATCACCACGGAGGCGCGCGACGCCGCCGGCAACCCGCTCGCGGCGGCGCGCAGCTGGACCTTCAGGACGCAGGCGACCGTCGCGGCGTCGCCGTTCGCGGCGGCGATCACCGCGGGCACGCTGCGCGCCGGCGACGCGAACCGCCTGCGCGCCGACGACAACGCCTACTTCCAGGTCAACTCCACCCGGAGCGGCACCCGGGCCGCCGACCTGTACGGCCGCTTCAGGGGCGTGTCGAACGGGCTACGCAGCCTGCGCGTCGCCTACAGGGGCAAGTCCTCCGCGGTCTGCTCCCAGACGGTCGCGCTCTACAACTGGCGTACCCGCGCGTGGGCCCCGCTCGACACGCGCATGGTGGGAACAACCGAGGTGCCCCTCGACCGCACGGTCGCAGGTTCGCTCACGGACTACGTCAGCGGAACGACCGGCGACGGCGAAGTCAGGTTGCGCGTGCGATGCACCGGTCCAACAAGCTTCTACGCGAGCGCGGACCTGATGCGCATCACGTTCACCAGGCCGTAGCCCAGCCGCGCTCGTCGCGCGAGGGGGTTTCGACGTCCCCCGAAGAGCGCTTGGCGAGGGAGCGAAGCGACCGAGGCTCTGAGGGGGATGTCGGAACCCCTCCGCGCGCCACCCACTAGCGCGGGTGCATCTTGTTCATGGCACGTCGGAGCGTCGTGGCGGCCAGCGTGCCTTTGAGGATCGGCTGAATTCGGTAGCTCTGACCCTTGGACAGGGTGAGACGCCACGTCGGGTCATTGGTGGCTCGCAGCTCGGAGATCAGGTTCGTCGCGCCCCACGAGACGACCCAGTCGCTGCCGGGCAGGAGGCGCGCGCTGCCCTCGGCCGGCGACCAGACGAGCGACGGCTCGGTTGCCTGCCCGAGCACCTGCGCGCGCTTCGCCGCCGCGTCGACGCGGAACCGGATCGCCCGCGGGGCGTCGGGCGTGTGGTTGTCGAAGACCGTGAGCGTGCCGTCCGGCAGGAGGCGCGCGTCGTGCTGGCCGCCAAAAAGGCGCGGCCGGTCGTTGCCGACGACGTTCAGGCTCTCCGGGCGCTTCGTGCCTCCGAGCTTCCACGTGACTCGGCCGGTGGCGCGGTCGATGCGGTAGACGGCGTCCACGTGCCGCGCCGAGACGATGTAGCCGTCCCCGTCCGGCTGCACCGAGTTGAGGTGGAACCAGTCGTAGACGCTGGTGCCGTCCGCGATCTCGCGGTAGCTCGCCCAGCGGGTGTTCTCGCCGATGCTCACGTGGTCCTTCGAGTTCCAGCGCCAGACGACCTTCCCGGCCGCGTCCTGCTCCTGGATCTCGCCATCGGCGACGGCGCCGTCCGCCGGTCCGCCGTACGGCCTCAGGTCCACGTGGCGGCGCACGCGGTAGGTGAAGAGAAGGAAGTGGTTGCCCGTGAGCGGCACCAGGTCGTGCAGGTCGGTCGGCGACCCCTTCGCGCGCAGCGTGCGCACGAGCGGGCCGTCGAGCCGGTGCACCTCCCAGCCGGTCCCGGCGCTGATGCCGAACGGCTCCTCGAACCAGCGCGCCCACGCGACGTTGCCGTTCGGGAGCAGGATGCTGTTGAACGGCACCTCGGCGCGCTTGCGCCACCACACCGGCGTCCCGTGCCCGTCGATGATCGTGACGTAGTACGACTCGGGCTCCGTCGCCCCCTGCTGGGGCGCGAACAGGAACCACTGGGCCTGGGGGCGCCGGAAGCGCTCGAACCGCCAGCGCGGGAAGTCGCGCGGCAGGCAGCGCACGTGATAACGGTGGCGCTCTCCGCCGGATCGGATGACCACGGACGTGCCCTGGCCGGGCTCGAGCGCAACCTTCCGGACGCGCTCGCCGTCGGAGGTCACGATCCGCAGCCGGACCGGCTCCCCCGGGTCGCAGCGCGTCACGTAGTCGACGACGCTCGACCGAAACGACGGAACGAGCTTCGGCTGGGCGGAGATCGTGGCGCCGCCGGCCGGCGCAGGGACAACTGCGGCAAGCGCAACCGCGCCAGCGGCAACGAGATAGCGGGGAGGCCGCACAACCCCACATAAGCACGCCGGGTCAACGGGAGCGCAGCTCGCGCGGGGAGTCTCCGACGTCCCCTGAGGAGCGCTTGGCGAGTGAGCGAAGCGAACGAGGCTCCGAAGGGGATGTCGGAGACTCCCCCCGCGCCGCGCCGCCCCGATAATCCCGGGCGTGACCACCCGCACGAACCTGCGCGCCGACGCATACGGCGGCGACCGGCCCGAGGTGCGCGCGCTCGTGCCCGCCGGCGCGCGCCGGGTGCTCGACCTGGGCTGCGGCGCCGGCGCGCTCGGCGCCGCGCTAAAGCGCGAGCACGGGGTCGAGGTGGTCGGCATCGAGGCGGACCGAGAGGCCGCCGCGGCGGCCCGCGAGCGGCTCGACGCGGTGCTCGAGGGCGACGCCGAGGAGCTCCTGACCAGCACGGACGAGGCGGCCGATCTCGGGCGCTTCGACTGCCTGGTGGCGGCCGACTCGCTCGAGCACCTGCGTGACCCGTGGAGCGCGCTCGCCGCGGCGGCGGAGCTGCTCGAACCCGGCGCGACCGCGGTCGTCTCGGTTCCCAACGTGCGCTTCTTCGAGACCTTCTGGCAGCTCGGCGTCCGCGGCCGCTGGCCGCGCCGCGAGCAGGGGATCTTCGACCACACCCACCTGCGCTGGTTCGCCCTCCGCGACGCCCGCGACCTGCTCGAGGACGCCGGGCTCGCCGTGGTCGAGGTCAGGCCGCTGATCAGGATCCGGCCGAAGGGCTCGCGCTTCGACCGCTGGTTCGCGTGGCTGGGCCGCACCCCGCTCCGGGAGCTGTTCGCGTTCCAGTTCGTGCTGGTCGGCGAGCGGCGCGCCGGGGCCCGCCGATAACCTCGCAGCGATGGCTCGCAGGGCTCTCATCACCGGCATAACCGGCCAGGACGGCAGCTACCTGGCCGAGATGCTGCTCGACAAGGGCTACGAGGTGCACGGGATGGTCCGCCGCTCGTCGAGCGACACGTTCGGCCGGCTCGACGCGGTCCGTCACCGGCTCACCTTCCACACGGGGGACCTGCTCGACCAGCGCTCGCTGGGGGACGTGATGCGGGCGAGCCGCCCGGACGAGATCTACAACCTCGCCGCGATGTCCTTCGTCGGCGCGTCGTGGACCCAGCCCGTCCTCACCTCCGAGTTCACCGGCACCGGGGTCACGCGGATGCTCGAGGCGATGCGCGAGACGGTCCCCGAGGCGCGCTTCTACCAGGCGTCCTCGTCGGAGATGTTCGGGCGCGTGAAGCAGTCGCCCCAGAACGAGAGCACGCCGTTCTACCCGCGCAGCCCGTACGGCGTCGCCAAGGCGTACGGCCACCACATCACGGTCAACTACCGCGAGAGCTACGGCCTCTTCTGCTGCGGCGGGATCCTCTTCAACCACGAGTCGCCGCGCCGCGGGATCGACTTCGTCACGCGCCGGGTGAGCCACGGCGTGGCGTCGATCAAGCTCGGCATCACCGACAAGCTCACGCTCGGCAACCTCGACGCCGAGCGCGACTGGGGCTATGCCAGGGAGTACGTGGAGGCGATGTGGATGATGCTCCAGGCCGACGAGCCGGAGGACTTCGTGATCGCCACCGGCGAGACCCACACCGTGCGCGAGCTCGTGGACCTGGCCTTCCACCACGCCGGCCTCGACCCCGCCGATCACGTCGTGATCGACGAGCGCCACATGCGCCCGGCCGAGGTCCACCGGCTGGTCGGCGACTCCTCGAAGGCGCGCGCCCAGCTCGGTTGGGAGCCCAAGACGCAGTTCGAGGAGCTCATCCCGATGATGGTCGACGCCGACGTCGAGCTGCTCACTCCGACTGCGGAGCGGTTGAAGCAGAGCGCCGCTCGAGCAGCCGGCTGATCGTCAGCGCCGCGAGCACCACCAGCGTGATCTCGGCGGGCGCGCGGAAGCGCGGTATCCCGTAGCCGATCAGGCTCAGCGCCACCACCAGCGCCACCGGGGCGAGCAGCACGAGCAGATCCGACCGGCGGCGGCGCAGCGCGAAGCCGCCGGCGATCGCCAGCGGCAAGAGCAGGTAGTAGACGACCGTGCCCGCCTGCTCGGCTCGCACCCAGCGACCCTCGGCGTACAGGACCATGCGGCGCGGCTGGTAGAGGTCCCAGGTGCGGGCCAGGCGCGCGGCCAGCACGAGCGGCAGGCGCCCAAGGTGATCGCCCAGGTAGTCGGCGCCCTCGCTCCGCCAGCGTGCTTCCTGGCGCGCCTCGTTCCGGAGCGAGCGCTCCGAGATGCACTCGATGTTCCAGAAGCCGACGTCCTTTCCGTGGTAGGTGAGGTCGCAGTTGGCGCCGGCGAGCAGCGTGCCGTCGTTCGTGGAGATCAGCACGGGGCGGCCGAACTCGGCCCAGTTGCGCACCGTCCACGGCGCTATCAGCACCGCCGCGGCGAGGACCGACGCGGCCGCGAGCGCGAAGCGCCCCCGAGGCCGGGTGAGCGCGACAGGCAGGACGAGCAGCGGGAACAGCAGCAGCGCCTCGCTGCGGGTCTGCGCCGCGAGCCCGACGACCGCGCCGAGCAGCGCCGCGGCGCGCACGTCGGGACGGTCGCGGAGGCGCAGGGCCGCCAGCAGGGCCGCCGCGATCAGGAGCGTGTAGAGCCCCTCGCTCATCAGCGAGCCGTCCGCCGCGACCATCACCGGGTAGACGGCCGCCAGCACGGCGGCCGTCAGGCCGGCGCGCTCGCCGCCGATCCGCCGGCCCAGGAGAGCGGCCAGCAGGATCGTGCCGCCGCCCAGGATGCATCCGAGGGCCCGATGCGCGAGGTAGCTTGTCCCTCCGAGAAACGAGACGCCCGACAGGAGCAGCTCCCAGAGCGGCGGATGCCCGGCGCTCGGCACGAGCCGGCCCTCGAACGTGTGCAGGAACGGCTCGACGAACCAGTGCCCGTCCGCTATCAGGTTCGCCCCCCAATGAAAGAAGTACCAGTCGCCGATCCCCTTCGTGTCCCGCGCCGGACCGAGCACGTAGCCGAGCCGCAGCGCAACCCCGGCCAGCGCGATCAGCCCGACACGGGCGCGGAAGCTGGCCAGGCGGCGCATCGGGCCGGAGTCTGATGAACGTCCGCGCGGAGCGCTTCCCGCTGATGGATTCGCTGCGCGCGATCGCGGCGCTGTCGGTGCTCACGTTCCACGCGGGCTACTTCGCCGGGATGTACACGTCGGGCTCGGTCCTGCGCCCGTACGTCGCGCAGGCCGCCTCCGGGATCAGCGTCTTCTTCGTGATCTCGGGCTTCCTGCTCTACCGCCCGTTCGTGAAGGCGCGCCTCGAGGGGCTGCCGATGCCGGCGGTGGGCGCCTACGCCTGGCGTCGCTTCCTCCGGATCGTGCCGGCGTACTGGCTCGCCCTGACGGTGATAGCGCTCTGGCTCTCGCTCGAGATCGTGGTCGATCCCGCGTGGCACGTGCCGCTCTTCTACGGGTTCGGGCAGATCTACACGGCCGACACCGCGCTCGGCGGGCTCGGCCCGGCGTGGACGCTGTGCGTCGAGGTCACGTTCTACGCGTTCCTGCCGCTCTGGGCTCTGGCGATGCGCGGCCGCGGCTTCCGCGCCGAGCTGGCGGCGCTGGCCGGGCTCTGGCTGGCGAGCTTGGTGTGGAAGCTGCTCGCCACGCGGCACGTCGAGCCGTCGTCGCTGGACAGCGGACCGTGGCTCATGCCGCTGCCGAACTTCCTCGACCAGTTCGCGGCGGGCATGGCTCTCGCACTCGTGAGCGTCCGGGGCCTGCCCGCGAGCCTCGAGCGCGCCACCCGACACGCGTGGCCGTGGTGGGTCGCCGCGGCGCTCGCGTACTGGCTCCTGAGCACGCGCATCGGCCTCCACGGCCGCCTCGGCGAGGACGTGACGCCGCGCGAGTTCATGCTGCGCCACGAGCTGGAGCTCGTCGTCGCGGTGGGGCTGATCGTCCCGGCGATCTTCGCGTTCGGTCGCGCCGGTCCGGTGCGCCGCGTGCTCGCCTGGCGACCGCTCCTCTACCTCGGGCTCGTCTCGTACGGGATCTACCTGTGGCACGAGGCGCTCGTGCGCAAGATCGCGACCGGTACGAGCGACTGGATGACGGACACCCTCGGACTCGGGGTGGAGGCTCGCTTCGCGGTGCTCTTCGGTCTCACGCTCGCGGCCGCCACGGCGGTGGCGAGCGCCAGCTACTACGCGGTCGAGCGGCCGGCGCTGTCCCTCAAGCGGCTCGTCGGCCCGCCGCCCGAGCGCGACGAGCCCGGCGAGGCGCTGGCCGAGCCCGCCCCGGCGGAGCCGCCCGCCGCCTCTACGATCGCCCGAACGTGAACGTCCGCGCCGACCGCTTCGCGCTGATGGACTCGATTCGCGCGATCGGCGCGCTCGCCGTGCTGGCCGCGCACGCCGCGCTTCTCGCCGGCGTCTACACGTCGGGGTCGTTCCTGAAGCCCTACGTCACGCAACTCGACGTGGCGGTGACGATCTTCTTCATGGTCTCCGCCTTCCTGCTCTACCGGCCGTTCGTGAAGGCGCGGCTCGCGGGCAAGTCCCGTCCGGACACCCGCGCGTACGCGTGGCGGCGCTTCCTGAGGATCGTGCCCGGCTACTGGGTGGCGCTCACGGGCGTCACGATCTGGCTCGGCCTCGAGACGGTCACGAGCCCCGCCTGGCACCTGCCGGTCTACTACGGCTTCGGGCAGATCTACACGGCGGAGACGGACATCGGCGGCCTCGGCCAGGCGTGGACGCTGGCCGTGGAGGCGTCGTTCTACTTCTTCCTGCCGCTGTGGGCGATCGCGGTGCGGAAGCTGTCGTGGCGCGCCGAGCTGGTCGCGCTCGCCGGAGTGGCGCTCTTCAGCATCGGCTGGCAGGTCTTCGCGCTCTCGCACGTGAACGGGAACGACTTCGACGTCGGCGGCTTCACCTCCGGTCCGTGGGAGCACCCGCTGCCGAACTTCCTCGACCAGCTCGCGCTCGGGATGGTCCTCGCGGTCATCAGCGTGCACGGCCTGCCGGACCGGGCGACGCGGCTCTTCGCGCGCGCCTGGCCCTGGTGGCTCCTGGCCGCGTTCCTGTACTGGCTCCTCGTCCAGACGGTGGGCGCGCCGACCGCCGACGTCGGGACGGGGACGAAGATCGCGCGCCACGAGCTCCACGCGGTCATCGCGGCGGCGATCCTGGTCCCGGCGATCTTCGCCTGGGACCGCGGCGGCGCGATCCGGCGGCTGCTCGCCTGGCGCCCGCTGCTCTACGTCGGGCTGATCTCGTACGGGATCTACCTCTGGAACAACGCGGTGCTGATCAAGGTCTCGACCGCCACGAGCGACTGGATGACCGACACGCTGGGTCTAGGCACGAACGGCCGCTTCGTGCTGCTCTTCGCCGGTGGTCTCGCCGGGACCGTCGCGATCGGGACGGTGAGCTACTACGCGTTCGAGCGGCCGATGCTCTCGCTCAAGCGCCTCGTCCAGCCGAGGCGCGGCGGTGAGCCGGCCGAGGCGATCGCCGAGCCGGCGCCCGCGACACCGGTGACGGCGCCGTGAACGCCCGCGCCGACCGCTTCTTCCTCGTCGACTCGCTGCGCGGGGTGGCGGCCCTGATGGTGCTGGCCGTGCACGTCTCGTGGCTGTCGGGAGCGTTCGAGATCGGCACCTGGTCCGCGCCCTACTTCGCTCGGCTCGAGGCGGCGTTCGCGATGTTCTTCGCGATCTCGGGCTTCCTCCTCTACAGGCCGTTCGTCCGCGCGCGCCTCCTGGGCGAGCCGCCGCTGTCGGCGAAGGCGTACGGGTGGCGCCGCTTCCTGCGGATCGTGCCGGCGTTCTGGGTGGCGCTGGTCGTGATCGCGCTCTGGCTCGGCGACGACCTGTGGTCGGGCAGCGAGATCCTGCGCCAGTTCGGCTTCCTCCAGCTCTACTACGGGGCGGGGACGAACGACGTGATCCCGCAGGCGTGGACCCTGTCCGTGGAGATCGCGTTCTACGCCTTGCTCCCGCTCTGGGCCGCCCTGATGCGGCGTGTGCCGGGGCGCGACTTCCAGGCGAGGCTGCGCGGCGAGGTCGTGGCCGTCTCGGCCCTGGTGGTCGGCAGCCTGGCGTTCTCCGCGGTGCTCCTCTACTCGCACGCGATAACGCGCGTGCGCTACTCGCCGCAGCCGCTCCTGGCGTCGCTCCCGGGCTACATGGACCACATCGCCCTCGGCATGCTGCTCGCCGTCGTCAGCGTCTGGGTGCTCGACCGGCGGGACGGAGACCTGCCGCAGCCGCTGCGGCTGCTCGCTCGCTTCCCGTCGATCGCGTGGGCAATCGCCGTGCTGGCCCTGGTCGTCGGAGCGCTCACGCTCGGCCTGCACACGTACTACACGCCAACCGAGTACATGGTCCGCCACCTGCTCAACAGCGTCGTGGCGGTCGCCGTCCTGATCCCGGCCGTGTTCGGCGATCCGCGGCGGGGGCTGACGCGGCGCATCCTCGGCACCCGGGCGATCGTCTACGTCGGGCTGATCTCGTACGGCTTCTACCTGTTCCACTGGGCCGTGATCCAGCAGCTCTTCCGGTGGAAGCTCGACGGGACCGTCGACTTCCTGACGTCCTACTGGGTCTGGTTCCTCGCCTCCCTCGTGGGCGCGCTCGTGCTCGGCTCCCTGAGCTATTACCTGGTCGAGCGCCCCGCGCTGTCGTTGAAGCGGCTCGTGCCGCCGCGCCCGCGCCAACGCGACGAGGCCCTTGCCGAGCCGGCGCCCGCGGCACCGGTCACCGCGCCGCCCGCCGGTTAGTAGATGCCGGTCGTCCACCACGTGCTGCTCGTCGTTGCCGTGCTCGCTCTCGGCGCCGCGGGTCTGCGCGTCGCATCGCTGGCGGCGCCGCGCGGCCTGGAGCGAGCGATCGCCGCCGCCGCCCT
>DATENL010000152.1:0-2575 GCA_035275105.1 Thermoleophilaceae bacterium
GTCCCGCAGCGGCCGGTCGAGCAGCGCGTCGCGCACGGTGCCGCCCACGATCCAGCCGTCGTCGCCGCTCCCGGCCAGCGCCTCGCGCACCGTGCGGACCGGCGCGGCCTGCGAGAGGCGGTCGAGCGCCGTCACCCGCCGCGGCGGTGAGCCCTGCGCACCCGCTGCGTGAGGCCGCAGGTCACCTCGTAGTTGATCGTGCCGATCGCGCGCGCGACGTCCTCGGCGAGGATGCGCTCGCCGCCCTGCTCGCCGATCAAGAGCGCGCGGTCGCCCACCCCCACGCCGCTGCCTCTGCCAAGGTCAACCGTCACGTTGTCCATGCTGACGGTCCCGACGAGCGGATAGCCCCGGCCGCCGATCAGGACCCGCGCGTTGTTCGAGAGCGACCGCCGCCAGCCGTCGCCGTAGCCGATCGGCAGGACCGCCACGTCGGTCGGCTCGGACGCCCGCCAGGTCTGCCCGTAGCCGGCGCCGTCCCCGGGCTCGAACCGCTTGACCGAGGCCACGTACGACTCGACGCTCATCGCCGGCCGAAGCCCGCGATCGGCGGGGTCGCTGCCGAACGGGTCGAGCCCGTAGATCGCGACGCCGCAGCGCGCCATGTCGTAGTGGGCGGCCGGCTCGCGGAAGACGGCCGCGCTGTTGGCCGCGTGCACCACCAGCCCGGCGTGCTCCGCCCGAAGCTCCTCCACGAGTGCGTCGAAGCGCTCGAGCTGAGCCGGGAAGTGGTCGTCGCCGGACTCGTCGGCCGTGGCGAAGTGCGTCATCAGGCCGGCGAGCTCGAGCCGCGGGTCGTCCGCCACGGCGCGGCACAGCGCACGCGCCTCCGCCGGGTCACTCGTGCCCAGGCGGCCCATCCCGCTGTCGAGCTTCACGTGCACCCGCGGCTGCGACGGACCCGCGCGGTCGGGCAGCGCGGCGACCATCTCGGGCGTCCACGCCACGACGTCGGCGTCGGCGAGCAGGGCGGTCCGCATGTCGGCGGCCGTGAGCGCGCCCATCACGAGCAGCGGCTCCTCGATCCTCGCGCCGCGGAGCTGCGCGGCCTCGTCGGCGGTCGCGACCGCGAGCCAACCGGCGCCGCCGGCGACCGCCGCGCGGGCGCACTGCACGGCGCCGTGGCCGTAGCCGTCGGCCTTGACGACCGCGCATAGGGCCGCGCCTCCGGTCAGCAGCTCGCTCAGGCGCCGGCAGTTGTGCTCGACCGCACCCAGGTCCACCCGGGCTACCGCGCGCTCCGGACCGCCGTCGCTACTCGGCAGCGAGCGCCCCCAGCACGTCGACGCGCGTGACGACCCCGACCAGCTTGCCGCCCTCGACCACCGGTAGCCGGTTGTGGCCGCTGTCCGCGATCATCCGCGCCGCCTTCCGGACCGGATCGTCGGCCTCGACGGTCACCGGGTCGGCGGTCATCATGTCGCGTGCCGTGGCGGCGGCCGCCTTCTTGAGCCGCGCCTCGAACCCGCGCAGCGGCTCGAGGAACACCATCCCGCCGAAGAGCTCGATGTAGTGCGGGATGTGGAGGTCGCCCTCGTCGTCGGCGATGACGAGGTCCGACTCCGTGACGATCCCCACGAGGCGGTTGTCCCCGTCCACGACCGGCAGCCCGGGCAGCTCCTGCTCGCGCATCGCCCTGACCACGTCCTCGACGGTGGCGTCGGGCGCGACCGTGACGGGGTCGGCGGTCATCACCTGACGTACCAGTGCGGCCATCGCGGTGACCCTAGCGGCTTGGGCTGTCGGCCCCCGCACGTGCGGGCGCGCCACCGCAAACAGCGGCCGATGACGGCGGCCGGAGGGAGGTGGCACGTTTTTCGTCCCATATATGGCCGGAATGCGTGCCACCTCGGCTCCGGGTGCCGTTATTGCGGACCGGACGCCGCCCGGGCTCGGCGCCGGCCGGAGCGGAGCGCTACGAGCGGAGCGCCGCGAAGGCCGCGGGCAGGGCCTCGATCACGTCGCCGGCCACCACGTGGTCGGCGCCGAGCCGGTCCGCCGCCACCATCCCGGCGCGCGCGTGGATCAGCACGCCCGCCGCCGCCGCCGCGAACGCGTCGACGCCCTTCGAGAGCGCCGTCCCGATCACGCCCGAGAGCACGTCCCCCGTGCCCGCGGTGGCGAGGGCGGCCGTCGCGCCGGGGCTGACGGCGTCGATGCCCTCGGGCGCCGCGACGATCGTGTCGTCGCCCTTGAGGACGACGATCGCGCCGCTTCGCTCGGCGGCGTCGCGGGCGCTCGCCAGTCGGTGCGCGGAGACCTCGTCGGAATCGGTGTCGAGGAGGCGCGCGAGCTCGCCGGCGTGCGGGGTCAGCACGGTTGGCGCGCGGCGCTCGCGCAGCGACTCGAGGGCGCCGACGTGCGCGTTCAGGCCGTCGGCGTCGATCAGGAGCGGGGTGTCGACGGCGCCCGCGACCGCGCGTGCGAACTCCCGCGCGCCGTCGCTTCGGCCGAGCCCGGGGCCGAGGATCACCGCGCCGGCCCGCTCGGCCAGCTCGCCGACCTCGTCCGCCCCGGACGCGACGTGCATGCCGTCGTCCTCGGGCAGCCCGCGCGTGACCGCCTCGAGCAGCCG
>DATENL010000153.1:0-5177 GCA_035275105.1 Thermoleophilaceae bacterium
TTCGCCTTGCGCGACGAGGCGCGCCAGTTCTGCGCCATGAGCGCGAACGCCTCGGGCGCGATCGGACCGGGCAGGCCGAGCTCGCCCTGCACGCGCGCGAGCCGCCCCACCTCGCGCGGCAGGACCAGCAGCGGCCGGCGCGCGCCGGAGGCGGCCGCCAGGCGGTCGATCAGCTCGACCCAGCCGAGGTTGTAGCCGCCCAGCACGTAGCGCTCGCCCGGCTTGCCCTTCTCGGCGGCGAGCAGGTGACCGGCGGCGACGTCCTCGACGTCGACGACGTTCGTCGACCCGTCGACCACGGCGGGGAGCTTGCCCAGGATGAAGTTGCCGACCACGCGGGTGGAGGTCTCACCGGCCTGGTACGGGTCGACGGGCACGCCGAGCACGTACGCCGGGTTGACGACTACGACCTCGACCCCGAGCCGCGCGCCGGCGGCGAGCGCCTCGGCCTCGCCCTCGTGCTTGGCGTCCCCGTACGCGAGGCCGAACTCGCCGGCGCGATAGACCGTCTCCTCGTCGGCGGCCTCGCCCTCTGGCGCGCGGCCCAGCGCGGCGACGCTCGAGGTGTGCACCACCCGCGGCACGCCCTCGGCGGCGGCCGCCTCGACCACCAGCCGCGGCGACAGCGCGTTCATGCGCCAGACCAGCTCGGGCGGCCGCGAGCCCACGTAGCCGGCGGTGTGGAAGACGACCTCGCAGCCGCGAACCGCGCGCCGCAGCGAGGCGCGGTCGAGGACGTCGGCGCGCACCGGGTCGACGTCGAGCGCGTGCAACCGCTCGAGCCGCCGCTGGTCGCGGAACGTGACGCGCGCGCGGTCGCCGCGCTGCGCGATCAGCTTCGCCACGTGGCCGCCGACGAAGCCGGTGGCGCCCGTCACGCAGCAGACCCTCATCTGCACCCGCAGTGCATGCGCGCACCGTAGCCCAAGGCCGCGGGGCGACCCCCTCCTACACTCGGACGCCCCGCTAGTGATGCGAATCCGGCGTTCACTCCTGGCGGCGGCGCTACCCCTCGCGCTCGCCGCTCCGCAGGCAGCCGGCGCGGCCACGGTCGCGCCCGGTCACGTGCTCGTGCGCTTCGACGGCTCCGCCACGCACGCCGAGCGCGTCGCGGCCGTCCGCGCGACCGGCACCGGCAACGCCATCCCGCTGCCGGGCGGGGCGCGCGAGGTCCGGATCGAGGACGGCGAGTCCGTGGCCGAGACGCTCGGCCAGCTCCGCGCCCAGCCGGGCGTCGCGGAGGTCCGTCCCGACTACGTGCTGCGCAAGGCCGCCCGCGGCTACTACCCGAACGATCCGGGCGTCGGCGACCCGGGCGACTGGCGCAGCATCCAGTGGAACTTCGCCGGCCGGTTCGGCATCCACGCGCCCCGCGCGTGGGCGCGGATGAGGAAGCTCGACCGCGACGGCGGCCGGGGCGTCGTCGTCGCGGTGATCGACACCGGCGTCGCGTACGAGGATCGCGGCAGCTTCAAGCGCGCCCCCGACCTCTACCGCGGCCGCTTCGAGAAGGGCTGGGACTTCGTCGAGGGCGACCGCTTCCCGTTCGACGAGGACGGCCACGGTACGCACGTGAGCGGGACGCTGGCCGAGCACGTGAACAACAAGAAGGCGGTCACGGGGCTCTCCTACGGCATCCACATCATGCCCGTGCGCGTGCTGAACGCGAAGGGCACCGGCAACGGCTCCACGTTCGCCCGCTCGATCAAGTGGGCCGCCGACCACGGCGCCGACGTGATCAACCTCAGCGTGGAGTTCGACCCCGTGCTGCGCGCCGGGGACATCCCGGACGTGATCGCGGCGATGCGCTACGCGCACCAGCACCACGTGACCATGGTCGGGTCGTCGGGCAACCTGTCGGGCAACCGGGTGGCCTACCCCGCGCGCGACAAGAACGTGATCTCGGTCGGCGCGACCACCGAGCACGGATGCCAGGCCGAGTACTCGAGCTACGGCGACGGGCTCGATCTGGTCGCACCCGGCGGTGGCGGCGACGCGTCGCTGGACGACTCCGCGTGGGAGCGCGACCACTGCGACGGCGGGCGCGACGGGCGCGTGATCTACCAGCAGACGTTCCTCAAGAACCCGCGCGACTTCCACCTGGTCGGCTTCGCCGGCACGAGCGAGGCCGCGCCGCACGTGACGGCCGCCGCGGCGCTCGTGATCGCGAGCGGCGTCGTCGGCAGCGACCCGCGGCCCGGCACGATCCAGCACCGGCTGGAGGACACGGCGCGCGACCTGGGCGCCTCGGGCTACGACAAGCGCTACGGCCACGGCCTGCTCGACGCGGCCGCCGCCGTCGGCGGCTAGCCGCCGAGCGGCGCTAGGTCGTCCTGATGATCAGGACGCTGCACGGCGCGTGGTGCGACACCTTGTTCGGCACGCTCCCGAGCAGGAAGCGCTTCGCGCCGGTCATCCCCTTGTTCCCGACGATGATCAGGTCCGCGTTCTGCTCCTCGGCCACGTCGAGGATCGCGTCGGCGGGGTCGCCCTGGCGCGCGTAGGTCTCCACTTCCACGCCGGCCTCGCCGATCGTCTCGGCGGCCTTGCGCAGCGTCGCGTCCACGTCCTCGCGTTCGTTGACCATCCACTGCATGTCGTCGGGGACCTGCGTGCGCTCCTCGCGCAGGCGCTGGTTGCCGATCGGCTCGAACGCGCTCACGACGTGGATCCGCGCGCCCACCGCCTTCGCGAGATCCGTCGCCTGGTTGACGGCCTCGTTGGCCGTCTCGGATCCATCGGTTCCCACTACGATCGAGCCGAACATCGGTCTCCTCTTTAAGGGCCTCTCAAATTGCGCGGGCATCATATGCCGAAAGCGGCGGAGAGCCTTGACCTGAACCCGAAAACGTAGGAGTCTTGCACCAATGACAGCCACCAAATGCCTGGTGGTCGACGATCACACCGTCGTGACCCAGGGGCTGGACCTCCTCCTCGGGGACATGGACGACCTCGACCTGGTGGGCACCGTGCACACCGGCGAAGAGGCCCTCGAGGCCGTCGAGCGCCTCAAGCCGCAGGTCGTCCTGATGGACGTGCGCCTGCCGGGAATCGACGGCGTGTCCGCGGTCAAGCGAATCCAGGCGTCGACCCCGAGCGTGCAGTTCGTCATGTTCTCGGCGTACGGCGACAAGCGCCTCCTGTCCGACGCGCTCGCGGCGGGAGCGCGCGGCTACGTGATGAAGGGCTCGCCGCCCGAGGACCTGATCCGCGCGATCCGCACCGTCGCCGAGGGCAAGGCGTTCGTGGACCCGTCGCTGTCACCGATGCTGCTGATCAAGGAGGGCGCGCCCGCCGCCGAGCAGTCGCTCAGCGAGCGCGAGCGGGAGATCCTCCAACTGCTCGCCGAGGGCTTCCACACCGAGGAGGTCGCGCGCCGCATCGGCCTCTCGGTCGAGACCGTCAAGTCCGACACGAAGCGCGTGATCGCCAAGCTCCAGGCCGACACACGGACGCACGCGGTCGCGATCGCGCTCCGCCGCGCCCTGATCGACTAGCCCCTACGCGCGTACCCTGGTCCGGATGGGCGAGCTGCCGCGCTTCTGGATCTGGATGCAGATCGCGATCGTGATCTGCGTACTGGCGAGCATCGTGATCGCAATCATCCGGCTCTAAGCCACCCCTAGCCCGAGCGCAAAAAGCAGCTGGTTAAGGAGGCAGTCGAGCCCGCGAGGCGCCAGGCTCGAGCGCCGAAGCACGGCGACTGTGGAGCCCGGTGGGGGTTGATGTCTCTCCGAGGGGCGCTTGGCGAGTGAGCGAAGCGAACGAGGCCCCGAGGAGAGATGTCGACCCCCGCCGGGCGCAGCGGCGCCTAGTTCGTCTTCCGCTCGAGGTTCGCGACCTCGTCGGCCTTGGCGTCCGCCTTGGCCTGGGCGTCGCCAAGCTCGTCCTTGGCCTCCCCCTTCCGCTCCTCCTGCGCACCCTCGCGCTTGAGGCCGGAATCGCCGGCAACGTCCCCGGCGGTCTTCTTGGCACGACCCGTGATCTTGTCCCAGAGGCTCATTTTCTTGCTCCTTTCGTCAATAAAAGCCTCCCCCTTGCGGGCGGAGACCAAACGGTTTAGGCAGCCGTGGCAGCCGCCACCCAGGCGCTGAGCCGATCGGGATCCGGCTCGCCGTCGAGGGCCAGCTGCGGGGGCTCGTTGGCCGCGAGCCACGCGTGCACGATCCGCACCTCGTCGACCTCGGCGGGCGGCACCGCGGAGCCGACCTGGCGCGCCGGCCGCCGAGCGAGCGCGGAGCGCGTTCGCTCGACGAGCTCCCCCGTCTCGGGCAGCGCGCCCCAGTCGGCCACCCGCCCCGCCACGATCCAGAAGGCGTCGAAGCGCCGCTTCGACGGGTGCGGCGCCACGACCAGCCGCGTGCGCGCGTGCGTGGCCTGGAGGAGGCCGGACAGCCGGCCGACGAGCGACTCGAGCCGCTCGCGACGGCGCAGCAGGACCGCCGCGCGCTCGTAGCGGCGCGCGTCCGCGGCCTCCAGCATCTGCCGCTCGAGGTGCTCGAGCAGGTGCTCGCCCGCCGCGCACGTGCCGGCGAACGGGGCGAGCGCCTGGTCGAGCCGGCGGCGGTAGAGGTTGGGGTCGAGGTCGCCGAGGCACGGCGACAGGCAGCGGCCCATCTGGCCGTACGCGGACGGGTGCTCGCGCAGCTTGAGGCCGCGCCCGCAGTGGCGCAGGCCGAACAGCGAGTTGAGCTGGTCCACCAGCTCGTTGGCGACCTCCTTCCCGCGCACCGGCCCGACGTTGATGGCGTGCCCGGGCGCGGGCTCGGGCGCGACCTCCAGCACCGGGAACGGGATGTCGAGCCGGCAGCGGAGGTACAGGTAGCCGTCGCTCTTCTTGAGCTTCACGTTGCCCGGCGGCCGCCAGCGCTTGATCAGCCGGTTCTCGAGCACGAGCGCGCCGAGCTCCGACGCGGTGGGCACGTAGTCGACCACCTCGGCGCGCTCGGCCCAGCCGGCGGGCGCGCAGAAGTGAGCGCGGGCGCGCGTGCGCAGCGACACCGACTTGCCCACGTACAGCGCGCGGCCGCCCTCGTCGCGGAACACGTAGACGCCCGGGTCGTCGGGAAGCGAGCTGAGGTCCGGGCGCTCCTCGCGCGGGATCCGCCCGGCGCGCCGCCTGCGGTCCGGCGCCCGCCGGCGGCGCCGTGGCTCGAGCAGCGAGCACGCGTCCGCCA
>DATENL010000154.1:0-5677 GCA_035275105.1 Thermoleophilaceae bacterium
GGCCGCCAGCCCGTCGAGCACCTGCTGCAGCGAGTCGCGGCGCGTGAGTTGGAAGAAGCGGTCGGGCGCGAGCGCGTCCAGGGACACGTTGATGCGCTTCAGGCCCGCCCGCACCAGGTCGCCGACCTGGCGCTCGAGCAGGTAGCCGTTGGTGGTCAGCGACAGGTCGTCCACGCCGTCGATCAGCGCGAGCTTGGCCACGAGTGTGGGGAACTGACGCCTGACGAGCGGCTCGCCGCCGGTCAGGCGCACGTCGCGCACGCCCATCTCGGCGAGCAGGCCCACCAGGCGCTCGATCTCCTCGAAGCTCAGGATCTCGGCGCGGTCGAGCCACGGCAGGCCCTCCGCCGGCATGCAGTACTGGCAGCGGAAGTTGCAGCGGTCGGTGACCGACACGCGCAGGTCGCGGATCGCGCGCCCGTGACCGTCTGTCAGGCGATCGGCTTCGATGTCCCCAGGGTACTCGCGCCTAGGGGTCGGTCGGAGCGATAGCGACGATCGTCATCCCGCCCTCGGCCTCGCCGCGCTCGTCGAACTGCGCGGCGTGCAGCACCAGCGCCGTGCGCTCGTCCAGGTTCGAGTGGTCGAAGCGCAGCACGACCTCCGCCGGCTTGCGCGGCCCCAGCTCGAGGGTCGCCGCGCCCAGCAGCAGCCGCTCGGCGAAGATGCCGTCGCCCACGCCCGAGCGCCTCGCGAAGCGGCGCTGCCCCACGAGCTTCCCCGGATCGATCTCGTGCCCGCGCGCGCCGACGATCTCGATCGTGGCCTGCGCGGGCGGCTCCTTCGAGATCGTTCGGATCTTCGCCTTCTTGAGGTCGCGGAGGATCCCCCTCGGGATGTGCTCCTCCGGATTCGGGTCGAACGCCCAGACGACGAAGCGGCGGCCGCGGGGGCCGGCTCCCACCGTCTCGAGCGCCTCCCACCACAGTCCGGTGCCGCTCTCGCGGCGGCGCGGATCCTCGGGGGTACCGGCGCCGCCCCGGCTCATGTCCGCCTGCATCTTCGTCGTCGCCAGGATCTCGATGTTGCGCTGCGCCTCGTGCTGCTCCGCCGGAACCGTGAACGGCGAGTTCGGCGGCGTCACGCTCTGGGGGAACGCGCGCAGGATCAGGCAGCGGTGGCCGGGGCCGTCCGGCGCCGTCGCGGCCGACCCCGGAGTCCACGCGAACGTGAGCGTGCCGCCCGCGAAGCTGGCGATCGGTTCCGTCCCCGCGACGCCCGGCGGGCGGAAGAGCAGGTTGCCGGGGTCGATCCGTACGGAGTCGACGGTCGGGCTCATGGCCAGGCTGGGCCGGCAGACGTAGACCTCGGCGACGATCTTCTCGTCCAGGAACGGCTCCTCGTGGGCGTGCACGCGGATCTGGACGTCGTTGGGCCCCTGGAACGCGGTCCCGCTGTGAGCGGGGATGTCGACGTCCGGGCTCATCCACCACGGGCCCGGCATGCCACCACCCTGGTCGCCCGCAATGTCCTCCACGTACACCGTTACGTCGTTCCCGTACGCCAATGGTCCTCCAGCGCTCGAAAGGGGTCAGCGGGCGAGCCTAACGGATTGCCCTCGGGCGCCCGGCGTGCAATTGTTGGGCCCCGATGCGCCGTGCCTCGCTCAGCCTGGTCGTGGTCGCCGCCTGCGCGATCCTGCCCGCGACCGCCAACGGCGCCACCGCGCAGCAGGCGATCGCAGCGCTCAACCAGCAGCGCACGGGCCACGGCATCCCCGCGGCGATCGTCGAGAACAGGGAGTGGTCGCGCCGCTGCGCCCTCCACGTGAACTGGATGATCCAGAACAACACGCTCGCGCACGAGGAGGCGCCCGGCTCGCCGGGCTACACCGAGGACGGCAACTGGGCGGGCACGCACTCGGTGCTCGCCGCCGGCACGCCCGGCTTCACCAAGCCGTCGCGGAACCCGTACCTGAACGCGCCCTACCACCTCGGGCAGCTGCTCGACCCGCGCCTCAAGCAGATGGGCGTGGCCGAGAAGCAGGGCTGGGACTGCGAGACCACCTTCCCCGGCTACACGCGCCTGCACCCCGTCGCCGACCACCTGTACTCCTATCCCGGCCCGGCGAAGTCGGTCGCGTGGCTCCAGGACGCCCGCGAGGGCCCCTCGACCCCGGGCGATGCCGTCGGCCTGCCGCAGGGCACCGTGACCGGGCCCAACCTGATCGTCTTCTGGGACGGCCCGCAGAAGCCCGCACCGCTGACGGACATCAGGTCGGCGTCGCTGAGGCGGCCGGACGGCAGCAGGGTCGACGTCCGCGTCGTCGACCAGCGCAACGGGGGCGCCATCGGAGGCTCGGGATTCATCATCCCCGTCAAGCCGCTCAGGCCCGGCAAGGAGTACACGGGCCGGGTCACCTGGGGGTCGCAGTTCACCGCCCGGACGTTCACGAAGAGCTGGACGTTCAAGACCGACAGGCTCCGCACCGGCAAGGCGGCGGTCTCGATCGGCGTCAAGCGCGGGGCGAACGACAGGCTCGAGGTGACCGCCGACCCCCACGACCGCGCCTATCTCGGGCGCAAGGCGAAGCTGATCGCCGACTACGGCCAGTTCGACTTCGATGTCGACATGCGCATCGGCCAGACCACGGCCATCGTCCCCGCGCCGGCGAAGGGGAAGACGCTCAAGCTCACACTCAGGGTCGCGTCGTTCAAGGCCGGCTCGACCAAGACCAAGGCCTTCAGGGTCTCGCGCACCGTCAAGGGCTGAAGAGGCCGCGCACGAAGTGCGGTGCCAGGCGCGGGTCGAGCAGCCGGAACGGCGACCGGCGGCGGCTGAAGGTGTCGTCGAACGCCCGCGCGAGGGTGCGGTTCCGGGCTGCCGCCCGGGACATCGCCCGCTCGATCGGGGTGGCTGGGCGGCCCGACGAGAAGTCCGACATGAGCACGTGGTGCGGCGCCAGCCGGCGGCGGAAGCGGCGCGCGTAGCGGCGGAGCGCGGCATCCAGGTCGCCGTCGCCGAGCAGCGCGGGCGCGACCGCGTCGGCGAGCCACTCGCCGCTCTGGAGCGCCCAGCTCAACCCGACCCCGAACAGCGGGTCGGCGGCCAGGGCCGCGTCGCCCACGAAGGCGATCCCGGGCCGGGCCGCGGGCCGGATCACGTTCTCGTGGTCGATCGCCCCGATCACCTTCGAGACCCGCTCCGCGCCGCCGAGCTCGGGCCCGTCGGGGAGATCTGAGACGTAGCGCTCGTAGACCCCCTCCAGGTCGGCGCGGAACTCCGCCAGCCGCGACCTGTGCCCGACCGCGGCGAGCAGCGTCAGGCCGTCCTCGTTCGGGAAGTGGGCGGCGCCGTCGGGCTCGAGGAACCAGACGCGCGCCCGGTTCGTGGGCGGCACGCCGCCCCAGTACGCCCAGTAGGCGAAGCGGCCGTTGGGCAGGACGCGGCCGCGCACGCCGGCCATGCGGGCGAGCGGCGAGTGACGCCCGTCGGCCGCGACCACGAGCGGCGCGCGCAGCTCGTGGCGGTGGTGCTCGCGGGTCTCGGTCGCCACGCCCGCCGGCCTGCCCGACGCGTCGGCGAGCAGATCCGTCGCGGTGTGGCCCACGAGCAGCTCGACCCCGGGGACCTCGGCCGCGCTCTCGCGCAGGAGCGGATCCAGCGTCCGCCGTGTCACTCCCCACCCGCGCGGCGCGTCGTCGGGCGCCCGGATCCAGCCGCCGAAGGGGGTCCAGCCGTCGCCGTGGATCCGCACCGCGCCGCGCGCCTCGAGCGCGGGCTCGATCCCGAGCCGCGCGATGGTGGGCGACCCGCTGGAGAGGATCGCGTGCGTGCAGACGACCTTGTACGCGTCGGGGTCGGGCCGCTGCTCGACGAGCGCCACGCGCGCGCCCGCGCGCCCGAGGAGGTGGGCGGCGGTGCAGCCGGCGACGCTCGCACCCACCACGACGGCGTCGAAGCGGTCGCTCACCGCGCTTGGTGGTGGCCGCGGCTAGCGCTGGTCGGCCGGCACGTACTCGCGGTCGCGCTCACCCGTGTAGACCTGCCGCGGCCGCGCGATCTTCTGCTCCTTGTCGTCGATCATCTCGAGCCACTGCGCGACCCAGCCGGACGTGCGCGGGATCGCGAACATCACCGTGAACATCTCGGTCGGCAGCTTCAGCGCCTCGTAGATCAGCCCGGAGTAGAAGTCGACGTTCGGGTAGAGCTTGCGCGAGGTGAAGTAGTCGTCGTCGAGCGCGCGCTTCTCGAGCTCCACCGCGATCTCGAGCTTCGGGTTGATCCCGGTGACCTCGAAGACCTCGTCGACGTTCTTCTTGATGATCCTCGCGCGCGGGTCGTAGTTCTTGTACACGCGGTGGCCGAAGCCCATCAGGCGCTCGTCGCCGTTCTTCACGCCCTCCAGGAAGTCCGGGATGTTCTCCTTCTTGCCGATCCGGTCGAGCATCTTGAGGACGGCCTCGTTGGCGCCTCCGTGCAGCGGGCCGTAGAGCGCGGCGACACCGGCGGCGACCGCCGAGTACGGGTCCACCTGCGACGAGCCGACGCCGCGCACGGCGCTGGTCGAGCAGTTCTGCTCGTGGTCGGCGTGGAGGATCCAGAGGACGTCGAGGGCGCGCGCGAGCCGATCGTCCGGCTCGTACTTGAGCTCGGTCATCCGGAACATCATCGAGAGGAAGTTCTCGGGGTACGTGAGGTCGTTGTCCGGATAGTTGTAGGGCAGCCCGAGGCTGTGGCGGTAGGCGAACGCGGCGAGCGTCGGCACCTTCGCGATCAGCCGGACCGCCGCCATGTGGCGCTCCTCGTCGTCCTTGATGTCCTTCGCCCCGGGGTAGAAGGTCGAGAGCGCGCCGATCGTCGAGAGCAGCATCCCCATCGGGTGCGCGTCGTGCCGGAAGCCCTGCATGAACTGCTTGATGTTCTCGTGCACGAACGTGTGGATCGTGATCTCGTGCTCCCACTCGTCGTACTGCTCCTTCGTCGGGAGCTCGCCGTGGATGAGCAGGTACGCGACCTCGAGATAGGAGGAGTGCTCGGTCAGGTCCTCGATCGAGTAGCCGCGGTGCTGGAGGATCCCCTCGTCGCCGTCGATGTAGGTGATCTCGCTGCGGCACGACGCGGTGTTGGTGAACGCCGGGTCGTAGGTCATGAGGCCGAAGTCGTCCTCGTTCACCTTGATCTGCCGGAAGTCCATGGCCTTCACGGTGCCGTCGGTGATCTCGACCTCGTAGGTCTCGCCCGTGCGGTTGTCCGTGACGCTCAGCGTGTCCTCGGCGGTGGCTACGCCACCGTCGGCGTCACGTGACTGCGTCTGTTCCTCGGCCATTCGGTCTCCTCGTCGCGGTGTCGTACCGCATTGTGACGGAAGGACCTAAGGAGGCGGGCTCTAGGGGGTGGCGCTGCCGCGCTCGCCGTGCGCCTTGGCGCCCGTCTCCGGCTGCTCGGGGTGCTCCCACTCCGCGCCGATCGTGGCCGACAGGATCACGGTGAGCATCAGCAGGAGCGTCACGCCGATCACGATCCGCTCGCCGCCGATGCGGCGCGGGAAGTCGGGGCGGAGGACGCCGAGCACGGTCAGCAGGACCGCCCAGGCCGCGAAGATGGGCCCGATGACGTAGAAGAACCGGAAGGCGAGCGGCAGCACGGGCGGGAAAGCTACCTGAGCGGCTGGCGGCGGCTCGAGCCGCCCCCGTGGGCGCGCACGCGGCTGGGCGGCCGCGGCGGCTCCTCGGCG
>DATENL010000155.1:0-12296 GCA_035275105.1 Thermoleophilaceae bacterium
GACGCCCGTGCCCGCGCCGACGGCGACCCCGAGCTGGTCGGATGGCTCGACGCGGCCGTCGCCTTCGCCCACTGGGGGCTCGAGCGCGCGCCGTCGCAGGCCGCCGTCGCCCACGGGACGCAGGCACACGACTTCCTCGCCGTGCTCCGGGGCTCGCCGCAGCTCGGGAGCGCCGAGCTGCGCCGCCTGCTCGAGGTCGACGAGACCCAGGTGAGCCGCACCGGCCGCCGGCTGCTCGAGGGCGGCCTCGTCACTCGGCGCAAGGTCGGCCGTCAGGTCTTCTGGCAGCTGACCCCGCGCGGGCGGCGCGCGCTCGACGACGCTCCGCGCCCGCCGCGAACGTCCAACTCGGACTTCTGGCAGGAGGCGCTGCGGCGCGGCTTCGACGGCGACGAGCCCGAGCCCGGCGAGGCGCACGCGCTGCGCAGGCGAATCGTCCAGTGCACGCTCGAGCTGCACGCGAGCCGGGGCATCCGGGCGACCACGTGGGAGGACGTCGCCGACCGCGCCGGCGTGCCCGTTGAGTCCGTGCGCGAGCTGTTTCCCGCGGTCGACGACCTGGTCAGAAGCTGCGGCGGCCACCTGTTCGAGAACCTGCGGCTTCCCCCGCGCTCTCGAGTGCCCGAGGTCTTCGCCGGCGCGGCGTCGGAGAGGGAGCGCGTGCGCCGGCTGGTCGCGACCTCCTTCGGCGCATACGAGCGCGGCGCGGACGGGATTACGGCCGGGCGCCGCGAGCGGAGGGACGTGCCGGTGGTCGAGGAGTCGATCGAGGAGCTCGACGGCACGCTCGACGCCCTCGTGGTCGAGGCGCTGCGGCCGGCCCGCTCGGACAGCTCGTCGGTCGCGTCCCTCCGCGCGCTCACCGACATCGAGGTGTGGCGGGCGCTGCGCGACCAGGGTGCCACGCCCGAGGCGGCGGTGGACCAGGCGAGCGCCGCCGTCGAGCGCTGGCTCGACGCGCGATCGGCCTGAGGTGGATTCGGAGCCGAACCGCCGGGCCAACCGCCGCGTATAACCCCCTCAGCGGGTACGACCTTCCAACGGGCAGGAGGAAGCGATGTCATCACGGCTGCGCACGCGCGCGGTCCTCGCCACCGTCGCGGCGGCGCTCTGCGTGCCGGCGACGGCGAGCGCGGCGTTCACGGTCGTGCCGAGCCCCAACGCGTTCAGCGGGAACAACCTGCTCAACGGGGTGAGCGCGAGCTCCGCGACCAACGCGTGGGCGGTCGGCTCGCTCTGCTGCTCGGTGCGGAACTCGGGCACCGGCGCCCTGATCGAGCACTGGGACGGCCGCGCCTGGTCGGTGGTTCCGGGCGCCCCCGACGCGCGCTTCCTCGACGAGGTCCTGAACGGCGTCGACGACGTCAAGGCGTCGTCCGCCTGGGCGGTTGGCCGGGTAAAGCGATCGGGTTACACAGGCGCAAGCCCGCTCGTCCTCCACTGGAACGGCTCGAGCTGGCAGACCGTCTCGCCGCCGAGCGAGGTCACCGGAGAGCTGCGCGCCGTCAGTCGTGACGGGCTCGGCGGCGCCTGGGCCGTGGGCGACGACGGCCACGGCCACCCGCTCGCGCTGCGCTGCAACGCGGCGACGTGCACCCAGGCCGCCCTCCCGCCGGTCGGGTCCGTCGGCCGGCTGCGCGGGATCAAGGCCGTCGCCTCGAACGACGTCTGGGCGGTAGGCGACAGCGGCAACTCGACGCTCGTCATCCACTGGGACGGCGCAGCCTGGTCGGTCGTCCCGTCGCCCAACCCGGACCCGAACGTGAACGTCCTGCACGCCATCACGAGGGCGGGCGTCGACGACCTCTGGGCGGTCGGCCAGAAGGGCCTGGACAAGGGCAACACCGGGGTTCCGCCGGGCACCCGCACGCTGGCGCTGCACTGGGACGGGACGAGCTGGAGCCCGGCGAGCACGCCGAACAGGGGCGATCAGGACAGCCTCAGGGGTGTCGCCGCCACCGGGCCGGCGGCGGTCACCGCCGTCGGGACGTTCCAGGACGTGGCCGGCGGCGGCGCGGACCGGACGCTCGGCCTGCGGTGGGGCGGCGCGAGCTGGGCGACCGTGGCCACGCCGAACGTCGGGACGGCGGACAACCTGCTGCGAGCCGTCGCGCGGATCACCAACACGTCCGAGATGTGGGCGGTCGGCCTACACCTCACGGCCGGCGGTCCGATCAAGACGCTGGTGCTGCGCGGCCCCTGAGCCGGCACAATGCCCGTGTGACGCGACGCCTGACGTGCCGCCGGCTCGTGGTCGCGGCAGCCGGTGCGGCGCTCCTCGCCGCGCCGGCGCCGCCCGCGGCGGGGAAGCCTGCGAAGGCGTCCCCGAGGACGTGGTACGTGAGCGCGACCGCCGGCGCGGGGGGCAACGGCTCCCGGCAGTCGCCGTTCCGCTCACTGGCGAGGGTGCAGCGAGCCTCGCGGGCCGGCGACAGGATCGTGATCCTGCGCTCGCCCCGGAAGGCCGCCCCGCTCGACGGCGGCATCCGGCTGAAGCCGCGGCAGCGACTGGTCGGCGCGGGCTCTGGCGTCGCCGGCCGCACGAAGCGCCTGAAGCGGCTACCGGCCCTGACCAACCGGAGCGGCGAGAACCTCGCGGGCGACGCGATCCGTCTGGCCAGGAACGCCACGGTGCGCAACGTGGTCGTGAGGGGCGCCCACAGAGGCGGCATCTACGGGATCGACACCGTGGGGGTGCGGGTCGTCGGGAACGACCTCTCCGGCGGGAACACCTCGTGCACGGACGGGTTCCTGGTTCAGCCGTTCAACGTCCCGACCGGGATCCCGGGCGTGATGATCCCGGCCTCGCCCGCCGTCGCGCCCCAGAACGGCTGGGCCGCGATCATGGTCGACGGCCGCAGG
Source organism: Thermoleophilaceae bacterium (assembly GCA_035275105.1). Classification (GTDB taxonomy): domain Bacteria; phylum Actinomycetota; class Thermoleophilia; order Solirubrobacterales; family Thermoleophilaceae; genus AC-37. Next base: position 2,863 of record DATENL010000155.1, read on the forward strand.
GCCGCCGGGAGGGTCGACATCGAGCGCAACCACGTGCACGACTCGAGTTGCGCGGACGGGATCGACGTCAGGGGGATGGGCACCTCGAGGCTGCGGGCGACGCTCAGGCGCAACACCGTGACGCACATCGGCCAGGGCGAGGCGGGCTCCGGCCGCGGAGCGATCGGCTCCGTTCTCGCGATCGGCATGCAGGCGCTCGACTCCGCGGTGCTGCGCGTGAGCCAGGACCGCAACACGCAGACGCACATCGGGAGCCCGGACGCGGATTGCGAGGGGCAGTTCGCGAACACGGCCGGGTCGGGGCGGATCTACGAGACCGTGAACCACAACAAGTTCGCGCACGCGATCGGCGGGACGTCGTGCAACGGATTCGAGACGATCGTCTCGACCGGTGACGGGACGATCGTCGCGAACCTCCGCAACAGCACGTTCACGGACAGCGTGGGGGACATGTTCGAGGAGGGGAACCTCGGCAGCGGCTCGACCATGCGGTTCGTCGCCGACAACGTCGTGGCCGACGGCACCAGCGTCCGCGGCGGCAACCCACCGGGCTCGAGCGACGGCGGCTCGAATCCGATCCCGTTCAACATCGGCGACTGCATGGTGGGCGGGCACAACGGCGCCGGGAACAGCACGACGCTGGTGGTGAGGCGGTCCGTGTTCAGGAACTGCAACAACGGCATCAGCTTCAGCAGCAACGTCGGCGACGGCAACGGAAGCGGTCCGGCCAAGGCGCTCGTGGCCGACATCCGCGACAGCGTCATCGAGAGCAACGCCAAGTACGGCCTCCACGTGGCCAACGACACCCCGATGGACCGCCTCCACATCAGGATCTCCGGCACGAGGATCTCCGGCAACGGCGAGCCGGGCGCCTCGTTCGAGACCCAGGCGTCGGGGATCGACGGGATCCCGGACGTGAAGCTCGACGTCGGCGGCGGCGCCCTCGGGAGCCAGGGCGGCAACTGCCTGTACGGGAACGGCTCGGCCGACGTCGAGGCGACGAACCTTCCGGTCGTCGCCAAGCGCGACTGGTGGGGCCACGCCGGGGCGCCCAAGCCCGCTCAGAGGAGCACGAACGGCCTTGGAGTCGTCAAGAGCGACGGGGGTCTGGCGAAGCGGCCGGGCTGCGGACGGCCGGCCGGGCCGCGTTAGCCGGGCGCCTCGACCTCGCGCGGCTCGTAGTCGCGCCAGTCGACGATCACGCCGTCCTTCACCGAGTCCCAGTTCGGCGTCTTCACCGTGCGCACCGGCCCCGCCCCGCGGGAGCGAAGCTGGAACGTGGTCGTGCCCGCGGCGGTAGCGCTGGCCGGGATGAAGACGTCGGCGGCCTGGATGAAGGGGAGGCTCCCCACGACCGGGTCGGTCGTGAAGTCCGTGCTGCCGTTGCGGTTGACGTCGAACGCGAAGTAGGCGTTCACCTGCTTGGTCCACGGGCACAGGTCCGCCGTGCAGATGTTCGTGCCGTTGATTCGCAGCACGTCGGTATGGCGCGGCACGTCGCCCCAGAGCTCCTTGTAGCGGATGTGCACCGCGGACTCGGCGCCGGGGCGGTTGCCGGCGTAGACCGTGAGCGCGTCGGAGGCGAGCAGCCGCAGCGTGTGGTCGCTGCGCACGAACGGCTCGTAGTACGTGTGCAGCGTCGGCTTGCCGCTCTGCACGATCGCGAACTCGTAGCGCCGGCCGGCGGTTACCGAGATCGGTCCCCAGTTGCCGCCGCCCGCCGAGGCGTCGGAGATGCGAAGCGTCGACTGCGGGCTCTTGGTCGCGCGGTGGCCGTTCGGCGCGAGCGCCCAGACCTCGATCGTGGCGCCGGCGAGACCGTCGTTCTGGGGGAACGTGAGCGCCCGCCCGGCGAGCCTGATGGAGCCCTTCTGGCGGACGATGTTGTGCGCCGGGAGCCTGCCGGTGAGGAAGCGGTAGATCTCGACGAACGACCGCCCCGACGTGCACGTCTGCACGTGGGTCTGGTTGGCGATCGTCACGTTCTTCGCGCCGTCCATGTGGCGCCCGGTGGCGTCGCCGGTCGTCGTGCCCTCCCGGCGGCCGGCCCACAGCGCCAGCGTCGGCACGCCCGGGTTCTCCGACTGTCCGTCGATGTTCACGTAGTGAGCGATGCTCGCCCGTCGCTTCGCGCCCAGCTCCGGGTCGGTGAGGTAGTCGTGTGAGACGCTCGTGCCGAGCGAGTGCCCGACGAGGTCGACCTTCTTCGCGCCCGTGCGCCGCTTGAGCTCGGCGACCTTCGCGTCGATCTGCGCGTGCACCTGGCTCCGGTCGCCGACGGCGCGCGTGGAGTCGTAGTCCACCTCGTCGATCCACGAGTGCGGGTAGCCGTTGCTCGTGAACCGAAGCGCCTGGGACTCGAACTGGGCGCCGGTCCCCTCGATGCCGTGCACGAACAGGACCGGGTGGCGGGCGGCCGAGGCGCTCGATGCCGGCCCGAGCGCCAGCAGCAGCAGCGCTCCGAGCAGCAGGCGCGCTCCGCGCCCGCCTCGTCCTCTGCCTCCCGCGACCCCACCCAGCACGACTACATACTTACCACGCGGCGCTTTCCAGTTCGCCGCCTCCGGTGACGAGCGGGAGCTCCCGGACCGCTGCAAGATCACCTGCGCGCGGGCTTGACGTCAGCGGTTAGGGTGGGCACGTGCGTACGGCAAGGAGGCCGCGACACGAGGTCAACGGGCGGACGCTGCGCGCCCTATCGCCGCTGTTTCGCTACAGCGAGTCGCGCGACGCGTGGGTGCTGCGTCTCGTCGGGCGACACCTGGGTCCCGCGTTCGTCGTCGCGGACAAGCCGCGCAACGCCGGGGCGAAGGCGACCAAGGGCCCGTTCCTGGGCGCCCAGGCCCACGACCCGAGAACCCGGCGGTTCAGCCGCGGCTCGCGGGGGCCTGCGCTCGACGTCGAGGTGCAGGCGGACATCGACCCGGTGGCGGACGCGCCCGACGACGAGCGAGGTTGATGGCGACGCGGGCGGTGACGCGCATCCCGCGCCGGCGCGCGGATGCGCCCGCCGCGGTTCGGCACGACTGGGACGCGCTCGCGGAGGCCGCGGGGGCGCCCCCGTTCCTCCGACCGGGCTGGATCGACGCGTGGCATCGCAGCTACGGCACCGGGACCCTCGAGCTGGTCACCGTGCGTCGCGCCGACCGCCTGGTCGGCGTCCTGCCGGTCGAGCGCAGGCGCGGGACGCTCCGCTCGCCGGCCAACAGCCACACCCCGCTGTTCGGTGCGGTGGTGCTCGACGCGGACGCGGCGTCGGCGCTCGCGGACCGGCTGCTCGACCGCGCCTCGCACGGGTTCACGCTCCGGGCCGTGGACCCCGGCTCCGAGTGGTTCCGCGCGCTCGAGGCGGCGCTCGCGACGCGCGGCTGGCACGTGTCGAAGCGGGCGATAGCGCAGTCGCCGTACGTGCGCACGGACGGGGCGTGGGACGACTACCGGACGACGCTCAGCCGCAAGCTCCTGAAGGAGCTCTCCCGCTGCCGGCGCCGGCTCGAGGACCGCGCGGAGGTCGCGGTGGAGGTGCACTCCACGGGCGACGGCCTCGAGAGCGCGCTCGAGGAGTTCGTCGCCCTCGAGGCCTCAGGCTGGAAGGCGGCCCAGGGCACCGCGATCGTCTCGCGCGCCGAGAGCGTCGGCTTCTACGCGCAGATCGCCGCGTGGGCGGCCGACCGCGGCTGGCTGAGGATCTCGTTCCTGCGCCACGGCGGGCGCGCGGTCGCCACCGAGTTCGCGCTCGACTGCGAGGGCGTCGAGTACCCGCTCAAGAGCGGCTTCGACCCCGTGTACCGCAGCTTCGGCCCAGGCCAGCTGCTCACGTACGAAGCGCTGGCGCGCTCGTTCGCGAGCCGCCTGTCCTCGTACGAGTTCCTCGGCTACGACGAGCCGTACAAGCACCGCTGGGCGCGCGACATGCGCGAGCGGATCGAGGTGACGGCGTTCCCGGACACGCCCCGCGGCCGGCTGAGGCTGGCGTTCGAGTCGAGCGTCCGCCCGCGCCTGCGGCAGACGCGGCGGAAGCTGCTCAGGCCCGACCGGGTCAGCCGGCGCCCTGAAGCCTGACCGCGACGCGTCCGTCGGACTCGCGCGTGTCGAACGCCGGCTGCTCCGCGGTCGCCGGTCCGCGCACGACGGAGCCGTCGCGGACGTCGAACTGCGATCCGTGACACGGGCACGTGACCACGTGGCCGTCGAGCTCGCCGTCGCCTAGCGAGCAGCCTCGATGCGAGCACCGGTCGTGGATGGCGTGGACGCCGTCCCCGTGCCGCACGAGGAGGACGGGGGTCTCGCCGGCGACCTTCGAGACGAGCTCTCCGTCCGGCAGGTCGCCCGCGTCGGCGACCGGCGTCCAGTCGCCGGGACCGGCGTCGAACGCCGTCTGGTTCGGGCCGACGCCGCGCGTGAACGACAGGTGGCCGCCCAGGAGGCCGCCGGCACCGAGCGCGCCGTTGCTGGCCGCCGCGAGCGCGCGGCCGGTGGCGAGCGAGCCGCGCCGGCGCGCGATCAGCGACCCCGCCGCGAGGGCAAGCGCCGACACGTTGACCGCCGCGTGCACGAGACCGACGCGGCGGACGCGCTCGTCCGCGATCTCTGTGTCGGCCCAGTCGCTGGCGCCGGTGACCGCGGTCGGCAGCGCGGCGAGCAGCCCGACCTGGAGCAGCCGCTCCGACGCCTCGCCGCTGCTCGGCGCCGTGACGTCGAGGATGCTCGCGCCGAGGAACGAGCCGATCACGACGTCCGTGAGCGGAGGGTGGACGGCGTGCCCGAGCCAGGTGCCGCTGAGCGCGTCCTTGACCGCGCCGGGCCCGACCAGGCCGCGAAGCCTCTTGCCCAGCGCCTTGCCGGGGGAGTCGAGGGCGCCGGCTCGCTCGACGGCGTCGACGAGCGCCTTGGTTGGTTGCGTGGTTGACGTGGTGGCTCGCTCTCGGTGGTGGGTCCGCTGCGTGACGCGTTCGTACCACATTTGGCGCGGCGCCCGCGGTCGCTGCGCGCTCGCGCCACTATCCTCGAAGAGTGGTCTGGCCCCACGATCGCCGCAGGATGCGGCGCGCAGTGCTCCTCTCGCTCGCGTCGGCTGTTGTCCTCGCCTGCTCGGCCTCGCCCGCGATGGCGCTGCCAGGCGCGAAGATCTCGACCGCCCAGTACACGCCGGTGGCGAGCTATCCCGGCGTGCAGCACCTGCACTACGACTCCGGGCCGCTCCCGATCGAGCCGGGCCAGAACACGATCGACTACCGGCCCGCCAGCGATCTCAAGCCGCAGGTCCCCGGCTACATCACCCGCTTCCGGCCGAACCTCATCTACACGGGGTCGGGCAAGGTCCCGCGGGTAGACGTGATCCACCTCCACCACGGCGTCTGGCTGATCAACGGCTTGCCGACGCTTGCGGCCGGTGAGGAGAAGACGTCGCTCAACTTCCCGCAGGGCTACGGCTTCCACAGCGACCCCGGCGACAACTGGACCCTCAACTACATGATCCACAACCTCACGCCCACGCCCACGAGCGTGAAGCTGACTTACGACATCGACTTCGTGCCGGACACCGCGCCCGCCGCCGCCAGCATCACCCGCGCCCACCCGCTCTGGCTCGACGTCGCGGGTCTGAAGACGTACCCCGTCTTCGACGCGATCAAGGGCCGCGGCACGAACGGCAAGTTCACCTTCCCCGATCAGGCCCGCGGCTCGGCCAGGAACAACATCGGCTTCGCGCAGTCGAGCAAGGTGTCGAACGCCATCACGCTGATCGGCACCGCGGGGCACCTGCATCCCGGCGGCCTCTACAACGACCTGAAGGTCACCCGCAACGGGCAGAGGAAGCTGCTGTTCCGGTCGAAGGCCAAGTACTTCGAGCCGGCCGGCGCCGTGTCGTGGGACGTCTCGATGACGGCGACGAAGCCGAGCTGGAAGATCGCGCTCAAGCCGGGCGACAGGCTCAGCACCCACGTCACCTACGACACCAGCAGGGCGTCCTGGTACGAGTCGATGGGGATCACGGTCGTCTGGTACGCCAACGGCACCCAGCCGAACTCCGTCGACCCGTTCGAGGGCCAGGTCGACACCAGCGGCCTCCTGACGCACGGCCATCTGCCCGAGAACAACAACCACGGCGGCGACCCGTTCCCGCTCCCGGACGCGAGCAAGCTCGCCAACGGCTTCCGCACGAACAGCGTCGGGATCAAGGACTTCGGCTACGGCCGCGGCGACCTCAACGGGAGCGGCAAGGCCGGACGCCCGCCGGTGGTGAAGAGGGGCAACTCGATCGAGTTCACCAACTACGACGCCGCCTCCGACATCCCCTACTCGAAGGCGGCGTTCCACACAATCACCGCCTGCAAGCGGCCCTGCAACCGCTCGACGGGCGTGGCCTATCCGCTCGCCGACGGCAACGCCAAGTTCGACTCGAAGGAGCTCGGCTACGGCACGCCGGCGGCCGGCACGATCAAGTGGTCCACGCCGAAGGGGCTCGCCGCGGGCACGTACACGTACTTCTGCCGGATCCACCCGTTCATGCGCGGAGCCTTCCGCGTGGAGAAGTGATGCTGCGGCGCGGCCTCCCGGCGGCGGCCGTCGCGGTCGCGGTGCTCGGCACCGCGCCGAGCCTCGCCGCCGATCGCGGCGTGGCCGTGAAGGACGACTTCTTCAAGCCCAGCTCGCTGAAGATCGAGAAGGGCACGCGGGTCACCTGGACGTGGCGCGGTGAGGGCCGGCACAACGTGGTGGTCGCGCTCGGTCCCAGCGAGTTCCGATCGAAGATCAAGCGCGAGGGCACCTACGGGCACACGTTCAAGAAGACGGGCACGTGGCAGCTCACCTGCACGGTCCACTCGGGCATGAACATGAAGATCGTGGTGAAGAAGCAGCTCTGAGGTTGGTGCGGTCTAGCGGCTGAACGGCCGCTCGACCGCGAGCGCGAGCAGGCCCTGGCCCGCGTAGCTCGGATGCACCCCGCAGCCGCCGCCCTTGAGCTGGGTCAAGAGGCCCGCCCGGCACGGACTGCCGCCCGCCTTGGCCGACCCGCGGCGGAACTGCTCGAAGCCGTTGGCGACGTCGAAGCGGAATCCCTTCGCCCCGGCGTCCTGGGCCGCGTTGAGGGCGCGCACGGTGGCGTTGACCTGAGGGCTCGAGTAGTCGAGCGAGAAGTAGTGCACGATCACGAGCTGGCCGTCGTAGCCGGCCTTGTTGCGGATCGCCGAGACGATGCGGCGGACGTTCTTCGTGACCTTGGTCAGAACCGCCTCGCGCTCCGCCTGGCTCGTGCAGGCGTGGCTCGTGGTCGCCTGGCAGATGAAGAGGTCGTTCGCGCCGATCATCAGCGAGACGAGCCGCGTCCGCGGGTGCTGCTTCAGGAACGACGTCGCGTACGCGAGCTGGCTGCCCTTGTAGCTCACGTGCAGCGGATAGAACCGCCGGTAGCCCACGTTCGGCGCGCCGGGGTAGTTCTCGCACCCGAAGCTCTGCGCGGTCGGGTCGATGAAGCTCGCGGAGCTCTCGCCCGGGCACGCGGCGTTGGCGACCCGCAGGTCGAGCGCGGCGCCCATGTGCTCGGGGTAGCCCTGGAGGGTCTCGGGCCTCTTGTAGGTGGGAGGCGGCTGGACGTTTTGCTCCTGGTAGCCGAACGTCACGGAGTCGCCCAGCGCGAGGTAGCGCGGAGCCGCGGCGGAGGCGTCGCCGGCGGCGGCGAGCAGCGCGATCGCCGCGCATGCGATGGTCGCGAGTGTCCTACCTGCGGGCCTGACGGGGGTACGCACTACGACGTCGACTCTAGCCGGTCGTGGCTAGGCCTCGGCCGGCGCGGCGGCCGGCTCACGCGCGCTCACGAAGTCGCGCGCCCTGATCAGCAGCAGCACCGCGACGCTGCCTACGAGAACCGTCGCCGAGCCGACCAGCAGGATCTCGTTGAACCCGGCGACGAAGGCCTCCCGCGCGGCGCCCGCGAAACGCGCGGGCACGCCGTTGGTCCCCCGGGCCGCCACCGAGGTCCCGAGCCCGGGCGGCACGTGCGGCACGAGCTCCGCCAGCTTCGCGTCGATCCGGTTCTCGAAGATCGCCCCGAGCGCCGCGACCCCGATCGTCACGCCCCCGAGCCGGCACGTGTTGCTGAAGCCCGACGCCATCCCGCTTCGGTTCGGCTCCACGACGCCGAGGGCGGTGGTGCCGATCGCCGGGTTCGCCAGCCCGATGCCGACGCCGGCGGCGATCATCCCGGGCAGCAGCGCCGTCCAGCCGGAGCCGCGCTCCAGGCCGTGCATCAGCAGCAGGCCGAGCCCGACGAGCGCCAGGCCGCCGCCGAGCATCACCCGCGGCGGCACGCGTCCGGCCAGCCCGCGCGTGACGATCGGGACGATGAAGATCAGCAGCGTCAGCGGCAGGAAGCGCAGCCCCGCCTTGAAGGGCGAGTAGTCGAGCACGTCCTGGAAGTAGATCGACACGAAGAGCAGGATGGAGAACATCCCCGCCCCGATCGCGAGCGTGCCGAACGAGACGCCGACGAAGGCCGGGCGGCGGAACAGCGAGAGATCGAGCATCGGGCGCTCCTGTCTCCGCTCGATCGCGACGAACGCGGCGAGCAGCACCACGGAGCCGACGAGCGACCCGAGGATCAGGGCGCTGTCCCAGCCCTCGGCGTTCCCGCGCAGCAGGCCGAAGACAAGGAGGCCGAACGCCGTCGAGAAGGTGATCAGGCCACCGGGGTCGAGCCCGCGCGCGTCGGGGTCGCGGAACTCGTGCATCCCGCGCAGCGCGAGGGCAAGGGCGACCGCACCGACCGGCACGTTGACGAAGAAGATCCACTCCCAGCCCAGGCCCTCCGTGAGCACGCCGCCGATGAGCGGTCCGGCCGCCACCGCCGCGCCCACCGTCGCGCCCCAGGCCGCGATCGCGGTCCCGAACTCGCGGCCGCGGAACTCCTGCCCGATCAGCGCCAGCGACGTGGCGAACATCGCGGCCCCGCCGATGCCCTGGAGCCCCCTCGCCACGTCGAGCAGGGTCGCGTTGGGCGCGAACCCGCACAGGAGCGACGCGACCGTGAACGCCCCGACCCCGAGCGAGAACACGAGCCGCCGCCCGACCCGGTCGGCGAGCGCCCCGGCGCTGAGGATGAGCGCCGACAGCACCAGCGTGTAGGCGTCGATGACCCACTGGAGCTTCGTCAGCCCCGCGTGCAGCTCACGCTCGATGCTCGGCAGGGCGACGTTGACGATCGTGACGTCCAGCAGCAGCATGAACGTCGCCACGCAGACTCCCAGGAGTGTCCACCACTTGCGTTCCATCGCGGTCCCGGATGGACGATAGGGAGGTGCGTCAGTCGCAGGCGGGATAGCCGCGGCTGGCTCCGACCCGGCGGCCGGAGCTGGTCCGCCCGGCGAGCCGCACCCGCGCGCGCCTGCGACCGAGCCCCTGGACGGCCAGCCGCCGCGGCAGGTTCCGGCCCGAGC
>DATENL010000156.1:0-12241 GCA_035275105.1 Thermoleophilaceae bacterium
CGCGCAGGACGTCCGCGCCGGCGCCCCCGATCAGCCGGTCGGCCGCCGCGGTGCCCCTGCGAACGCGGGGCGCGCGGAAGACGAACGAGCGCTTCGCGGTCCTGCCCACCAGGCCGCGGCCGTTCTCGAGCACCAGCCGGAAGGTGTAGGTCCCGCCTGGGACGAGCCCCACGGCGTCCGGGTCGACCTTCACGGATGCCCGCGTGGTCACGTGGTTCGCCGCGATGAGCTTCGGCGCGACCCTAGTGAGGGTCTTGCCGTCAGGCCTGGTCAACTCGACTGAGGCGCGCGCCGCGAGCGACCGCATGCCCTCCTCGGGGGCCGTCTCGAACGTCGCGTCGAACTCGATCAGGTCGCCGGTGTCGACCGGCGGCTTCACCTCCTCGGGGACGGGCCTCGCCGCGCTGAGGAACACGTCAAGCATCCAGGTCGCGTAGTACGGCGGCGCCTCCATGTTGAACGGATCCGCGTGGACGGCCACGAGCTCGCGCTTGCCGTCGCCGTTGCGGTCCTCGAGCGAGCCCACGATGATGCTTCCGGCGGTCAGGAAGAGCGCTCCGCCCGGGCCGGCCGGGTTGATCGGGGCGATCTCGCCGGTACCGCTCAACCGCACGACGTCGGAGAAAGCGACGTCGGCCCGCCCGTCGCCGTCCTGGTCGCCCACGTCGATGACGTTGCCGTTGTAGACGTCGAAGACCTCTCCCTCGCCGGCGACCGCCGGCAGGATCGTGCGCTGGACGCCGAGGTCGGGCGAGTAGGCGAGCGCGAGCAGCCGCTCGGCGCCCTGGACCACGACGAGCGCCACGTCGCGGCGCCCGTCGCCGTTCTGGTCGCCCACCGCGATGCCGTTCTCGACGTAGCTGTCCGGCGCGTCGAGCTCGAACCCGACGCCGTCGTCGGCGACCTTGTCGAGGTCGACCACCGCGCCGGCGCCCGGCGCGACGACGCCCACCGCCCGCGACGTCCACGCGACGAGCAGGTCCTCGCGCCCGTCGCCGTTCAGGTCCCCGAGCCGCCCCACGTAGGGAGACTGGCCGAAGTTCGAGGTGCCGCCCGTGTCGAGCGTGAAGCCACCGGTGCCGAGGTTCGACGCGTCGACAGTCGCGCCGGCGGGGTCCGAGGGCGTGTAGGCCACCTTCACGTCGTTGCCGTCCACGAAGGCGAGATCCGTCCGGTCGTCCCCGTTCTGGTCGCCCGCCGGGGCGATGACGGTGTTCTCCCATGCGGAGCCGCCGGATCCGGTTCCAAATCCGTATCCGGCCCTCATCGAGACGTTGTCGATGTGGAAGCCCCCGTCGCCGAGGTCGTTCAGGTCGACGGTCCCGCCCTCGGCGCGCCCGAAGACGACGAAGATGTCGCTGCTGGTCGACACGGCCACGTCGCCGAGCCCGTCGCCGTTCACGTCGCCCATAGCGGCCACCGCTTGCCAGTAGGCGCCGTTGATTCGCATGCCGCTCCAGCCGGGCTCGCCGGCCGCGGTCGTCGACGGCAGCGCGGTCGGCGAGAAGGTGATCCACGCGGCCGCGTCGGGGCCGTCGAGCACCATCACGGTGTCCTCGACGCCGTCGCCGTCGACGTCCCCGGCGTCGGCCACGGTCGCCCCCGGCGGGTTGTAGTCGCCCTGGTAGGGCGGGAAGACCACGTGCTGGTCGCCGATGCCGCCGAGGACGTCGACGGGCACGGTCGAGGCGGCGGCGGCCGGCGCGGTCAGCGCGAGCGCGCCCGCGAGCGCCGCGACCGCGCGCGCGAAGATGCCTGTGCGAGCTCCCGCAACCCTCACCGATCCAGTCTAGGTGCGCGTAGCGCTCTGCGCCAACCCTCGGCGCGGGCGAGCGCCGGCGCCCCTAGGGCACGCGGGTGACGGTCTCGCAGCCGCTAACGAGGCGCCGAGCCGGCCGCAACCCCGTCGCGCTCGAGCGCGTCCAGGCGGCCCACGATCTCCTCGGCGGTCCTGACGAAGGCGCCGGGGTCGAAGATCGCGTCGAGGTCGAGCTCCGGCGCGGCCTCCGCCAACAGCTCGCGGAACGGCGTGCCGGTGTCCCACGCGCGCTGGGCGGCCTCCTGGACGATCCGGTACGCCTCGTCGCGGGAGCGGTCGCGCTCCACCAGCGCCAGCAGCGCGCGCTGCGAGTAGAGGGCGCCGTGGGTAGCGTCGAGGTTCTCCTGCATCCGGTCGGCGCGCACGGTCATCCCGCGCACCACGCGCACGGCCAGGTGCTGGGCGTAGTCGATCAGGATCGTGGCGTCCGGCAGGGCGACGCGCTCGGCCGACGAGTGCGAGATGTCGCGCTCGTGCCAGAGCGCCACGTTCTCGACGCCCGCCTGTGAGTAGCCGCGCAAGAGCCGCGCGATCCCGCAGATCCGCTCGGACACGATCGGGTTGCGCTTGTGCGGCATGGCCGACGACCCCTTCTGGCCCGCGCGGAACGGCTCCTCGACCTCGCGCACCTCGGTTCGCTGGAGGTGGCGGATCTCGGTGGCGAGCCGCTCGAGGCCGGCGCCGGCGAGCGCGATCGCCTGGAGTAGCTCGGCGTGGCGGTCGCGCGCGACGACCTGGGTCGACACGTCCTCCGCGCGGAGGCCCAGGCGGTCGAGCACGCGGCGCTCGAAGTCCGGCGAGGTGGCGGCGTAGGTGCCGACCGCGCCCGAGATCGCGCCGACGCCCGCCTGGTCGAACGCGCGCTCCAGGCGCTGGGCGTTGCGGTGCGCCTCGAACGCGTAGCCGGCGAGCTTGACGCCGAAGGTGGTGGGCTCGGCGTGCACGCCGTGGGTGCGGCCCACGCAGAGCGTGTCGCGGTGCTCACGGGCGCGCTCGACCAGGGCCGCGATCAGCTCGCGGGCGCCCGCGAGGACGATCTCCCCCGCGGAGCGGATCTGGAGCGCCAGGGCGGTGTCGAGCACGTCCGAGCTGGTGAGCCCGAAGTGGATCCAGCGGCCCGGCGGCCCGGCCGACTCGGCCAGCACGTCGACGAACGCGGCCATGTCGTGGTCGGTGACCTTCTCGCGCTCGTTGACGGCCTCGACGGTGAAGGTCGCCGCGCGGATCGCGTCGAGGTCAGAGGCGGTCGGACCCTGCATCTCCTCGCAGGCGGCGACCTCGACCCGGCGCCATGCCTCCATGCGCGCCTGGTCGGTCCAGACAGCCCCGATCTCGGGGCGCGTGTAGCGCGCGATCACGTCATTGACGATACCGCCGGCGGGCGCGATAACGGCGGGCTCGGACGGGCTTTGGTCACTTCACTGCGCATATAGCGGTCAAGTGACCAAAGCGACCTCGGTGCATTCGGCTGTTGCGGCGGCGCGGCCGCCGGCTACCCGATGATCCGGGCCGCCAGCACCGCGGCGTTCTTCGGGTTGTCGACGCCCACGCAGGCGACCGGGACGCCGGGCGGCATCTGGGCGATCGCCAGGAGGGCGTCGAGGCCGCCGGCCACCGAGGTTCCGCTCGTGAGCGGGACGCCGATCACCGGCAGGTCGGTGTGGGCGGCCACCACGCCGGGCAGCGCGGCGGCGAGCCCCGCGCCGGCGATGATCACGCGCAGGCCGCGCATGCGGGCGTTCTTCGCGTAGTCCGCGACGGTGTCGGGGTCGCGGTGCGCGCTCATCACGCGGATCTCGTTGCGGATCCCGCGCTCCTCCAGCTCCTTCGCCGCCTTCTCCATCGTCGGCATGTCGCTCTTCGAGCCCATCACGATGCCGACCAGCGGAGCGTCGACGTCCAGCTCCGCGAACTGGTCCTCGACCTCGGTCTCGGTCATCGGCGCGGCGGCGCCTCGCTCTACCCCTTCACTCATTCGTCTCCTTTCTCCACGGCACGAGCCGCAATGTCGCGTCGAAGCTGCTTGCCATCGAAGGCGATTCGGTCCGCGGCAGCGTAGGCGCTGTCGCGCGCGGCCCCCGGCGTCTCGCCCATCCCGGTCACGTTGAGCACGCGCCCGCCCGCCGTGACGAGCTCGCCGTCCCGCTCCGCGGTGCCCGCATGGAGCAGCTCCGTGTGGATCGAGTCGATCGCCCGCAGCCCGCTGATCAGGTCGCCCTTCGACGACGAGTCCGGGTACCCGCGCGAGGCGAGCACGACCGTTACGGCCCACTGCGAGGACCACTCGATCGTCACGCCCTCGAGCCCGCCGGGCCGGGCGCTCCGCTCGAGCAGGTCGAGCAGGTCCGAGCGCAGCCGCGGCAGGATCGCCTGCGTCTCGGGATCGCCGAAGCGGCAGTTGTACTCGAGCACCTTCGGGCCCTCGGCGGTCATCATCAGGCCCGCGTAGAGGACGCCGTGGTAGGGCGTCCCGCGCTTCTTCAGCTCGTCGACGATCGGCTGGTGGACGGCGAGCGCCAGCGCGCGGGCGTGCTCGGGGTCGAACCCCGGCACCGGCGAGTACGAGCCCATCCCGCCGGTGTTCGGGCCCTCGTCGCCGTCGAAGATCCGCTTGTAGTCCTGGGCCGGCGCCATCGGAACCGCCCGCTCGCCGTCGCACAGCGCGAGCAGCGAGAGCTCCTCGCCCACCAGGAACTCCTCGAGCACGACCTCCGTGTCGCCGAAGCGCCGCTCCCCGAAGAACAGCTCGGCCGCCGCACGGGCCTCGGCCTCACCCTCGCAGATGATCACGCCCTTGCCGCCGGCGAGCACGTCGGCCTTGAGCACGGCCGGATAGGACGCGCACGGCAGCTGGGCCTCGGCCTCCTCGCGGCTCCTCAGCACCATGTACGACGCGGTCGGCACGCCGACGTCGCGCATCAGCTCCTTCGCGTACGTCTTCGAGCCCTCGATCCGCGCGGCCGCGGCGCTCGGGCCGAACGCGGCGATCCCCTCCTCGGCCAGCGCATCCACGACTCCGGCCACGAGCGGCGCCTCGGGGCCCACCACCACGAGGTCGGCGCCCTCGTCGCGCGCGGCCCTGACGACGGCGTCCACGTCGTCCGCCTGCACCGGCAGGCACGCGACCTTGTCACGCGCGATCCCGGCGTTGCCGGGCGCCGCGAGCAGCTCGGGCCGCTGCGGGCTGCGCAGCAGCGAGCGGACGAGCGCGTGCTCGCGGCCGCCGCCGCCCAGGACGAGGACTCGCTTCACGGGCGGGCCCTCACAGAGCGGCGATGAACTCGTCGATCGGGATTGCGGCGAGCGACTCGTAGCGCGCGGTCCCGCGCGAGCCGAGCTCGAGCGACACGCGGGCCATCGTCTTCTCGTCGGGCGCCTCGACCACGTTCACGAAGTCGTACTGGCCGAGGACCGCCCACTGGGCCTTCACGCTCGCGCCGAGCTGCTCGACCTCGCGGTTGACCTCGTTGATCCGCGCGGGGTTGTTCTTGAGGGTCTGGACGCCCTCAGGGGTGAGGGTCGTGAGCATCACGTAGAGCGGCAAGACGGCTACCTCCGGGTCCGGGGAATGCAGGACGACTTCTCGCACACTTCGGCGGGCTAGGCAAGCTTGACACGCGCGGACCGCTCGGTTAGGTGTGGGCCATGAAGCGCGTTCTCGTGACGGCCGCCTCGGCGGCGATCGCGCTCGCCGCTCCGGGCGCCGCGGCCGGGGCCGTCCAGACCGACTTCAAGGCCTGGAAGGTCGAGACGAAGAACGGCAGGCGGCACAGCGTGGAGCCAGGCGCGAGCTTCGACCGCTGCGGCCGGACGGTGGTCCAGGTGATCGCGACGTACGACTACAGCGGCGCGCAGCAGGGCAAGGCCTACAACCAGATCTGGAGCCTGGACGGGACCGACGTCTTCGAGAAGCCGTCGTCGTGGAAGCACACGAACGGGACCGTGCACCTTGGCCTGTTCAAGAACAGCGGGAAGCCGCTCGAGGACGGGAAGTACAGGCTCCGGCTCCGCCAGAGCGGCAAGGGCATCGGGTCCTCGTCGATCAGGATCAGGCCCGGCGCCGGCTGCTAGCCGGGCGGCCCGGTCAGTCGTCGACGCCCGACGCGGCGTAGGCGGCCTGGAGCGCCGAGCCGCCGGCGAGGACGAGCACGTTGGCGCGCGCCAGCGGCGCGATCCGGTGGCCCGCGGCGAGAGCGCACGCGAAGTCGAGCGCGTCGGTGAGCGAGATCGCCTCGAACCAGCCGCGCGCCGGCGCGTCGCGGCTCATCGCGATCACCGCGCCGAGGCCCATCGCCAGGTCGCGCGCGCCGATCGCCTGCGTCAGCAGCCTCACCGCCGGCCGGTCGGCGTCGGGCCCGATCCAGACCCGGCCCGTCAAGCCGGGCATCGCCAGGAAGCCGATCCCGAAGGCGATCCGGGCGCCGGCCACGCTGCGCGCCATCTTCTTGGGGCTCACGCGCGGGAACGTACTACGACCCGCGCGGCGCCGGGCCGCCGAGGCTTATGACCACGCGGCGCGCTGCTCCCTCGGTGACAGCGCGGAGCCACGCCAGCCGGTAGCGGACCCTCACCGCCCGGGTCCACTCCATGATGCGCCAAGCATCCCGTGGAAACGCGACCCTGAACCCCGCGCGGCGCAGAAGGATCGTGGCCTTCACCACGCCCGGGTTGTCCTCGACGGCGCGTGCCCGATCGAGGTGTGAGCGCAGCTCCCGTTCCCCAGGGCGCCGGCGCCACCCGCCGATCCGCCGAGCAAGCGCGTCGCGCTCGCGGTTGATCGACCCAATGAAGCTGTCGGTTTCAACGTATGGCCCGGTTCCTCGGTCGTAGCGGATCGCAACTTGCGGCGGAAGCTCGCCCCCGCGGTGGAACTCCGGCAGCTCGTGGTAGAGGCGACCCAACTGGTCGATCGAGTGCGGGTGCTCTTGGATGTAGTCCGAGTCCCGGACCAGGCGCCAGAAGAGCGTCACGGGGTCCGACTCTCGGGGCCATGCGCGCACTCCCGTGAGCGCAGCGCGCGCGAGCCGTAGGAGGACGCCACCCGGCACGCGGCGTAGTCCGTAGTACCAAAAGAGGTACTCGATCCACGCGTCGCCGCGGAGAAGAAGCTCCCCGTGCGAAAGGCGCCCGGCCCTCAGGGAGTAGTACCTCATGGCGCTGCGGTGGCTTCGCCAAGCGCGCACGTACGCCCCGCGCAACCGCTCGTAGGCACCGATTACGGTCGCCTGCCGACCCGGATGCCCGATGCCCCGCGCCAGCTCGATAGCCCGGGCGTAGCGTCCTACCCGGCTGTAGCCGTCGTGCCGCGCTTCGACAGTGCGCACCGCCAGCGTGCGTGCCGTGGCGTCCGTCCGCCCCTCGAGATCGCGGTCGAGCCGCAGCAACGGCGGTCCGAGGTTCATGTACGCCCAGAGCGTCGCCGACGCGACGATGCGGTCGTCAAGCGCGGCGCTCGCTCGGCGCCCGACCTCCGCCCGCCAGTCGCGGCTGGCGGCCACGGGCGGCGCCGTCGCCCCGGGAAGTCCGATCCCCCATCCACGGGCTAGGTCCCGGAGGAAGTGCCGTGTGTCCGCTCGCCGGTACTCGACGGTGGCCCCGAGCCGCGCGAGTGACTCGAGAATCGGTCGACCGTCGATCACGCGCTCGCTCTCCCAGTCGACAGCGTCGCCCGCGCCAGCGCCGGGAGCATGCGCCAGCCAGACCACGCGAAGCGGTTCCACGCGGGCCCCACTGCTGGCGAGCTCCTTGAAGAAGACGTCGACGTCGAAGTAGTCGCGGCCGCTGTAGCCCACGAAGACAAGGACCGCACGAGACACGAGGGCACGCGCGACGAGATCCGCGTGCGGGGGGGTCAATCCACCCGTGAGGAGGTTCGTCCTGGTTCGCACCCCCTCGTCGCCACTGCGCGTGACCCGACCGTGCAGTGCGACGGGACGCGCACGGATGCCGCGATGCTGGCAGGCCGCCTCGATCCGTTCGTCGAAGTTGAGCGTGAAGTGGACACCGCCAGCGCTCACGTGCCCGGCGAAGAACTCATGCAGGTCGTTCGGCACGGCATCCGCCAAGGGGACCAGTGCGGCACTCGCTCGACCGTGCAGCTCGCGGTCGAGGTGTTCGACCGCGGACTCGAGTCGCGGTGCGTTCTTGACGCGTCCCGAGCTGTCGACCAGTGCGGCCAGCGCGTAGTAGCCGAGCATCTCGTCCCAGGTGGAGTCCCCGCATGCGGCTCGGATCAGGACCTCGGTGAGCTGATCTCCAAGCGGTAGGGAGCTAGGCGGATCGCCTGAGATTCCGGCACCCGTCCAGAAAACGACCTCGGACGCAGCGACGGGCACGGCGCGCCGGCAGGGGCCTAGGCCGCCGCGGGCTCGACCGCCGGCGCCTTCTCGAACGCCAGCTCGCCGTCGCGCGCGTCCACGCGCACCGTGTCGCCGGCCGCGAAGCGGCCCTCCAGGAGCGCCAGCGCGAGCTTGTCGACAAGCTGCTTCTGGATCACGCGCTTCAGCGGGCGCGCGCCGTAGGTCGGGTCGTAGCCCAGGTTGCCGATCAGCGTCCGCGCGTCGTCGGTCAGCTCGACCTCCACGCCACGCTCGCGGACCCGCTCGATCAGCTTCGCCACCTGGAGCTCGACGATCCGGCCGATCTCCTCGCGGGACAGCTGGTGGAACTCGACGATGTCGTCGAGCCGGTTGACGAACTCCGGCTTGAACTGGGCCTCGACCCCTGCGCGACCGCCCGGGATGTTCGAGGTCATGATCAGCACGACGTTCTTGAAGTCCACGGTGCGGCCCTGGCCGTCGGTCAGCCGCCCGTCGTCCATCACCTGGAGCAGGACGTTGAAGACGTCGGGGTGTGCCTTCTCGATCTCGTCGAGCAGCACGACCGAGTACGGGCGCCTGCGCACGGCCTCGGTGAGCTGGCCGCCCTCGTCGTAGCCGACGTAGCCCGGCGGAGCGCCCACGAGCCGCGAGACGGAGTGCTTCTCCATGTACTCGGACATGTCGATCCGCACCATCGCCTGCTCGGAGTCGAACATGAACTCGGCGAGCGCGCGCGCCAGCTCGGTCTTGCCGACGCCGGTCGGGCCGATGAACAGGAAGGTGCCGATCGGGCGGTTGGGGTCCTGGAGCCCGGCGCGCGAGCGGCGGAGCGCGTTCGACACCGCGTCGACCGCCTCGTCCTGCCCGACCACCCGGTCGTGCAGGCGCTCCTCCATGTGGACGAGCTTCTCCACCTCGCCCTCCATCAGCTTGGACACCGGGATCCCGGTCCACTTGGCCACGACCTCGGCCACGTCCTCGTCGCCGACCTCCTCCTTGAGCATCGTCGAGCCGCCCTGAAGCTCCTGGAGGCGCGCCTCCTGGTCCTTCACGCGCGTCTCGAGCTCCGGGATCTCGCCGTAGCGCAGCTCGGCCGCCCGCTGGAGGTCGGCGTCGCGCTCGGCGCGCTCGGCCTCGCGGTGCGCCTGCTCGAGCCGCTCCTTCGTCTCGCGGATCGCCTCGATCGCGTCCTTCTCGGACTGCCACTGCGCCTTCATGCCGGCCGAGCGCTCGCGCAGCTCCGCCAGCTCGCGCTCGATCGCCTCACGACGCGAGACGGAAGCCTCGTCCTTCTCCTTCTTCAGCGCCTGGAGCTCGATCTCGAGCTGCTGGACCCGCCGCTCGACCTCGTCGATCTCGATCGGCATCGAGTCGATCTCTATGCGCAGCCGCGACGCGGCCTCGTCGATCAGGTCGATCGCCTTGTCGGGCAGGAAGCGGTCCGCGATGTAGCGCTGCGAGAGCATCGCCGCGGCGACGATCGCGGAGTCCTGGATCCGAACGCCGTGGTGCACCTCGTAGCGCTCCTTGAGCCCGCGGAGGATCGCGATCGCGTCCTCCACCGACGGCTCCTCGACGTACACCGGCTGGAACCGGCGCTCGAGCGCGGCGTCCTTCTCGATGTGCTTGCGGTACTCGTCGAGCGTCGTGGCGCCGACCGCCCGCAGCTCGCCGCGGGCGAGCATCGGCTTCAGCAGGTTGGCCGCGTCGACCGCGCCCTCCGCCGCGCCGGCGCCCACGATCGTGTGCAGCTCGTCCATGAAGAGGATGATCTGGCCGTCGGCCTCGGCGATCTCCTTGAGCACCGCCTTCAGCCGGTCCTCGAACTCGCCGCGGTACTTCGCGCCGGCGATCAGCGCGCCGATGTCGAGCGCGATCACGCGCCGATCGCGCAGCGAGTCGGGCACGTCGCCCGAGACGATCCGCTGGGCGAGCCCCTCGACGATCGCCGTCTTGCCGACGCCCGGCTCGCCGATCAGCACCGGGTTGTTCTTGGTGCGCCGCGACAGGACCTGGATCACGCGCCGGATCTCGTCGTCGCGGCCGATGACCGGGTCGAGCTTGCCGTCCTCCGCGGCCCTGGTCAGGTCGCGGCCGAACTTCTCGAGCGCCTGGTACTTGTCCTCGGGGTTCTGGTCGGTCACGCGGTGCGGGCCGCGGACCTCCTCGACCGCGTCGGCCAGCTGGTCGCGCGTGGCGCCGGTGTCGACCTGCGGGTCCGCCGCGAGGGCGAGCAGGAGGTGCTCGGTCGACACGTACTCGTCGCCGAAGCCGCGCGCCTCCTTGTCGGCCGCGTCGAGCAGCTTGCCGGTGCTGTCGTCGAGCGCCGGCGCCGCCGTGGCCTCGCCGGTGACGGTCGGCAGCTTGTCGAGCGCCTCGTTCGCGCGCCGGCGGATGCCCTCGACGTCCGCCTCCACGTGCTGGAGCACCGGCACGACGATGCCGCCCTCCTGCTCGAGGAGCGCGACGAGCACGTGCTGCGGCGCGACCTGCGGGTTGCGCCGGGCGCCAGCGATCCGCTGCGCTGCGCGTAGGGCCTCCTGGGCTTTTATGGTGAAACGATCTGGATGCATAAAATCTAAGTCAGGTTATAGAAGGTTTGGAGGCGGGCGTCAACCGCCGTACATGGCCCGCATCGCCGTGTGAAGCCGGTCGCGGGTGAGCGTGCCGGGCATCACCGGCACCGCGCGGTAGGACGCGAGCTCGTCGTCGGCCGGGCGGAACTCGATCGCCAGCACGGGCTCGCCG
This sequence comes from Thermoleophilaceae bacterium, assembly GCA_035275105.1. GTDB lineage: Bacteria > Actinomycetota > Thermoleophilia > Solirubrobacterales > Thermoleophilaceae > AC-37. Next base: position 10,888 of record DATENL010000156.1, read on the forward strand.
CCCCACGTCTGCTCGGTGACCCACGGCGTGTTGCCCCACGAGACGACCCAGTTGCGTTCGGGCAGCAGCCGCGCGCTCCCGCAGCAGACGGACCGCCCGACCCGCGGGAAGCGGACGTCGCGCACCAGCTCGGCGCGCCGCCCGGCCAGGTCGAGCCGGAACGCGAGGGCGCGCGGGTCGCGGTCGCGCAGCGCGCCGTTGTCGTAGATCGTGACGAGCCCGGGCCGCGGCTGGCGCACGTCGTGCGGCCCGCCGAAGTCGACCTTGGCCAGCGGGTCGTCCGCGATCGTCAGGCTCCGCGGCGTCCGGGTGCCGCCGAGCTTCCAGCGGATGGCGCCGCTTCGGCGGTCGATCGCGTACGCCGCGTCGAGGTAGCGCGCGGAGAACAGAAGGCGGGAGCCGTTCGGCTCCAGCGCGTTGATGTGCACGAGGTCGTAGACCGGGGTGCCGTCGAACTTCCTGATGACCGGGTGGGCGATCTGGTTGCGGATCCAGCGGTCGGCCTCGGCGAGCTTCACGTGGTCGCGCGAGCTCCATCGCCACACCAGCTTGCCGGTCGGATCGACCTCCTGGATCTCCCCGTCGAGGACCGTCGCGTCCGCGGGGCCGCCGAAGGCCCTGAGGTCAACGTGGTCGCGGGCGGGGTAGGTGAGCATCAGCGCGTTGCCGTTCGGCAGAAGTTGGAAGTCGTGCTGGTTGGTGGACGGGCCGACGGTCCCGAAGCTGCGCTTTCTCCGCCCCGCGAGCGTCCACTCGACGAAGCGGTCCGACACCGGCGAGAGCGCGACGTAGTTGGTCCACACGAGATTGCCGTTCGGGAGCAGGTCGGCCGCGAACGGGGCCGGGGTGCGGCGGATCCACCAGACGGGCACGCCGTGCGAATCGAAGATCGCGGCGTACCCGGCGCCCTCGGACTTGTTCGGCGTGACCAGGTACCAGCCCGCCTGCGGCGTTCCGTAACGGTGCGTGCGCCAGTTCGGGAAGTCCTCGGGCAGGCAGCGGATCCGGTAGCGGCGCGTACCCTCCGCGAACCGCAAGCGGACGGCGGCCGCGCGCCCCGGAGCGAGGTCGACGGAGCGCGTGAACGGCTCGCCGTCGGGCGGCTCGATCTCGAGCCGAACCCGCTCGCCGTCGCGGCAGCGGACCGTGTAGTCGGGGATCGACGTGCGGAACGCCGGCTTGAGCGCCGGGCTCGCCTCCACGTCCGCGGCCAGGGCGCCCGGGGCCTGCGCCGCGGCGACCGCCGCCGCGCGCTCCTGGGTACGACGCAGCTCGAGGACGGGCTGCAGCTTGAAGGCGGCCTTCTTCACGACGTCCACCTGCGCGAGTTCGCGTGGATGGTCGCCATCCACTC
>DATENL010000157.1:0-23535 GCA_035275105.1 Thermoleophilaceae bacterium
CGATCTCGGGCACCGCGCAGGACTCGCGCACGCTCACCGCCGCCGACGGCACGTGGTCCGGGACCCCGGCGATCGCCTTCACGCGCCAGTGGCGCCGCTGCGACCCCGCCGGCTCTGGCTGCACGGACGTCGCCGGCGCCACCGGCGCCACCTACCCGCTCACCCCCGCGGACGTCGGCTCGACGATCCGCGTGGTCGTGACCGGTACCAACGCGGCCGGCGGGACGCCCGTGAGCTCGGCCCCGACCGTGGTCGTCACGGCGCTGCCGCCGGCGAACACGTCGCCGCCCTCGATCGGCGGGCTGGCGTACGACGGCCGCACCCTCGCCATCGACCGCGGAAGCTGGACCGGCACGCCGACGATCGGCTACCTCTACCAGTGGCGCCGCTGCGACGCCGCGGGGGCGGGCTGCGCCGACGTCGCCGGCGCGACGGGCACGACCTACGACCTGGTGACCACCGACGTCGGCTCGACCTTCCGGGTGGTCGTGACGGGCGTGAACGCGGGTGGGACGACGCCGGCGACCACGGCGCCGACCGCCGTCGTGACGCCGGAGCCGCCGACCAACACGGGGGCGCCGTCGGTGTCCGGCGTCGCGCGCGACGGCGAGACCCTGACGGCCGACGGTGGCGGCTGGTCGGGCGCGCCGACGATCACCTACGACTACCAGTGGCAGCGCTGCGCGGCGACCTGCACGGACGTGCCCGGCGCGACGGCCCTGACGTACGAGCTCGGCCCGGCAGACGTCGGGCTCCAGATGCGCGTGCGCGTGACCGCGACCAACGCGGGCGGCGGGACGACCGCGCCGTCGCCGCAGACGGGGGTCGTCGCGGCGCGGCCGCCCGTGAACACCACGGCGCCGTCGGTCGCGGGCCAGCTCCAGAGCGGGAGGACGCTGACGATCGACCCGGGCGGCTGGAGCGGGACGCCCGACATCGGCTACGCCTACGTCTGGCAGCGCTGCGACGCCTCGGGGGCGGGCTGCGCCGACATCCCGGGCGCGACCGGCGCTGCCTACGTCCTGACGTCAGCCGACGTCGGCCGGACGGTGCGCGGCGTCGTGACCGGCGCGAACGCCGGCGGCAGCGACAGCGCGGCGACCTCCGTGTCCGGCACGGTCGAGGGCACGGCACCGGTGACGAGCGGCCGCCCGGCGATCGCGGGCACGCCGGCCGAGGGCTCGACGCTCACCGCGCAGCGCGGCGACTGGACCGGCGCCGGCCCGATCGCGTACGGGTACCGCTGGCTGCGCTGCGACGCGAGCGGCAACGCGTGCACCGAGGTGCCGGGTGCCAGCGGCCCCACCTACACGCTCGGCGCCGCGGACGTGGGCCACGCCATGCGAGTGGTCGTGACCGCGACGAACGCGGACGGCTCGAGGGAGTCGACGTCTGGGGACACCGCCGCCGTGATCGCCAGGCCGGCCGACCCGGGCGAGGATCTCACGAAGTCGCTCCCGGACAGCCTCGTGTCGCCCTCGCGGTGCCAGCGCGTGCTGGCGGGTACCGGCTTCAAGCGCCAGAAGATCAAGGGCGTCGGCAGGGTCGGCGTGAAGATCGTCGCGTCCGACTACATCTCGCCGGCGAAGCCCCTGAAGGTCAGGGCCACGATCCCGGGCTCGAAGGTGCGCTCCCTCGCGTACATCCTCGACAAGAAGGTCGTCTCGCGGCCCACGAGGGCGCCGTACGCGCTCAGCCTGTCGCCCAAGCTGTTCGCGAGGGCGAGCGCGCACGACCTGGCGCTGAAGGTCACGCCGAGGAAGGGCCGGCCGCACCGGATGACGCTGCACATCACGACGGCGCCGTGCACGAACGTCCTGAGCGCCTTCCAGTGGCGGACCGACACCGGCACCGGCCTCCGGCTCCGGATCGACAGCCGGGCGTCGATGGGCGCGGCGACCTTCCGGGTGCCGCCGGCGATGCTGCCCAAGCTCACCGACGCCGGCACGAAGGTCGGGCAGGCCCAGCTCTACGTGGCGGGCGGGAGGAAGCCGGTCTTCGGCCTGACGCTGGCCAAGGGGGACCGTACGGCCACGCTGCTGCGCCCGAGCGCTCTGGCGCCGCGGGTGGTCCTGACCCGGACCGGGGTGTCCCTGACCGGCCTGCCGGCGAAGGTCGGGATCCTGGAGGTCACGCTCTACACGCGCGACAGGACGAGCCCGGACGCCCTCCTCAAGAAGCGCCAGAAGGCCACGATCGGCGCGACTGCCGTGGTGGCCGGCAAGCCGGTAAAGATGACGACGGTCGTCAGCGCCCAGCGGCACTAGGGGCCCAGCCCCGCTCGGGCGGAGCGCCGCCACGGAAATAGCGGTTTCGACGCCCGCCGGGCCCATGGTTCCAGCCGCCCTCGCGCGTACGATCGAAATCGTGCCGCCAGCGGTTCATCTCCACGTCCACTCGGAGTACTCCCTGCTCGACGGGGCCTGCAAGATCGACGCGCTCGCCGAGCGGGCGGCGGCGTTCGAGCAGCCCGCGCTGGGCCTGACCGACCACGGCGTGATGAACGGCGCGGTCGAGCTCTACAAGGCGTGCACCAAGCACGACGTCAAGCCGATCCTCGGCTTCGAGGCCTACCTGTGCGACGACCTGTCGTCCGACGCGGTCCGGTACGAGCGCAACCACCTCACGCTGCTCGCGCGGTCGGACGAGGGCCTCCGCAACCTCGTCAAGCTCACGAGCGCCGGCTTCCTCGAGGGCAACAAGCGCGGCAAGTGCAACGTCGACATGGCGCTCCTGGAGCGGCACGCGGCCGGCGTGATCGCGCTCACCGGCTGCCTCCAGTCCCGCTTCTGCCGCCGCCTGGTCGACGACAACCCGGCCGAGGCGCGCGCGCACGCGGACGACCTGCTGCGCGTCTTCGGCGCCGAGAACGTCTACTTCGAGGTCCAGAAGAACGGGATCCCCGAGCAGGACAAGGCGAACGAGGGGATCGTCCGGATCGCGCGCGAGGTCGGCCGCCCGCTGGTGGCCACGGCCGACGTCCACTACCTGAGGCGCGAGGACTACGACAACCACCGGGCGCTCTTGTGCGTGCAGACCAAGTCCACGCTCGAGCAGCCCAAGCTGTCGTTCGACACCAACGAGTTCTACCTCAAGGACTCGGCCGAGATGGAGGCCTCGTTCGCTGAGTGGCCGGAGGCGATCGCGTCCACGGCCGAGATCGCCGAGCGGTGCGATGCCACGATCGAGCTCGGCAAGCAGCTGATCCCGCGCTACCCCGCGCCGGACGGCCGGCCGGAGGGCGAGTACCTGCGCGAGCTGGCCTTCGAGGGGCTCCGCCGCCGGTACGGGGATCCGCCGCCCGCGGAGGCCGTCGAGCGGCTCGAGATGGAGCTGGGCGTGATCGGGCGGATGGGCTTCGACGCGTACTTCCTGATCGTCTGGGACTTCGTCAAGTACGCGAAGGACAACGGGATCGCGGTCGGGCCCGGGCGCGGCTCGGCGGCCGGGTCGATCGTCTCCTACTCGCTCAACATCACGGACGTCGACCCGCTCCGCTACGGACTCCTGTTCGAGCGCTTCCTCAACGCCGAGCGCGTGTCAATGCCGGACATCGACATCGACTTCTCGGTCAAGGGCCGCGACCGCGTGATCCGCTACGTGGCCGAGAAGTACGGCCACGAGTCGGTCGCCCAGATCATCACCTTCGGCCGGATGTTCCCGCGCGCGGCCACGCGCGACGCGGCGCGCGTGCTCGGCTACGACTACGGAGCGGGCGATCGGCTGGCCAAGATGATCCCGGACCCGATCATGGGCCGGCCGCCGTCGTTCGAGGACTGCCTCAAGCCGGGCGAGGAGCTCGCGCGCGCGTACAAGGAGGACCCGCAGGCCAAGCGGATCGTCGACGTCGCCCGCGGGCTCGAGGGGATCGTGCGCAACTCCTCGATCCACGCCGCGGCGGTGGTGATCGCCGACCGCCCGCTCACGGACATCGTCCCGCTCCAGCTCGCCGAGGACCGCGGCGAGGTGGCGGAGGACGGCACGCGCTCGTACCGCACCGTCACGCAGTACTCGATGAAGCCCATCGAGGACATAGGGCTGCTGAAGATGGATTTCCTCGGGCTCCGCAACCTGGACGTGATCGAGTCGGCGCTCGACATCATCGAGCGCTCGGCGGGCGAGCGGCCGGACATGGCGGCGCTGCCGCTCGACGACGAGAAGACGTACGAGATGCTCGCCCGGGGCGACTCGATCGGCGTCTTCCAGTTCGAGTCCGAGGGGATGCGCGAGGCGCTCAAGAAGGTGCGGCCCACGGAGTTCGACGACCTGGTGGCGCTCGTGGCCCTGTATCGCCCGGGCGCGATGCGGTACATCGACACCTACGCGCGCAACAAGCGCAATCCCGACGCGATCGCGTACATCGACGAGCGCCTGCGCCCGATCACCGAGGCCAGCTACGGCGTGATCCTGTACCAGGAGCAGTCGATGCAGATCGCCAAGGAGCTGGCCGGGTTCACCGGACCCCAGGCCGACGACCTTCGGAAGGCGATCGGCAAGAAGGACCGCGCCAGGATGGCGTCGATGAAGGAGCGCTTCGTGGAGGGCGCTCGCGGCACCGGCACCTCCGACCGCGTGGTGCAGGAGCTGTGGGGGGTCAACGAGCAGGCCGCGGACTACTCGTTCAACCGCTCGCACGCGGCCTGCTACGCGCTGATCGCCTACCGCACGGCGTGGCTGAAGGCCAACTACCCGGCCGAGTACATGGCGGCGCTGATCTCGTCGGTCATGTCGACCAAGGACAAGGTCCCGTTCTTCGTCTCGCGCTGCGAGGAGATGGGGATCGAGGTGCTGCCCCCGGACGTCAACCAGTCGGGGCACGACTTCGTGGTGTCGGACGGCAACATCCGCTTCGGGCTCGACGCGGTCAAGAACGTCGGCGCCGCGGCCGTCGACGCGATCATGCGCGCGCGGGAGGAGGACGGGCCGTTCACGTCGCTCTGGGACTTCTGCGAGCGGGTCGACTGCCGGGCGGTCAACAAGAAGGCGATCGAGTCGCTCATCCGCTGCGGGGCGCTCGACTCCACGCACGCCACCCGCACCGGGATGCTGTCGGTGCTGCCGCAGGCGCAGGCCGCGGGGTCGAAGGCGCAGCAGGACGCCCAGCTGGGCCAGTCCTCGATCTTCGACCTCGAGGAGCCGGGGGCGGGCGGCGGACGGGCGCCCACGCCGCTCCACCAGCGGCCGCCGATCCCGGCGCTGCCGGACGAGCGGCGTGAGCTGAACGTGATGGAGAAGGAGACGCTCGGGCTGTTCCTGTCGAGCCACCCGCTCAAGGAGGTGCGGCCGGCGCTCCGCGCCCGGGTCGAGTGCTCGCTTGCGGACCTTTCGCGCAAGCGCGACGGCGAGTGGGTGACGGTCGGCGGGATGATCGCCGAGGCCAAGCGGATCCGCACGAAGAAGGGCGACCCGATGCTGTTCGCCACGCTCGACGACCTCGAGGCGCAGGTCGAGATGCTGGTCTTCAACTCCGCCTACGCGGCCAACTCCGAGAAGGTCGACGTGGACAAGGTCGTGATCGTCCGCGGCCGGGTCGACCACAAGGAGCAGGGGGAGACCAAGCTCGTGGCGCAGGAGGTCGAGCCGTTCGACCCGACGCCCGAGGAGGTCGAGGCCGCGCGCGAGGCCGCGGTGCCGGTGGGGCCGCCGCCGCGCGTCACGCTCCGCGTCGGCTCCACGATCCCCGCCTCTTTCCTCGACGACCTGCGCGAGGTGGCCACGGCCAACCGCGGCGACCACGAGCTGGCGGTCTGCGTCGGCGACCGCACGCTAGTCCTGGGCGAGGCGTACCGGGTCGCGCCGGCCCGCTTCCGGGCCGACCTGGACGGCCTCCACGGCGCCGTCGAGCTGGCTTAGCGCGTCGCACGCTCGGGTCTGCAGGTCTAGAGTTCGCACATGGCCTATGCCCCGTCCGCCGAGACGGCCGAGTGTCGCCAGTGCTGCGCCTTCTGCGACCGCGTGCTGCTGCCGTCGGGGTGCCTCGCGTCCGGCTGCCAGTTCCTCTACCTCTACGACGATGAGAAGAGCGGCCGGCGGTTCATGGGCTGCCTCAACAAGGTGTTCAAGGTCGAGATCGACGTCGAGCTGTTCCGCGAGGCCGAGCGCACCCGGCACGGCTTCGGCGGCGTCAAGCTCACCGGCGCGCCGATGCCGCAGTGCCGCACCACGGTCGAGCGCGCCTACCACGGCGGCGGCGACGCGTTCTCGTGCGTCAACCCCGAGTTCTTCGACGACCCCGTCGACGATGGCGCGGCCGCGGAGTTCGACCTCCGCAACGGCCTCTAGCGGCCGCCCTGTCCATTTCATACGGCCATAGCCGTACGTGATGGCCTCCGCTGGCCCGGGGGCGGCGTCCATTTCTGGCAGCCATAGCTGCCAATAGAGGACACCGCGAGCCTGGCGGGCCGTTATTGGGGCCGTTTACGGCGCTTCGCGGGGGCCCGGCGGCGGCGCTTGGCGCCACCCGCGCCGCGCGCGGCCAACCCCTCCGCGCGCAGCTCGCGCGCGACCTGGATGTCCTCCACGCCGGCGCCCTTGCCGGCGAGCCCCGGGCCCTCGAAGATCGCCGGCAACCCCTCGAACCGCGGCTCCGAGTAGAACGCCGCGCAGCCCTCGCGGCCCAGCTCGCCCATGCCGAGCGGCGCGTGCCGGTCGCGGTTCGAGCCGAGCGCCGTCTGCGAGTCGTTCACGTGCAGGCAGCCGAGCCGGTCGAGGCCGACCACCGAAACGCAGCGGTCGATCGTCTCGCCGAGGCCCTCGGCGGTCCGCACGTCGAAGCCCGACGCGAGCAGGTGGCACGAGTCGAGGCAGACCCTGACCCGCTCGTCGCCGCCTCCGAGCTCGATCAGGCGTGCGAGCTCCTCGAACGACCGCCCGATCGTGCCGCCGGCGCCCGCGGTGTTCTCCAGGTACAGCGGGCACGAGTCCGACTCAGCCAGCACGTACCGGATCGCGTCGCCGACGCGCTCGATCGCCTCGTCAAGCGGCGCGCCGACGGTGGACCCCGGGTGCACGACGACCCCGTGGGCGCCGATCCGGTCGCCGGCGCGCAGCGCGTGCGCCAGCGCGTCGAGCGACTTCCGGCGGACCGTGTCGTCCTTGGACGCCGGGTTGATGAGGTAGACGGCGTGGAGCACGATCGCGCGCACGGGCCCCTCGGCGAGCCGGCGGCGGAACTCCGCCACGTCGTCGTCCCCGTAGGTCGTGAGGCGCCAGGCCCGCGGCGACTGGTTGAAGATCTGGATCGCGTCGCAGTCGCGCTCGACGCCGCGCTCGAAGGCCTTGACCAGGCCGCCCGCCGGGGAGACGTGGCCGCCGATTAGCATCGCGGTGTGGCCGAGATCATGAGGGTGCGCTTTGCTCCGTCGCCGACCGGGGCGCTTCACATCGGCGGCGCGAGGACGGCACTGTACAACTGGCTTCTCGCGCGCCAGTCGGGCGGTGCGTTCGTGCTGCGGATCGAGGACACCGACCGCGAGCGCTCGACGCCGGAGAACGTCGAGCAGATCCATGACGCCCTCACGTGGCTCGGGCTCGACTGGGACGAGGGCCCGTTCTCCCAGGCCGAGCGGCGCCCGCGCCACGAGGAGGAGATCCAGCGGCTGGTGGGGGAGGGGCACGCCTACCTCGACGAGGGCGCCGTCCGGCTGCGCGTGCCCGACGAGGGCGCGACCACCGTGCGCGACGTGATCCGCGGCGACGTCGTGTTCGAGCACAGCGCCATCGACGACTTCGTGATCGCCCGCTCGGACGGCAGCCCGCTCTACAACCTGGCGGTGGCGGTCGACGACCGCGACATGGGGATCACCCACGTGGTGCGCGGGGCGGACCACCTGTCGAACACCCCGCGCCAGCTCATGATCCTCGCCGCGCTGGGCGCAGCGCCGCCGGTCTACGCCCATCTGCCGCTCCTACACGGTCCCGACGGGAAGAAGCTTTCGAAGCGTCACGGCGCGGCGTCGGTCCAGGAGCTCCGCGCCGCGGGCTACCTGCCGGAGGCCGTCCGCAACTACATCGCCCTCCTCGGCTGGGGCTACGACGAGACCACCGAGTTCTTCACCACCGAGGAGCTCGTCGAGCGCTTCTCGCTCGAGCGGGTGTCGAAGTCGCCCGCGGTCTTCGACGAGCAGAAGCTGCGCTGGATGAACGGCCACTACCTGCGCGCGCTTCCGCCGGAGGAGCTCGCCGGACGGCTGGCGGACCATCTCGGCCGCGCGATCCCCGCGCAGGCCGTCGAGGTCGCGCAGGAGAAGATGCAGACGCTGGACGACTTCTGGCGCCTGGCGGCGTTCCTCGTCGAGCCGCAGGAGTACGACCAGAAGGCGTGGGACAAGGTCATGACGGATGGGGCGCCAGAGCGGCTGCGGGCGGCGCGAGACGCGATCGCCGCCACCGAGCCGTTCGAGCCCGAGACGCTCGAGGCCGCCCTGCGCGGCGTCGTGGACGAGCTCGGCGTGAAGGGACGCGAGGTCTTCCAGCCGATCCGCGTCGCGATCACCGGCGGGACGGTGTCGCCGGGCATCTTCGAGTCGGTCGCAGCCCTGGGGCGGGACGAGACGCTCGCCCGGATCGACCGGGCGCTTGACCGTGCGTCCCCCTGATGGGGTAAGCGCGAAACGTCGCTCGGGTTAGGGTCGCCGCCCCAAAGCCCATTCCTGACCGAAACGTGGTACTCAACCCCGCGGCTCCATCTGCCGATGATCCGTCCAGTTGCCCGCAAGCCACGGACGGCAGCACGCTGCCAACGGAAGGCCAGACGACCGCGTGAACAGAGCCCTGAAGTCGGTTCCGGACCGACCCCAAACCGCGCCCGCCGCCGCGCGTGAAGCCGCCGAGGGACATGGCCGCCGGCTCACGGCCGCGTTCGAGGCCCTGGAGGCCTTCCCCGCTCTGGCGGAGTCGCGCAACCGCGTGCTGCGCCTCGTGCGCGAGGAGCACAGCTCGGTCGGGGACGTCGTCGCTGCCGTCGAGTCCGACGTCTCGCTGGTGATCGCCGTGCTGCGGATCGCCAACCGCGCCCCCGCTCCCAAGCGCGGCCGGATCGCGACGATCCCGGATGCGATGGAGCTGCTGACCCCGAGCGGGGTCGAGGCGCTCGCGTCGCGCACCGCCGTCTTCGACTTCTTCGAGCGGATCCCCGGCTGGGACGCGGCGCCCGAGCGCTTCCGTCTCCACGCCGTAGCCACCCAGCGCGCCGCCGAGCGCCTGGCCAAGGAGACCGAGTTCGCCGAGCGCGACGAGGTCCTCGTCTCGGCGCTGCTCCACGACATCGGCAAGCTCGTGCTCGTCCACGCCTACCCCGGCTACCCCGGGCAGATCCACGGCGACGCCCGCACCCCCGAGGAGCGCCTCCACCGCGAGCGCCGCGAGCTGGGAGTCGACCACGCCCTCGTCGGCGGCGTCCTCGCCCGCCGCTGGGGGCTCCCCGCGCGACTCGCTGCGGCGATCGAGCGTCACCACTCCGACGACCAGCACGGCGAGAGCGCGCTCATTCGCCTGGCGGACATGCTGGCCCACTACGGCCACGGCCAGCCGGTCGAGCCGGCCCAGATGCTCAAGGTCGCGCGCGAGCTCGGCCTGAGCGCCGATGGGCTCCGCTCGGTGATGTACGAGCTGCCCTACGCCGGCGGCCAGCAGCGGCGCCAGATCGATCCGTGCCCACTGTCGGCGCGCGAGCTCGACGTGCTCAAGCAGCTCGCCGAGGGCAAGGTCTACAAGCAGATCGCGCTCGAGCTGAGCCTCTCGACGAGCACGGTGCGCACGCACCTGCACAACACCTACGCCAAGCTCGGTGCGGTCGACCGCGCCCAGGCCGTGCTCCTCGCCACCCAGCGCGGCTGGCTCTAGGCCCCAGGGCCGTCAGGCCGAGTCGCCGGCTCGCAGCGGCGCGCGTACCAGCACCTTCGTACCGCGGTCCCCGGTCTCGATCGCCAGCCGGCCGCCGATCAGCGCCGCCCGCTCGCGCATGGTCGCGAGGCCGATGTGCCCCGGGTCGGTCGTCGAGCTCGGATCGACGTCCTCGAAGCCGTGGCCGTCGTCGGAGCAGCGCAGCTCCACCTCGTCGCCGACGGTACGCAGGGTCACCACCACGCGCGTCGCGCCCGCGTGCTGCCCCGCGTTGGCTACCGCCTCCTGGGCGATGCCGAAGAGCGCACCGCAGGTCTCGTTGTTGAGGTCGAGCGGCTCCACGGCCATCTCGATGTCGACCCGGTAGCGGCGCTGCCAGACCGGCGCGCACTGCTCGATGGCCATCGCGAAGGTGAGCTCGTCGAACGCGTACGGGCCCAGTCCCACGATCTCGTCGCGCAGCGCGCCGATGTTGCGCTCGGTGAGTGAGCGCGCCTCGGCCAGGCGCTCCCTCACGTGCTCGTCGTCGCCGCGCGCCAGGGCCTGGTCGACCGAGGCCAGCAGCAGGTCGAGCCCGATCAGCTCCTGCACCGGTCCGTCGTGGATCGAGTTGGCGATCCGCCGCCGGACCTGGGCCTCGGCCTCGATCGAGCGCCGTGAGAGGTCGCGCGCGCGAAGGCGTGCCGCCGACTCCGTGGTGCGCAGGCGCGCGACGAACAGGCCGCAGCAGATCGCACTCAGCGCAAACAGGACCTCGCTGTACGCGAGCATGCCACCCTCGAGCGGGACGTCGAGGAAGAGCGCCGCCGGTACGAGCGCGAGGATCGCCACGATCGACACGACGAGGCCGCGCAGCTCGCCCAGGAAGTAGGCGTGCGTGGCGACGAAGAAGATCGCTATGAAACGGAGCGGCGCGTAGGCGGCGGGCTCGGCCACCTGGATGATTCCGAGCAGCAGGACGTCGCCGCAGGCGACGAGCGGGCTCATCGCCAGTTCGCGGCGCCGGCCGGCGAGCACGAGCAGCCCGGCCGACCACGTGATCGCGACCGCTCCGATGACCGCCACGGCGCGCCACTTGTGGGGGATGTCGAAGACGAGGGCCGACAGGAGCGCCGCGCACGCGAGCAGCAGGCGCAGCCGCGCGAACCAGACGACCGGCTCGGCCGACTGGAGCGGGAGGCGCTGCGCCATCACCGTGTGCGCCTGCCGATCGCCAGCGCGGCCGCCGCCATGCCGATCGCGTCGATGCCGACGTCCACCGGAGTCCCGTGGCGACCCTGCACGTGACGCTGGTGCAGCTCGTCGGTGCACGCGTAGGCGAGCGTGACACAGAACGCGAGCGCCAGCGCGGCCCGTGCGGCGACCACGGTGCGCAGCGCGCGCCACCAGAGGAACAGCAGCAGCGCGTACTCGGCCATGTGGACGAGCTTGCGCAGCACGAAGTCCCAGACGCCTAGTCCGGTCGACAGGTCGGGCTGGTCCGACAGGACGTAGATCACAGCCATCAGTACGAGCGGCGGCGTCCACGTGGCCAGTGGGTGAAGGATGCGGGCGCGAGTCCGCGTCACCTACATAAATTAGACTCGAAACGGCTTGCTGGCCATCACGTCCAAATCGCCGTACGCGGTGCGCGCGCTCACGGAGCTGGCCCGCGTGGGCGGCGCCGGCCCGGTGCCGATCGGCGAGCTGGCGCGCCGCCGCGACATTCCGGTCCAGTTCCTGGAGGGGATGTTCGCGACGCTCCGCCGCGCCGGGATCCTCCAGAGCCAGCGCGGCGTGAAGGGCGGCTACTCGTTCGCGCGCAAGCCGAGCGAGGTCACGGTGCTCGAGGTGGTGGAGGCGCTCGAGGGCGCCCTCGACGCCGAGACGATCGGAGCCGATCCGCTGTGGACCGAGGCCGTCGAGGCCCTGCGCGAGAAGCTGCGAGGCGCGACGATCGCGGACGTGGCCGAGCGCGAGGCGCGCGCGGCGGGCGCGCAGATGTACTACATCTGAGGAGCGCCCCCCGATTCCGCTCGCCAGAGCGGGCGGGCGTGCCTCGCGTCAACCAGGCGTCAACCCGCGAGTCTGTGCGCCCCCTGTACCAGGCCCCCCCGGTTCCGCCACCTTGACCGACTTACTGCCCCTCGCACCACACCGGGGTGGCACGCGCGGCAGCCCGCTGGCAAGACCTTACGGCTGAACTGTCGTCGCGCGGTAAGCGACCGGCTCGACCCGTAACGTGCAGAGCGTGACGGAGTTCGAGCAAGAGCGGCTTTTTGAAGTCCCGGAGGCCGCAGTCGGCCCCCCGAAGACGACGAAGCCCCCCGTCTTGGTCATGGACGATGAAGGGCACTGGTCCCGAGCAGTTTCCAACCATTCGGCCGAGAAGGCGTACTACGTGCGTCGCTTGGCGGAGATCATTGGGACCGGGATGCGGTTGAAGTGGCCGGGCAAGCTCTGGTGGATCGAGCTTTTCGCGGGTCCCGGTCGCCTCTACCTGCGCGAGACCGATGCGTACGTACCGGGATCGCCGGTCGAGGCGGTCAGTGTGAAGCACCCCTTCACGGGCTATGTCTTCGCGGACCTCGATCCTCGCTGTGTGTCCTCCCTAAGCCAGCGAGTCGAGCGGCCTGGGGTTCACGTCCTCCAGGGGGACGCGAACAGCGCGAGCCTGCTCGACCGGGTGGCGAGCATCGTTCCGCGCGACGCGCTCGTCGTCCTCTACGGCGATCAGGAGGGTCTTGACCTCGGCTGGGACACGGTGAAGTTCCTGATCGACCGCTACCCGCATCTCGACTTGCTGCTCAACCTGCCGGTCGCGGGGGCGGTCCGCGCCCTTGCGGCCGGACATGACGGGAAGGCCGGTGCCATGTTGGGACACGAAGCTCCGCTCGACTTGGTGACACGCCCCGCGCTCAGTCGAGGCGCGTCCCTTCGGGACTGGTACTGGCGGAAGCTCGCGGCCGAGGGCTACGACCACATCAACTGCGTCCCGATCAAGCTCCAGGGGCGCAACACGGACCTCTACGACCTGATGCTCGCCAGCCGCGCGTCAAAGGCTCTGGAGTTCTTCGACAAGGCGACTAGTGTCGGGCCGAAAGGCCAGTATGCGCTCAGCCTCCCGATGTGAGCGGCTGCGCGGACCTCGGGCTTGGCAGCTGGGACCACTCGCGCCCGTCGAGTGAGCGGCCACCGGACTTCGGCCGGTAACCCCCCCACTGCTTGAAGAAGTAGGCGACACCCTCAGCGTGGCAGCGGTCGCGCAGTTCTCGAAGCCACTCGACTCGGACTGGCCGATGCCTAGGCCCGGACTCCCCGCCCGCGATCAGCCAGTCGATCCCCGTGAGGTCGAGTCCCTCCAGGCTCCCTAGCAGCGGCTCCGCCGAGATGAAGCGCACCGCCGCTGGAACGTCACGCAGGTAGTCGGCGCGATGAACGAAGCGGCGGTTCTCGATGGAGACCCCCATCCAGAGGTTGCGCGGCCACGGCAGCTCGGGAGCAAGCTCCGCCACTCGCTCGGGCCGTTTCGTCAGGACTTGGAACGTGTGCCAGTCAGCTCGGACGACCACGTCGAAGACAGCGGCGATGAAGTCGGTCGGGATGTCTTCATGAAAGAGGTCCGACATCGAGTTCACGAAGACGAGGCGGGGACGCCTCCAGCGCAGCGGCTGCTCCAGACGGCCCGGCCAGAGCCGCAAATCGAACCCCTGCTCGTACGGATGACCTGGCACGCCGCGCCATCGTTCCGCGAACGTTTCGGCGTAGCAGTGGGCGCAGCCAGGCGAGACCTTGTCGCAGCCTGTTGCGGGGTTCCACGTCGCCTCCGTCCACTCGATGGTGCTTCGGTCGGCCACGCGCACGTACGGTAATGCGGGCGTACTCAGGCTGCGGCGCGCCCGCGACAGGAGTACCCTCGACGTGCTTTGGAGCTGACCCAAGGGGAAGCAGGTCAAGCAGTCCGGGACTGGGTGGGGAGCGTCGTGAGGGAGACCGGCGATGTGCCCGCCGCTGTTAGCACGGACCGCGTTGGGCAGGGGCTGCCTCATGCAGTCGGGCAACCTCAGAACCCGGCCGGGCTGAAGGTCCACGCGGATCGCTGGGAGGTCAGGGTCGAGCTGCCGGGAGAGCTGGACGAGCAACGCATGGTGGATCTCCGTCGTCAGCTCCGGGAAAGTGCCGACGCGGACCCGAGTCTGGGCGGTCGGGTGAGCGGTAGCCGCCTCGCGCCCGGCGACGAACCGCTCAGCCGAGAGGACAGCCGCGAGTACGGCGAGGATGCCTGGAAGATCACCTTCCCGATAACCACGTACCGAACTGAGAAGTCGCCGCAGGCTTCTGGGCCGTAGCGTCCGCGCCGTCGGCCTTAAGGCTCCCGAGACCGTGCGACGGCTTCCGCGACTACAGGACTACTCGCGCGAAGATCTACTTCGCCTCTATGGCGCAGTCATGGTCGCTCTGCGGGAGCGCGGATATGTGCGCTCGGGAAACAACCCAGTCGCTGATGTCGCCGAGCGGATCGTCGCGGACCTGTATGGCGTGTCCGTGCTTACGGCGAACACGGCAGGCCATGATCTAGTCACGCAGGACGGGACGAAGGTCCAGGTCAAGGGACTCCGGCGAACGCAGCCAGGACGGAAGAACCTCTCAGCGATACGAAGCGACGACTATGACGTGGTAGTCGCGGTCGGCTGAAATGCGGGACGCTCTGGAGGCCGGAGAGAGCTTCCGACCACGCAGGGTGACACGCCTTGACGCGTACGCCGACCGCTGGCTGGACGACCTCTACACGGCTGCGGAGGCCGGTCGGATCTCGAAGCAGACGTACAACACGTACGAGGGGACGTGGAGGAACCATCTCGCGGCCGCCTTCGGCAGCCTGCCGCTCGCAGCTATCGACGCGGGGATCATCAGGCGCTACACCGCCGCGAAACAGGCGGAGGGCCTCGCGCCGGTCACAATCAACAACTCGCTCACACCGCTCTCGGCGATGCTGACCGACGCGGTCGATGAAGGGCTGATCGTGACGAACGCAGCGCGGCAGCCTCGCCGCGCACGTCACGGCGGATCTCGGCGCGGCGCGCTCTACGTGGCGGTGAAGCGAGCGGCTCCGAAGTTCTTGGAGCCTGCCGAGGCGCGCGCGCTTCTTGCCGTCACGCCAGAGTCGCATCGGGCGATGGTTCTGGCTGCGCTCACGACGGGCTTTCGGCGGGGCGAGCTGCTCGGCCTGCGCTGGGAAGACATCCGGTGGGCAGACCGACGGATCGAGCTGAGGGGCCAGCTCCAGCGACGGGAGTACGTGGGGTGCAAGTGCGGCAGCGAACGCGAAGTGGTCCTCTACTCGGGCCTGGCTCGCGCGCTCGGAAAGCACCGACAAGCGGAGGGCTACGTCTTCACTGACGCGAACGGCGAGCCGTGGACGGACCAAGGGCCGGAGCGCGCGTTCCTGCGCGCTGCCTACGACGCGGCAGGACTGCGGCAGCCTGGCCGCATGTGGCACGCGCTGAGGCACACGTACGCCTCGGCGCTCGCTAACGGCGGCGTTCGACGTGACGTGGTCGAGCGGCTGATGGGACATGCGGGCAAGGGCACGACCTCCATCTACACGCACCTGTTCCGGGAAGCGTTTGACGGCGTCGAGGAAGCCCTCGCCGCTGCCTTTGAGCTACGGCCTGGAGCGCCGTCACGCTCGCCGCACGCGGAAGCGCCCGACGCATCTGACGAGGCCCTACCGAGTACCGCGTGAGGTTCACGGCGCACCCGTTTCGGTTTGCCCTGTGACCCCATAGGCCCGGAGTGGCTTAGCCTGCGGGCGTGAGCTTCTTGGAGACCGTGGTGGCGGGGCTAATCGTGACGGGTGTGGCTGGCACCTTTGCGTGGCTTGCTCGGTCCGCGAACCGCGACCGGCTGATCGATGGCGTGCGGTACAGGATGGAGGCGGCGACGTGCGATCACGACTGGCAGGTTCTGGAGGACTGGGATGGCGTACGAGCCACGTATGAGGAAGCGTGTGCGAAGTGCGGAAGGACGCGACGCTTGGAACCTCAGCGCGATGGCGCGCCGCGCGTACCGCGCCGTCCGTGAAGCGTGAGCTGCGTCGCCCCGCCGTACTCATCGCGCGGAACGTCAGATCGCGCGGGACGCGTGGACCGCCTAGGCCTCGACTTCGATTACCTCGACTTCGGGGCCGGGGTCGTCCTCGTTAGGGGCGGGGTAGTCGCCCGGGTTCGACATGTGCAGGACTTCCCCGCCGTCCTCGTAGCTTTCGCAGTACACCAAGCCGTCCTGGCGCGCATCTTCTTCAGTCTCGAAGACGTCATCGCATTCTTGCCTGGTCCCGTCGGGGTACTTGATGACCGCCTTGTACATCGGCTCCACTCCTCCGCTCCGCGACTCGGTACATGCGTACCTTTCCACAGGCGCGCACCGGCGTCCCTCGGACGGCGACGGGACTGCCGCATTACCGGCGCGGCGCGCGCACGACCGCGCGGGCAAACCCGCCCGGCCGCAGCACGGCGCGATCCACGACGAGTCGATCCGAGGCATGCCCCTATTCCGCCGGTGGCGCTTTCTGCCTCTGCGTGCGCCGTGACGCTTCTCAGGAAACGTCAACGAGGCGTCAACGGTTCGCCGTGTCACAACGGGGCAGAACGAACACCGTTCCGACACTCGCGCGAGTCCTGGTGCGGGCAGAACCCCGGCGGCTGACAGCGCCGACTGCCGCTACGGTGCCCGTAGTGACACGGGCGCGCGTGTACTACATCTAGCTGCTGCGCCCCGGCGCTACGCGGCGCCGCTGAAGGCCGTGCCGAACAGCTCGCAGAAGCTGTCGCTCATGTTGCTCGCCCTGAAGGCGAAGGCGTGGAAGACGAACGTCGTGACCTGGCCGGGCGTGCGGAAGATCAGGTGTCCCTCGGCCTTCTCCTGCTGGCCGGGGACGACCGCACTCACGATCGGGGCCGAGGTCGTGACCTCGCGGTTCACGCTCGCCTCGGCGCCCGCGCCGAGCACGTACCCCTCGGTGTACGACGTGGCCTGGACCTGCCCGCTCTCCCAATCCTCATAGCCTGCGTTGAGCTCGCCGGTCTGGCTCCCGACGTTCTTCGCGTAGAGGTCGAGGCCGGGATCGGTGGTGTCGTATGCCGTGCACCTCGCCCTGAGGCGAAGGCTCCCCAGCGCGAAGACAGGGTCGCGATCGCCGTCGAGGGCCAGTTTGACGTCCACTGTCCGCGCGCGAGGGAACTCGGTCGAGTCGAGGCTGTCCAGCTTGTCGGCGTTCACGCCGACGAGGCTCGGCTCGAAGACATCCTGACCGGTGAGCGACTCGTCGGTGATGCGCCCCCCGCCGATCCCGTTCGCCTTGACGTCCGCGCCGGAAAGGGACGCGTTCGCGACCTTGGCGGAGTTGACCGAGCCCGCGCCGAGGTCCTCTTGCTTCACCTGCCCGTTGTCGATGTGCCGCGACCTGACGGCGTCGTTCCGGATGTCGCCCGCCCCGATCGTCGCGGCGGCATACGTCGTACCCCCGAGAGCAACGAACAGGGCCAGCACGGACACCACGTTCGAAAACGTGAGCCGGGAGCGAAGTGCTCGGCGCATGGGCGCACGTTAACCACTGCGCCCCACGTCCGTGCTCCTAGAAGCCCCGCTCCCGGGCGAGCCGTCCGGCGGCTGCGCGGGCCTGGTCGACCTCGAAGGTGGTGAGGCGAGCGATCGAGCCTCCCACACAGAGGTAGACCCATCCCTCGCGTTGTCGAAGGTGGCCGTCGCCGCCAACCAGGCGCCCGTCCTGGATCACCACCGCAAACACAACCCCACCGCCGAGGTGACCGACCTCCTCGAGCTCGAAGCCCAATTCCTCGTAGGTCCCGAACCACTCCTCGAGGAAGCCGCGTATCGCCGCTCGACCCTCGAAGAGGCCGCCAGCGAGACGCCCGTCCAGGACCGCATCTTCGGTGACGCCGCTCATCACCCCGTCGAGATCACCGCGATCGAGGGCCTCGACCTGCTTGCGCACAAGCTCAACCGGGTCCGGCGTCGTGGACTCCTCGGGCATCTACCGGCGAGTATCCCGGACGGGTGGGTCTCACCGCATGCGGCTCGTCGGACAAGGGATCGGGCTGTGGCTCGTTTTGCCTTCACGCGGGAGCGGTTGGCGTCGCGTGCGGTTCGACGTGCGCGGAGGGGCCGTCGTACGCGAACGGCGCATATCCGGGCTGTCCATCAAAGCCCACCGCGCGTTGCGTGGAGCAACTGGACCGAGCCGCAACCATCAAGGGCCAAGCCGTCACCGTGCGCGGGTCAGACCAACACCACCCGCCTTAAGTTGACCCGCGCCGGAATGCGGCTCGGGCTGGCGAGCCGCTCGTCGCTTTCGACGACGGCAAGCTGACGCTCACCAGGTCGCCGTAGGCCTTCAGCCGAGCTGCCCGTTCCGGCAGCTATCGAGGACCGCCACCCCTTGCGCCATCGCCCCCGGCGCGGTTAGGCTCGCGCCCCGGAGGCGTCTCAGCGGACAACCAACCGGAGGAAGCATGAGACGAATCGCGATTTGCGCGGCCGCACTGGCGTCATCGGCCCTGCTGATGCTGCCCGCGGCGAGCGGCGCGTTCAAGTTCGGCGCCAAGCTCGACCGCGACCCCGACAACTCGGCGCCGCCCCACGACTGCAGCAAGGACGGCGGCGAGATCGCGAGTCCCTGCACACGCGTGCTCGTCGCCTCGGACACGGGCCTCGTGGACAACCACCTCACCTCGCCGAAAACCGGCAAGCTCACGAAGATCAGGGTTCGCGCCGGCGCCGCGGGCTCGGTCCGCTTCAAGCTGATCCGCCTCAAGGACCCCAACCCCACGACGCACACCATCAAGGGCAAGGCCGTCGCCAAGTCGAAGGTCTTCCAGGTCCAGGGCAACGGCTTCAACGCGACCAACGCGATCGAGTCGTTCGCCGTGAACATGACCGTCCACAAGGGCGACTACCTCGGCTTCGACAGCAGCAAGACGTCGGTCCTTCGCTGCAGCTCCGGAGGCACCCGTCAGTTCCTGTTCAACCCGCCGCTGGCGGTCGGCGACCCGTTCCAGACCACGACCTCCGCCGGCTCCTGCACGCTGATGGTGCAGGCGATCGGGCACACCTAGGCACCGCAGAGTCGCGAGCGGCGCGGCACCCCGGGCGCCGGCCCGGGGTGCCCCCGTTCGAGCGGTAGCCTCGCGGCGGTGGGACGCCTCGCCCTGCCGACGCCACTCGCGGCCCCGCGCCGGCTGCCCCTCTGGGCGGCCGGCGCCCTCGTCGCCGTCCTCACCTGGCTCCAGATGGTGCGGCGCCCGGGCGACCCGCCGCTCTGGGACTCGCTCTTCACCGAGGACGGCAAGGTCTTCCTGTCGCAGGCGCTCACCCAGAGCTTCCTCGACTCGCTCGCGACCTCGTACCTCGGCTACCTGCACACCGCGCCGCGCGGCGTCGCCCTGGTGGCCACGTGGGTCCCGCTCGAGGACGCGCCGCTCGTCATCTCCCTGCTCACCACCCTCGTGGTGGCGCTGGTCTGCGTCTACGTGTTCGAGGCCAGCGCGGCCTGGATCGCGTCGCCGCTCCTGCGCGGGGTGCTCGCGCTGGCCGTCGCGTTCGCTCCCGTGACCGCCCGCGAGATCGCCGGCTCGCTGTCGAACCTCCACTACTTCCTCATCTACGGCGCGTTCTGGGCCGTGATCTGCCCCTGGCAGAGCGTTCCCTGGCTCGCCGGGTCCACCCTGCTCGTCGCGGCGGCGGTGCTCAGCAACCCGCTCACCGGCGTGCTCCTACCGATCGCGCTCGTGTTCGCGCTCCGCGCGGGCACGCGGCGCGCCTGGGTCCTCCCCGGCACGATCGTCGCCGGCGTCGCGCTCCAGCTCCTGCTCCGCGACGAGAGCGCCAGCTCCTTCGGCGGCTCGGACTACGCGGCGATCCCGCGGATCTTCGCCGAGCGCGTAACGAGCTCGCTGCTGGTCGGCGACCGCTACCTCGAGGACGTCTTCGGCGGATCGACGGGCTCGCCGTTCGCGTGGGGCTCGCTCGCGCTGATCGCCGTGATCGTCGCGGCCGCCCTCTGGCGCCTGCGGGAGCGGCGTCGATGGCTGGTGGCCGCCGCTGCGCTCCTGTCGATCGCTTACTTCCTCATCTCCGTGCTCGGCCGCGGGACGCTCGTGCTCTACCCGAGCAAGCCCTGGCTGCTCGCCTCCACGCGCTACGTCTACCTGCCCGTCCTCTTCCTCCTGACGGCGGTCGTCGCGGCGGCCGACCGGCGCGAGCCCGGCGGCCGGCGCATCCCCCTCCGCGAGGCCGCGGTGGCGGTCCTCGTGCTCGGCACGATCGTCGCCGGCTACCGCGCGCCGCACCGCAGCGAGGGCTCGCCGCGCTGGAAGCCGGCGCTTCGGGAGGCGCGCCTCGCCTGCGCGGCCAGGCGGCCGCGCGGCACGATCGACCTCTACGGGTCGGGCGCCGACCTGACGGCGGTCGTCCCGATCGCGACCCCCGAGGACTGGGCCGTGCCCGTCAACTGCTCGAAGCTCCACTGACCCGGCCCGGCGACGGCGTGCCCGGGACGCTCGGGGGCTAGAGTCAAACGGACCATGGGAAAGGTCTGGGTACTCGACACGGAGACGAAGGGCACCGGGGCGAACGTGGTCCCGCTCGAGGACGTGCAGGCCAAGCCGGAGCCCGAGCGGAAGCCGCCGAAGCCTCGCCGGGCCAGGCCGGCCGCGCGCGCCCCTGAGCGAAAGCCCCGCCCCCGGCCGGAGGTGCGCGCCGCGCCCCCACCGCCGCCGGGCCACGTGAGGAAGAAGGCCACGGGGGAGCTCGGCAAGGTGCGCTCGGTGGACGCTCGGGCCGGCACGGCGACCGTTCAGTGGCTCAAGGGCGGGCACACCTCGACCGTGCCCATCTCGACGATCAGCCGCCGCTGAGCCGGCGGCCTTACGGCGTCGCCGCCGCCTTCGCCTCCTGCTCGGCGTCGAACGCCGGCTGCTCGACGCCGGCGATCCTGTAGGCGTCCGGCTGGTCGAGCGTCTCGCGCTCGAGCAGCGCGCGGGCGAGCGCCTCCAGCCGCGGCCGCTCGCGCTCGAGCAGCGCGACCACCTCCTCCTCGGCGGTGTCGACGATCCGCCGCGCCTCCTCGTCCACGAGCTCCTGCGTGCGCGGCGACACCGCCTCGACGCCCGGCAGGAGCATGCCGTCCTGGCGGCCGTCGGCCACGGCGACCGGGCCGATCGCCTCGCTCATGCCCCAGCGCCCGACCATGCCGCGTGCGATCTGCGTGAGGTTCTGGATGTCCGACTCGGCGCCGGTGGTCAGGTCCCCGTATACGACCTTCTCGGCCGCGCGCCCGCCCAGCGCCACCTTGATCTTCGCCAGGAGCTCCTCGTAGCGGTAGCTGTAGCGGTCGGTCTCGGGCGTCGACAGGGTCACCCCGAGAGCCTGGCCGCGGGGGATGATCGAGACCTTCCGCACCGGGTCCGCGCCCGGCGTGAGCATGCCGACGAGGGCGTGGCCGGACTCATGGAACGCCGTCCGCTCGCGGTCGGCGTGGGTCATCACGATCTGCCGCTCGGCGCCGAGGATCGTCTTCTCGATCGCGTCGGTGAAGTCCTCCTGCTCGACCGCCCCGTGGCCGCGCCGCGCCGCGAACAGCGCCGCCTCGTTGACGATCAGCGCGAGGTCGGCGCCCGTCGCCCCCGGCGTCGCGGCCGCGACCTGCTCCAGGTCGACGGTCGGCGCCAGCGGCACCGAGCGCGTGTGGATGCGAAGGATCTCGACGCGGCCCGGCCTGTCGGGCGGCTGGACGGCTATCCGGCGGTCGAAGCGCCCGGGCCGCAGCAGCGCGGGGTCGAGGATCTCGGGGCGGTTGGTGGCGGCGAGCACGATCACGTTCGTGCCCGGCTCGAAGCCGTCCATCTCGGTCAGGATCTGGTTCAGCGTCTGCTCGCGCTCGTCGTGCCCGCCGCTGAAGCCGCCGGCGCCGCTCGAGCGCGAGCGGCCGACCGCGTCGAGCTCGTCGATGAACACGATCGCGGGCGCGGCCTCCTTCGCCTGCTTGAACAGGTCGCGCACGCGGGACGCGCCGACGCCGACGATCGCCTCGACGAACTCGGAGGCGGACATCGAGAAGAAGGCGGCCTCCGCCTCCCCGGCCACGGCCCGCGCCAGGAGGGTCTTCCCGGTCCCCGGCGGTCCGTAGAGGAGGACGCCGCGCGGGATGCGCGCGCCCAGCCGCGTGTAGCGATCCGGGTTCTTGAGGAAGTCGACGATCTCCACGAGCTCGTTCTCGGCCTCGTCGATGCCGGCAACGTCCTCGAACGTGACCCGCTCGTGCTCACCCTCAGCGACGCGGCGGGCGGTCGAGCGCCCGAAGCCTCCGAGGATGCCGCCCCCGCCACCGCCCATCTGGCGCCGGGCGATCCAGACGAAGAAGCCGACCAGCAGGAGGGTCGGCGCGAAGCCGAGCAGCAGGTTGAGCCACAGCGACCTGCCCTCGTCGAGCGGCTTCGCGTTGATGACCACCTGCTTCTCGCCGAGCAGCCGCGTCAGGCCGGCGCGGTCGATGAACGCCGGCACCTCGGTCTCGAACTTCTTCACGTCGACCGCCTTGTCGTCCCCGGGCGGGTCGTAGCGCGCCTTCTTCTCCAGCTCGCCCTCGATCGAGTCGCCGCGCGAGGAGATCGCGCGCACGTTGCCGGCCTGGACCTGGTCGACGAAGAACGGCTGGTACGGCACGCGCTCGCGCGACGGCGGGCCGCCCGTGGCGAACGACAGGAGGAGGTTCAGCGCGAGCAGGCCGGCGAGGATCGTGAGCCAGCGCCGGCCGCCGGTGATCGGTCGCCGCTTCGGCGCGTCACCGCCTGCGGGGTGAGGGGGCGCGGGATCGGGCACGAGTTGCCTCCCGCGAGATTAACCTGCCCGGGTGCCCCGCGACCCGCTCAGAGAGGAGGTCGAGCGGATTCGCTGGTTCCACACGATCCCGCTGCGCGACGACGTCCTTACGCCCGGGCTCGAGCCCGACACCCCGCAGAAGCTCCTTCGGCTCGGGATGCCGGACGACCTGCGCGGGAAGACGGTCCTCGACGTCGGCACCTGGGACGGGTTCTACGCGTTCGAGGCCGAACGCCGGGGAGCGAGCCGGGTCGTGGCGACCGACCACCACGCGTGGAGCTCGCCGGGCTGGGGCGACGCCGGCTTCCGCTGCGCGCACCGCGCCCTCGGATCCGCCGTCGAGGCCCGCCACCTGGACGTGCTCGACCACACGGCGGACGAGCTGGGGACGTTCGACGTCGTCCTGTTCCTCGGGGTGCTCTACCACATGCGCCACCCGCTCCTGGCGCTCGAGCGCGTCGCGTCGGTCACGGGTGAGCGGCTGATACTCGAGACGCACGTCGAGGCGCTTCCCGCTCGCCGCCCGCTGGCCGCGTTCTACCCCGGGGCCGAGCTCGACGGCGACGACAGCAACTGGTGGGGGCCGAACGTCAGCGCCGTCGAGGCGATGCTGCGCGCCGCCGGCTTCTCGCGCGTCGAGCGCGTCCGGCCGACCTCGCGCGCGGTCGGCGCCCCGCGCGGCGCCTACAAGCTCGGGCGCGCGGTGGTGCGGAGGGTACGCAGCGGCGACCGGGTGTTCCCCTCCGCGACGACCCGCCGGGCGGTGTTCCACGCATGGCGCTGAGGCGCGGGCTCGTCCTGCTCGCCGCGGTG
>DATENL010000158.1:0-4106 GCA_035275105.1 Thermoleophilaceae bacterium
CCGGTCCGGTCCGCGGGAACACCGGCACCGGCGCGAAGGTCCTACCGGCCCGGCCGATGCAGGCGCAGCGCCCGCGACCGATGCCCACCGTCGCCGGCCGCAGCGGCCAGACCGCGGTGATCCCGCCGCCGCGCAAGGAGCGCCGCTGGACCGCGCCGCGCTACCTGGCGCTCATCGTGGCGGGCGTGATCGTGCTCGGACTCGGCGGCGCGGTCGGGTTCATCGCGCTCACCGGCGACGACGACGACTCGAAGCGCAAGTCGTCCGCCACCGTCCCGCTCCCGAAGGGGGAGAAGAAGGCGGAGGAGCGCAAGAGCCGGCCCGCCGCGCCCGCGATAGACCCCGCGACCGTCACGGTCGCCGTGCTGAACGGCACCCAGGTCACGGGCCTCGCCGGCACCACCGGGCAGAAGGTCTCGGCCGCGGGATTCCGGCTCGGGAACGTCGCGACCGGGGCCCAGGACGCACCGCGCGCCGAGTCGGTCGTGCTCTACAAGCCGGGCGCGAGCCGCCAGGCGCGCGCGGTCGCGCGCAAGCTGGGCATCTCCCAGATCGAGCCGGCCGACTCCGCCAGCTCGGCCCTCGCGGGAACCGCCACCGTCGTGGTGGTCGTGGGCGCGGACCGCGCCACCGGGCAGTAGCCCCCGCGGCGCTCCGCCCGGGCCGGCGCCGGGCCCCGGCGCGGTCCGTCCGGCTTATTACGGCGGCCTGGAAGGGGGGTGGGCCCTTCTGACCATCAAATAGATGCCTAAAAGGGCCCAGCCCCTCCGGTGCACCGTGATTAGCCGCTGTTTGCGTACCGCGGGGCCGCGCGGCTACGGAGCGACCGTAACCGTGTGAGTCCCGGCGGGGACGTGCACCGTGCGTGCGTGGTCGGGGTCCGTGCGGAGCACCACGTCGACGGGGCCGTCGCTGACCACGTCGAGCTTGAGCGACTTGCCGAGCGTCAGGCCAGCGCGGCGGACCGCGATCTCGAGCCGCGACACGCGCGTGAGTCTCAGCTCGAGCTCGTTGCCCTTGGCGACCGCCTTACCGGCCACCTGGCGCTGTCCGGTCTTCGTGCCCGGCGAGACGGGACCCGCCACGGGCTCGGGCGTCAGCAGCTCGGGCTTCGCCAGCCGCCCACCGCGGCCGTGCGTCACCGCGTCGACGCGGCCGAACACGGCCGGATCGGACTGCTTGCCGCGCACCTGGATCCGGCTGACCCAGTACGCGCTGTCGAAGCGCAGGCCGTTCTGGGGCTGGTCGACCGCCGGGTAGCGGCGGTAGATCACCTCGACGGGATTCTTCACCCGCGGCTTCGTGCCGAGGAAGTCGCGCGTGTGCGACCACTCGTCGTTGAAGATGAACGAGAAGTGGTCGTTGGCGGTGTGGCGGTAGAAGACGTACGCGTTGCCGAGCGCCTGGAACGTGTCCGCCTGGTGCTGGACGCCCGCCACCGGGACCAGCTCGTCGCTGTTGCCGTGGTTGATCTCGTACGGCAGGTTGTGGGCGTTCTCGATGATGTTGTTCGTGTTGCCGATCGCCGTGTAGCGGTCGCCCGGGACGGGCGGGGCCGGGTAGGGCCAGAGCTGGTACGCGGGCGGGCCGACATACACGCTCGCCTTCGAGAACGCGTCCGGCATCAGCAGCCCGAGCCGGTAGGTCATGTAGCCGCCCATCGAGTAGCCGGTGATGAACGTGCGCTCGGGGTCGCCGTGGTAGCGGCGCGTGGCGTCCCTCCAGGCCTCGATCGTGTCGATCAGGCCGGCGTCGATGAACCACGTGTCGGCCCCGCGTGAGAGCGGCGTGACGATGATCGACTTGCGCTGGTCGCCGAGCTGCGTGAGCTGGTTCGGCGAGACGGTGTAGTACTCGGTGTAGCCGACGTCGAGCGAGTGCCCGTTCAGCGTGAAGACGTTCTTGCCCCTCGGGTTGTAGCCCTTGGGGATGTAGAGGGCGTAGGGCTGGTAGCGGGACTTGAATTGCGGCTGCGGGTTGCCGCCGGTGTTGTTCTCCTGCTTGAGGTCGATCCCCTCGCCGTAGTCCTTCTTCGACCGAAACAGCCGCACGTACTTGCCGGGCGGCAGCGGCTTCGGCCTGTTGGACTCGTGGCGGCGCAGCTTGCCGACGTTGAAGCTCGATCCGAACGCCGAGATGTCACCGGTGGCGAGCACGGCCGACTGGCGCGTCTCGCTCCAGCTTCCGCCTATGAACCGGTTGATGTCGGTGCCCGGTGCCGGGTAGCTCTCGAAGTGGCGGAACCCGGCGTTGAACACCGCCGTCGCCCCCTCGGACTGCTGCGCGAAGCGCCCCTTGCCGTCGTTAAGCCCCACGACGGCCCAGATGCGCGGCCGCTTCGCGAGCTTGCCGAGCGCGGCGAGCGGCACGTCGACCTCGATCGCGTTCTCCTTCAGGTTGGCCACGCTCTTGACGCTTCGTGCGCCCCCGGGCCCTGTCAGTCGCGCGCTGTTGCCGACCGTGGTGACGAAGTGCTCGGGGCCCTTCGTGGTGATCCCGGCGCCCGCCGGCCAGACGCCGCCCTTCGCCGACGTCGCGTTCGACGCGTCCGAGTCGAGGGCCACCTGCACGATCGCCGCGTTCGCGGCCTTCATGGTCTGAAGGGCGATCAGCAGGTGCAGCGTCTTGCCGTCCGCCGCGACGCGCAGCTCGCGAAGGTCGGCGGCGTTGTAGCCGTAGCGGGCGGCGTTGTCGGGGTAGCGGTAGTCCCCGCGCGCCGGCGCCAGCTGGGCGCGGAACGGCGTCTGCCCCGGCGCCCCGTCCAGGTCGGCTCCGAAGTCGTCGTAGACCCAGTCGGTGTAGATGTACTCGCCGAAGTCGGTGGTCGTCCGCCCGGCGATCATCGTCGGCGACCCCCGCCACTCGCCGATGTTCCCGTCGGCGCGGTGCGCCTCGTACGGCGCGCTGCCGGCCGGCGCGGCCGCGGCCCAGGACGGGACGGCCAGAAGCACGACCAGCGCGACGACGACTACGGCGATCCGGCGCATCCCGGCCTGATTCTAGGGAGGCATTCCATTAACCGGCGCGGATAGGGTCCCCGCGATGCCCGCCTTCCTGGATCTGCCGGCCCGACCGGGTAAGCCGCGCGAGGCGGGACTCACGCACGTGATCGACACCGGCCTCTCGAGCGCGGAGGCGGAGGGACTGGTCGCGAGCGCAGGCGAGTACGTGGACCTCGTCCGGCTCGGCTGGGGCTCGGCGTACGTCACGCGCGACGTGGAGAGGAAGATCGCGGCGTACCGAGACGCCGGAGTACCGGCGATGCTGGGCGGGACGCTCACGGAGCTCGCGTGGCTCCAGGGCCGCGTCGACGCTCTCAGGGCGTGGCTTCAGGAGCTCGCGATCGAGCACGTCGAGGTCTCGAGCGGCACGGTGCGGATACCGGACGACGAGAAGCTCGAGCTGATCCGCGCCCTCGCGGCGGACTTCACGGTCTTCGCCGAGGTGGGTGAGAAAGACCCGGCCGCGCTGCTCGCTCCGTACCGCTGGGTGAGCCTGATCAAGGACGCGCTCGAGGCGGGGGCGCGCTGGGTCACGTGCGAGGGCCGCGCCACGGGCGACACGGGCCTCTACCGCCCCGACGGCGAGCCGCGAACGGGACTGATCGACGAGATCCTCCACGAGGTCGACTCACGGCGGCTGATCTTCGAGGCGCCCCAGAAGCACCAGCAGGTCTGGTTCGTGAGACGGCTCGGCCCGGAGGCGAACCTGGGCAACATCCTGCCCGCCGACGTCATCTCGCTCGAGACGCTGCGCCTAGGCCTTCGCGCCGACACGCTCGAGCTGTTCCACAAGAGCGATTGATCCTGCTCGCCCGCCACGGCGAGACCGACGACAACGTCCCGCCGCTGCGCTTCCAGGGCCAGCGCGACACGCCGCTCAACGACGTCGGCCGTGCGCAGGCGCGCGAGCTGGCCGAGCGGATCGCGGCGCTCGACCCGCCGATCGCCGCGTTGTGGTGCAGCGACCTCAGTCGCGCGCGCGAGACGGCGGCGATCGTGGGAGCCGAGCTCGGCCTCGAGCCGCGCGTGGACGGACGCCTCGCAGAGTCGCACCGCGGCGCGTGGGAGGGCCGCCTGATCGACGACATCGCGCGC
Source organism: Thermoleophilaceae bacterium (assembly GCA_035275105.1). Lineage (GTDB taxonomy): Bacteria > Actinomycetota > Thermoleophilia > Solirubrobacterales > Thermoleophilaceae > AC-37. The sequence goes on from DATENL010000158.1 coordinate 4,098, forward strand.
GAGGAGCCC
>DATENL010000159.1:0-3316 GCA_035275105.1 Thermoleophilaceae bacterium
TCGGCCGGCAGCGGTCGGGCGGCCGCGAGCACCCGTTCGCGGGCCTCGGCGACGGGGATCAGCTCGCGGGTCATCGCGGTCCGGCGGCCCTTGGGGGCGCGGCCGCCGGGGCCCCGCGCCCCGATTCTCGGCCCCCGCCACCCCACGGGGGCTTCGCACTTACCCCCCGAAAGTCGCAATTTGCGGTCGTCATGTTCCGAGTCCGGCCGTTTCTGGGAGCTATCTTGCACATCCGAGGGCAGGGTTAGAGTCGGGCGTCATGATCGGAGAGGCGCCGACTCGCTCCCCTGCACCGTTTGCAGCCGAGGGGAACCTAGTAGTGGAGTCGCCGGTCTCGCGCCTCGAGGGGTCTCGGGGTGAGATCGCAAAAGCATGGTTGATCAGGGTCGTCGAGCGATCCTCGCTCGAGGACCTCGAACGCCTGCCCGTTCCGCGGGTCGCGCAGGAGCTGCCCGAGCTGGTGGCCGAGATCGCGCGGGTCGCCGGCGCGGGGGACGCCACCGGGGCCGTTCCGCTCGAGTGGGCGCAGCGGCTCTCGGAGCTCGCGGGGCACGAGTCGCCGCGCGCGCAGCACCTCGTCCGCGACCTGGCGGTTCTCCAGTCGGCGATGATCGCCGAGCTCCAGCGCGGGCTCGACCGGCTCGACCCGGTCAGCGCGCTCGCGATGGTGGAGCGGCTCGCCGACGTCTTCAGCTCGATGCAGGCCGACGCCGTCGAGGACGTCCTCACGGTCCGCTCGGGCGAGGCCGAGTGGCTCGGCACCACCGACAGCCTCACCGGCCTCCACAACAGCCGCTTCATGCGCCAGCACCTGCAGCACCTGCTGGGCGTGCAGAAGCGCTACGGGCACCCGTTCGCGCTGCTCCTGCTCGACATCGAGGGGCTCAAGCGGATCAACGACGCCTACGGCGCCGCCGCGGGCGACCGCACGCTCGTCGGCGTGGCCACCGCGCTCAGCGAGGGCACCCGCAGCGTCGACACGCCGATCCGGATGGGCGGCGACGAGTTCTGCGTGCTGCTCCCGCAGCAGACGGCCTCACGCGCGCGGGCGATGGCCGACCGGCTCGCCCAGGAGATCGAGCGGATCGAGAGCCCCGCCGCGCAGGCGCTCCAGGTGTCGATCGGCGTGGTCTCGTGCCCCCAGCACGCGACCGACGCGGAGGACCTCCTAGCGCTGGCGGACGGCGCGATGTACCGCGCAAAGGCCGCGGGCGAGACCGTCGCGATCCCCGAGTCGCCGACTTCCGGAAACGGGGATCTGTCGGAATGACCGCGGCGCCGTAGCGGCGGCCGCTACTGGATCAGGCCGTTGCGGATGGCGATAGCCACGGCCTGCGTGCGCGTGTCCGCGTGGAGCTTGGCGAGGATCCGCTTGGTGTGGGTCCTCACGGTCTCGGTCGACAGGCCGAGCTGACGCGCGACCGCGTCGGTCTGCATCCCGTCGGCGAGCATCTGGAGGATCTCGCGCTGACGGACGGTGAGCGTGCGGTCGCCCTCCTCGAGCACGATCGTCGAGGACAGCGCCGGGTCGACGTAGAACTCGCCCGACTGCGCCGCCTGGATGGCGCGAAGGAGGTCCTCGGGCGGCGAGTCCTTCCGCACGTAGCCCTTCACTCCCGCCTTCAGCGCGTCGGCGAGCAGACGCGGTCCCCCGTTCCCGGTGAAGACCACGATCGCCGAGTCGAGCGAGCGCCGGAGCTCGGTGACGAGCTTCTCGACGTCTGCGCCCGCCGACGACGGGTCGATGACGACCACGTCAGGCGAGCGCCCGCTGTTCTCGGTCAGCGCCGCCGCGGCGTTCTCCGCATCGAGCACCTCGACACCCGGCATCTCCCGCTCGAGGAGCGCACGTATCCCCTGACGGACGACTGGATGGTCGTCCACGATCAGGCACCGCACCGAGTCCGCGTGCACGAGTCGAGCCTAACCGAAAGGGGGGTCCCGAAGCTAGCCCTCTCTGGGGGGTTTCTTCCAGCGCCTTGGCACTCGCCGGCCCGGAATTGGGTCAGGGTCGCGGGAGCCGGCGGAGGATCCCCGCCGCCACGCCCATGCCCGCTCCGGCGAGCTTCGCAGCGACCTTCACCGCGTCGCCGAGCGGGTCCGGCCCCGACGCGGGCTGCCGCTGCGGCGGAGCCTCCGCCTGCTTCCGCGGAGGGCGCGATCGCGCTGCGGCGGCCTTCGGCCGAGCGGTGCGGGACGCGCCGCCCGACGCCTTCGTCGCCCGCCCGGAGGCCTTCGAGCCGCGCTTGGCCTTCGCGCCGCCGCCCGCCCGGGCGCCGCTCGTGCTCGCCCGCTTGTCGCTTCGCCGCCCCGGCCGCGACCGCGGCAGGTTGCCCATCACTCCCTCGTCGTCCGTCACGCCCGTGGAGTATGAAGGAGGCTTAACGATTCCGTGCGCGCCATGTCCCGAAATCCGTTGTTTTGCGCGTGAAAGCCGTGATTTGAGGGTATACAGTGGCCCCGGTACGAGGTCGCGCGCGGGCGCACCCTCCACTCGTACCACGAGGGGTAGAGAACACGTTGACCGGCAAATCGGGAGCGCTTACACTGGCTCTACATGGTCCGATGGGGCCGTGCGCGACTAGCCGGCCACATCACAGAACGGAAGAGCATGTCAGTAGCTGAACTGCAGGAACTCGAGGAGGTAAAGCTCCTCGTTCTGAAGGGGTCGCAGACAGGGGTGCTGACGTACGCCGAGGTCGCGACCGCCATCGCGGAGGTCGACGTCGACGAGGGCGACATCGAGGAGCTGCACACGTTCCTCGAGAAGTCCGAGATCGAGCTCGTCGAGGACGACCCGGCGCACCAGCAGACGGAGGAGCGCGCGGTGGACCGCAAGGACCGCCGGCGCAAGAAGACCCAGATCGATCTCAAGCCGGACATGACGACGGACTCGCTCCAGCTGTTCCTCAAGGACATCGGGAAGGTCCGACTGCTCACGGCGCAGGAGGAGGTCGACCTCGCCAAGCGCATCGAGCGCGGTGACCTGGACGCCAAGCAGAAGATGGTCGAGTCCAACCTGCGGCTCGTCGTCTCCATCGCGAAGAACTACCGCAACCAGGGCCTGCCCTTCCTCGACCTGATCCAGGAGGGCACGCTCGGCCTCGTGCGCGCGGCTGAGAAGTTCGACTACCGCAAGGGCTTCAAGTTCTCGACCTACGCCACCTGGTGGATCCGTCAGGCCATCGCTCGCGCCCTCGCCGACAAGGCGCGGACCATCCGCATCCCCGTCCACGTGGTGGAGAAGCTCAACAAGATCGGCCGGGCCGAGCGCAAGCTGGTGACCGAGCTCGGGCGCGAGCCCACCAACGAGGAG
>DATENL010000160.1:0-23324 GCA_035275105.1 Thermoleophilaceae bacterium
ACCGCCCTTGCCGGTCGGGTCGCACTTGCGCTGCGTCCCGGTCGTGTCCTTGATGATCCGGAACTTGTGGTCACCGCCGGTGGCAGCCTTCGAGACGGCCTCCACGGTGTACGAGTTCACGGTCGCACCGGACTTCACCGAGACGGTGCCGCCGGTGGTGCCCCACGCGAGACCGGTCGTGCCGAGCTCGGCCGACGTGTCACACGCGGTGTAGTCCTGCTCGGTCGCGAAACACGACTCGACCTGGGACACCAGGTTACGGGCGTTGGACTTCGCGTCCGCGTCCTGGCCCTTCTCCTGCTGGCCAAGGAAGGCCGGCAGGGCGATCGCGGCAAGGATGCCGATGATCAGGATGACGACGAGGAGCTCGATAAGCGTGAAACCGCTCTCCTCCGTCTGAATACGCTCGCGGAGCTTCCGCAGCATGTTCACGGTCCTCCTTGAATGGATGCGCCAGCTCCGCTGGCCTGACGCAGGAGGTATCGGCCTAATGCGCCAGACCTTTAGCGATTCTCAGCCCGAGATGGCCGGGGTCGTCTGGATCGAGACGTCCACGACGACGCTTGGGACCCCCGCGCCGCTGCACCGTTGGACGATGTCGGCGGAGTCCTCCTCCGAGCTGAGCCGCGCCACGTCGATCGCGGAGCCGCCCGCGATCCCGGTGTACGGCAGCAGCCCCACCGGGCCCAGGCGCGGCTCGTCGTACGTGAAGTCGATCTGCCAGCGGTTCGCGATCGTGAAGCGCCCCCAGCCCTGGGTGGCGCTCACCTCGCACGAGCTCGGGCCGCTGCCGTGCAGCTCGCCCACGGTCGGCGCGTCCACCACGTTGTAGACGTGGCCGCCGACGTCCACGGTGCCCGTGCAGGTGGCCCAGCGGCTCGCGATGTCGACCTGGGTCTCGCGGACCTCGCCGGACATCGGCGGATCCATGTTCACGACCGCCTGCGACTCGCAGCTGCCGGTGAAGGTCTCGATCCGGTTCGGCGGCGCCGCGCTCGACGCTGGCGCGACGGCGAGGAGGACGGCCGCGAGGGCCCCGGCGGTGAGTGTCGGCCTCGCGCGCGTCATCCGGCCAGGCGGGTCGCGGCGATGACCGCGTCGACGTGGATGGTGGCGACGCCCTCGGCGCCACAGCGCTGGATCACCCCTGCCAGGTCCTCGCTCTGGTTCGGGTGCACGGACACCGCGCCGAAGCCGCCCGCGAGGCCGCGGTAGAGCAGGCTCCCGAGCGGCGCGAGCCGGGGCTCGAGGTAGTGGTAGCGGAGCCGCCAGCGGCCCGCGAGCAGCATCTCGCCGGTGCCGCTCGTGGCGCTGAGCTCGCACGAGGTGAGGCCGTCGCCATGCATGCTGACCGGGGTCGGCGCCGACCGGATCCGCGAGCGGCGGTGGCCGTGGGTCACGATGCCGCTGCAGAGCTGGTCGCCCTCGATGTCGATGTGGGTCGCCTGGAGCGTCCCGGTCATCGGCGGCGTGTGCGTGACCGCGACGTTCGTGGCGGTGCACGTCCCGTCGAAGGTGGTCGTACCCGCGTACGCGTGCGCGGGTAACTGCGCGAGTCCCGCAAGCGCAAGCGCGCCCGCGACCTTAAGCCCCCTCATCACTCCCCCCTGGTACGACTCTTTATTACTCGGAGTAAAATCCCCCGTAGCGGCGGGGTTCAAACGCCATTTTCGGGGGCCCCCCGTCCGGCGGGCCTAGCCGGAGCGCTCCGCCGGGCTGACCCGGAGCGCGCCGCCGGCGCTCGGCAGGCCCCGGGCGGCCAGCTGCTCGCGCAGGCGCGCGAGCGCGAGGTCCTTGGCCTTGGCCTCGAGCATCACGTCGAAGTCGCGCCCGCGGGCGGCGTGGCGGAGGAAGTACTCGAAGCCGATCGGGTCGATCAGGTCCGCGTGGGCGCGGAGCTGCGGGAGGAGCGGGCGGCGCTCCACCCGGCGCCCGACGCGGCGCCTCTCCTCGGTCACGTCGAGCCGCGGCGACGAGTAGTGCACCTTCGGCGTGACGCCGTCCGGCCAGGTGGCGAGCGCCAGGCCGAGTGCCTCGTCGTCCGGGATCCGGGCCGGGTCGACGCAGCGGTGGTGCAGGACGTCCCAGACGACCGGGACGCCGCAGCGGTCCGCCAGCGGCAGCACGTCGACGAGCCCGAACGTCCGGTCGTCGTTCTCCACGACGAGACGCGCGCGGGCGCGCTCGGAAAGCGCCTCGAAGCCGCGGGCGAAGCGGTCGCTCGCGGCGCCCGTGCCCCCCGCCCCGCCGCCGACATGCACGACCACGACGCCCTCGGGCGGCTGGCCGAGCGCGTCCAGCAGCGCCGCCTGAACCTCCAGCTCGGCGACCGCCGCCGCGCGCACGGCGGCGTCCTCCGAGTTCAGGACGGTGTACTGGCCCGGGTGCGACGAGAGCCGGATGCCGCGCTCGCGCGCGAGGGCGCCCACCTCCGCGAGCCGGTCGGCGCACTCGTCGACCTGGTCGTGGAACTGGGGCAGGTCCGGGTGACTCGCGTACGGCGCGAGGCTCGTCGCGAAGCGGTACATCCGGACGTCCAGCTCCTCGAGGCGGTCGAGGACCGCGGTGAGCCTGTCGAGCGAGACGCTCAGGTGCGGTCCCGACTGCCAGCGCCGCGTGTCGTGCGAGGGCAGCCCGCCGCCCGAGAGGACCTTGACTGCGAAGCCGAGCCGGTGCGTGGAGGCCACACCGGTCCTACGGGTGCCGCGGCCGGGAGGCCTACGGGCGGACGCGCGTGCGCACCGCCTCGATCCGGCTCTTGCCCTTCCGGTACCGCACCCACGCGACGAGGGCGGTGCCGTTGGAACGCAGGAGCGCCCCGAGCTCGCCGTGGTCGCCGGCCGGGGTCACGCGCACCAGCGGGCCGACGTAGCCGTCGGCCCCGAGGAAGCGGCCCTGCACGCGGTTATCGAAGCTGTCTCGCCGCCGGCCCGAGCGGAGCCAGGTGACGAAGGCGTTGCCGGCCGGGTCCCGCGCCAGGGCGACGGCGTCGTCGATCCGGCCCGCCAGCCGGTGCGTCCCTCCCAGGTTTTCCCCGACCGATCCGTGGGCCGTGACCGGCGCGACGCAGCCACAGTCGAAGCCCTTCTTCGTCATCCGGTCTCGGTTCCAGACCGCCACGAGCTCGCCGCTCGGCCCGATCGTGGCCCTGGGCAGGAACGACTCACCGGGCGGCGTGATCAGGCGTGGTGGGCCGAAGTCGCCGCCCGCGCGCCGCACCGCCACGCCCACCCGCGATCCGGGCAGGTTACGCCCGTGGGTCGCGTTCCAGACGACCGCCGCGTCGCCGCGCGCGTTCACCGCGACCTCCGGGTCGCGCGCGTCCTCCCCGGTCTTCGAGAGCTTGCGCGGCCTGCCGAAGCGGCCTCCGGGCGGCCGCACGGCCACGCGAAGCTCCTGCTTGACCCGCGACGCGCCGTCGTCAGGGAACTCGCGCGGGCCGCGCTCCCAGACCAGTGTCGCCGCGCCGGCGCCGTCGAAGGCCACCTTCGGATATCGCACGCCGCGCTTGCCGCTGGAGACGGCCTCCGGCTTCGACCAGTGGCCGTCCGGGTCGCGACGGATGGCCAGGACCCGCGACCTGCCACGAAAGCCGGCGACCAACACCATCAGCGCGGTGCCGTCGCGCGCCACCTCGAGGTCCGCCTCCGTGGAGTAGACGATGGTGGTGGCGACCTTCGCGCTGGAGGCCAGCGTCTTCTCCGCGAACGACCCGTCGGGGCGGCGCGAGGCGACCTTGAGCGATTGCGTGTCGCGGTCGAGCTCGACCCAGGTGACGAGCTGCGTGCCGTCCTCTCCAACCGCCGCCTGGGCCTCGACCGCGTCGACGTGCACGCCCGTGAGCGGACGCGGCCGCCCGAACGACCCGCCGGCGCGCTTCGTGCGGACCCACAGGCGCGAGTGACCGTAGGCCGCGTACTCGATCCAGATCAGCGTTGCGTCGCCGCGCGAGCTCCCGGCCAGGTCGAACCAAGCCACGTCCTGGTCGCCCGGCGAGATGAAGTGCGGCTCCGGGACGGGCGGGAGCGCCGGCTTGGCGAAGGCGCCCGTGGCGATCGGCAGGGCCGCAACCGCGGCGAGCGCTGCGACGCTCTTGCGCATGTGCGATGTATACGCCCGCGCGCCGGGCGGTGCGTCGGCTTACCATCCCTGCATGCGGAGACTCCGGCGCATGCCGCTCGCGGCGCTTGCCGTGGCCGCGCTCGCGGCCCCGGCCCCGGCGGCCGCCGTGCCCGTCCCCCCGCGGGCGAGGTGCGCGCCCGGGTCGCATCCGGAGCCGGGCATGCAGGGCCGCGTGCCGGCCTCGGCGGTCGCGTCGGGAAAGGCCAGCGGCGGCTACCGCTGCAACGTGAGGCAGGTCGGCCACGAGGGCTACGGCGGCGGCTTCAAGGTCTACCGCTACGTGGACCGCGGGGGCCACGAGTGCGCCTTCTACGACACCACGCTGCTGTTCCCGCTGAACGCGCGGAACCTGGGCGACCGGCCCACCGGCGTCGCGGTGCTCGACATGTCGAACCCGTCGAGGCCCAGGCGCACGGCCACGCTCCAGACCGCCGCGATGCAGTCGCCGCACGAGTCGCTCAACCTGAACCCGAGGCGCGGCCTCTTGGCGGCCGTGATGGGCAGCCCGGGCACGTATCCCGGCGTCGTCGACGTGTACGACGTGAGGGCCGACTGCCGCCACCCCGCGCTCCAGGCGTCGCTCCCGGTGGGCTTCCTCGGACACGAGAGCGGGTTCGCGCCCGACGGGCGGACCTTCTACGCGACCTCGCTGTTCGACGGCCACGTGACGGCGGTCGACCTCACGAACCCGAAGCTGCCGCGACCGATCACGGTCTTCGACTCGTTCTCGCACGCGCTGACGGTGAGCGACGACGGCAGGCGCGGCTACGTCGCGGCCCGCGGCGTCGGGCTGAGCATCCTCGACCTGAGCGACGTGCAGCGCCGGGTGCCGATGCCGCAGGTGCGCGAGGTGAGCCACCTCGGCTGGAATCCGCTGACGATCCCGCAGAACGCGATCCCGGTGACGATCAGGGGGCACGCCTACGCGGTCGAGATGGACGAGTTCAGCACCGACGAGAGCGGCAGCAGCTTCCCGGCCCAGAACGGCAACGTCGTCGGCGCCGCGCGGATCATCGACATCGGGAACGAGCGGAAGCCGCGCGTGGTGTCGAACATCAGGCTCCAGGTGCACCAGCCGAAGAACCGGGCGAGGATCGCGGGCGACCCGGGCGCCAAGAGCTACGTGCAGGGCTACGCCGGCCACTACTGCAGCGTGCCGCGGCGCAGGGACCCGGGGATCGTGGCCTGCTCGTTCATCCTCTCGGGCCTGCGCGTCTTCGACATCCGCGATCCGAGGCACCCGCGTGAGATCGCGTACTTCCTCGCACCGCTGCGGCCGAGCCCCGGCTTCGCGGAGCTGACGAACTACGCGATGTCGGCGCCGGCGTTCGTCCCCGCGCGCGGGGAGATCTGGTACTCCGACGGCAACAGCGGTTTCTACGCGGTGCGGCTGCGCAGGGGCGTGTGGCCGTTCAGGTCCCAGAGGCCCTGAACGGCCACACAGGCCCGCCGCGCGTGACTACTTCCCGGCGCTCGTGAAGAGCTGGCCGCGGATCGCTCCGTCAGGCAGCGACCCCGTGTGCACGTTCACGTAGAACTGCCCCGGGTTGTTGCGGAGCTGGTTGGCGACCGACGACTCGACGTTCGTGCACGCGCTCGAGGCGCCCGGGTCGCCCTTGCCGGGCTGCTTGAGCGCGACCACGACCGCGCCCGCCTTGCCCACGGCCGCCTTGTGGATGTGCGCCGCGACGGGCTTCTCGATGTTCGCCACGCTGATCCCGTAGCAGAGCTTGCCGCCGTCGATCGTGGCGCTGAACGCCCCGCGCCCGTTCGAGTCGCCCGTGCCCGTCTGGCCGTCGCTGTTGACCTCGCGCGCGCCGTTCATCGTCGCGAAGATCCCCTTCTGGGTCGCCGCCGTGTGCAGCTGAGCACTCACCGCCACGCCGACGCCCACGGCCAGCGCCAGGCCGGCGACGACCGCGACCGCGATTCCAGTCCTACGCATGTACGCCTCCTCCACGGGTTGAGATGCGCGAATGCTCGTACTAACGCAGGCGCGGGGTGGTTTGTTCAGGCGCCCCCAGCGCTACGACGCGTAGATGTTGATGTCCGAGCCCCCGGTGTCGAACGCGGCGTCGTGGGGTGCCGTCGCCCGGGTCAGGTCGGCGAACGACCCGAGCGCGCTCAGCTCCGGAGCGTGGTAGTCGCGCTTCCGGGGTGCGGGCGTCGCGCGTTCGTCAGGCGGCGCTGGGGTCTCTGACATAGCTCGTCTCCTCCGTGTCGGCGCGCACCGCGTCCAGCCAGTGCGCGAGGGTGAAGCATCTCTCCACGGGCGGCCACGCGTGCCCGTCGCCGCGCGACTCGGTCACCTCGCCCACCCGCTGCACGTCCACATATTCGCGGATGGCGGCGGTCGCTAGCAAGTCCGACCGCCAGCGCCGAACCTCCGGCACCCGTGCGATGCGGTCGAGGGGCGAGTCTTGCGCACGCGCGCGCGGGACGTACAGCGCGGTCTTCGGACGCTCGAGGACGCCGCGCGGAACGCGTCCGCGCATGGCCACGCGGAGCAGGCGCTTGTCGCGCAGCCAGGGGTCGCGCGGTGCGCGCCAGGCAGCCTCGACCACCCGTACGTCGAAGAACGGGTGGACGTTCCGGAGCGGGAGGCCGCGCGCGCCCGGGTGCGACCACGCGAACAGGTTCGCCCACGTCGGATGCTGGAGCTTCCAGCCCTCGTCTGCGCCTCGCCACAGCGCCGCCACCTCGCGCCGTCGCGCGTCGAGGTCCACCCGCCGCGCGAAGCCCGGATCGATCCAGTCCGGCACCGCGCCACGGCGCGCCGCCGTCCGCGCCCGCAGCCTCGACCTGATCCCGTAGCGCGGGAGCCGTCCCCGGCGCAGGTCGTGAAGTCCGCGCTCGAGCAGCGCGCGCCACTCGCCGGCGCCCGCCGGCCACGCGAGTCGCGCGTTCAGCAGCGGGTCGCCTCCGAACCCGGTCAGCAATACCCGCGCGCGAGTCGCGGCGCGCCGGCCGATCTCGTACAGCGGCTCGTGGGCGGCCACCATGCTCGGCTCCGGGAACGCCCACCCACCGGAGCCAGGCGGGCGCTTCACGTAGTCGTCGGCGACGACGTGTTCGATGCCGATCCCGAGGCGCCCCGCGGTCTCGTCCGCGTAGCGTCCCTCCTCCTCGTCCGCGAGCCGATCGAACACGACGGTGTACGCGTACAGCTCGAACGGGCCTCCGCGCGCGGCGAGGAGGCGGCGCGCGGTGGCGACCACGCTGCTCGAGTCCATCCCGCCGCTCAGGTGGGCCGCCGCCCGGCTCGACCGCAGCCGGTCGGCGACGGCCGCGTCGAACGCGACGGTGAAGCGCTCGACGTGGTCGCGGTCGCGTGACTCGGGCCGCTCCGCGGGCGGCCGCCAGTAGCGCCGCAAGCTCACTCGCCCGTCGCTCCAGCTGAGCGTCGCGGCCGGCGGCACGGCACGGATGTCGGCGAATGCGGTCGCGCCGAGGTCCATGTTCATGCCGAAGAGCAGGAAGTCCCCGATCGCGCGCTCGTTCACCGCGGCGGAGACGAGCGGGTGGAGGCGCAGCGTGCGCAGGACGTTGCCGACCACGAGCGTGGCGCCGGCCTCCGCGTAGTAGAGCGGGACCACACCGAAGCGATCGCGGGCGCAGAACAGCCGCCGCGATCGCGCGTCCCAGAGCGCGAAGGCGAAGTCGCCGATCAGGTGCTCCACGCAGCGCTCGCCCCACGCGGCGTACGCGTGGAGGATCAGCGCCGCGTCGGGTGCCGCGGGGTCGACGGCGCGCCCCGCGGTGCGCAGGCGCGCGACCAGGTCGCCCCGGCCGTCGACGCGCGCGTCGGCGGCCACCCAGGCGTCCCCGTCGAGGGTGCACGGCTGGCGCTCTGCCGCGTCGGGCTCGGGGTCCGGCGCCAGCAGAGCGTGTCCGAGCCCGATCTCCCCGTCGGTCCAGACCTCACGGCCGTCCGGCGCGCAGTAGGCCATCGCGGCCACGAGCCGCGCCAGCTCCGCGCGGTCGACCGGCGCCCCGGTCGCGTGCACGATTCCGGCGAAGCCGCTCAAGCGGGCAGCGTACCGCCGGCGACGTGCCCCCGTTCCGGCGTTCCCGAGAAGCCCTCTGACGGACTCGAACCGTCGACCCCTTCCTTACCATGGAAGTGCTCTACCAGCTGAGCTAAGAGGGCGTGCGACGCAGGGTAGCGCTCAGCCCTCGGCCAGCACGATCACTCGATCGTCCTCGTCGAAGGTCACGCGCGTTGACTTCGCCGGGTTGATCGCGAACCCTCCGGGGGATGGGTCAGCCTCCCCCTGCTGCAGCCGGAACCCCACCGCCACCTCGCGCCGGCGGCGAGCGGCCTCGACCACCGTCGCATAGCTCAGCTCGCGGCCGAGCCGCACGTAGGCGGCCGCCGGGCGCAGGTAGATCTCGGAGCCCTCGGCGGCGAACAGCTCGGCGAACACCGCCGCGAGGTGCTCGTTCTCCGACAGCTGGGTGAGCATCAGGCTCAGCACGCGGTCGCTCACGATCACGTCGTCGACCTTCGTCACCTGCGCCAGCTCGCGGTTGCGGTCGTCGAGCATCTCGCTGGTGATCGTCAGCTCGGCCCCGGTCGCCGCGACGATGTCGCGCAGGTGCAGCAGCGTGACGAGCGTCCGGGCGTCCGCGCGCTGGTGGTCGAGCTGCTCCGAGTAGCACATGACCACCACGTGCTGGAAGCCCTCGACGCCCAGCGCGTCGAGCGTCCGCCGGTCCGTCGTGTTGCCGATCTCGAACACGAGCTCGGCGTTGCTGAGCTCGCCGGCCTCGCGGTCGACGACGTCGCGGGCGGGCGCCCAGTCCGCCACCACCCTCACCTGCGACCCCGGCGCGAGGTACTCGTCGAACTCGGCGATCACCGACGGCGTGTGGTTGTTCCAGCCGAGGATCAGCACGCGCGCCGGCTGGGCCGGCGGCTCCGGCGCCGACACGATCGCGTCGGCGTCGATCTCGCCCTCGAAGGGAGTTGCCGCCGCGAGCCGCGCGTCGTCCTCCGCGATCGCCACGACCTCCGTGCCGGGTTCGATCGGCAGGTTCGGATGCGGGTTGAGCAGCACCGACCCGTCCACCCGCAGCCCGATCACCGTGCAGTCGTCGTAGGCGAGGAGCGCGGCGCCGAAGTCCTGGCCCACGAGGCGCCCGTCGGCCCGGAAGTAGAGCTCGGCGCCCTCGAAGTCGAGCAGGTCGTTGTAGACGACGGACGCGCCCGACTGCCGCGACGACTGGACCAGCAGCCGGCTGATCGTCTCGCGCTTGTCGACCAGGACGGCCTCGCCACCGCCCACGAGGCGCGCCGCCTCCATGTTCGCGGGGTCGTGGATCTCCGCCACGATCCGGTACGGGTCCTCGCGCCGGCCCGGGCTGCGCGTGAGCGCGAGGATCGTCTTGATCACCTGGGCATCCGGATCGGGATCGTCCTCGGGTGAGAGCACGATCACCGAGCGTGCCGTCTGCGGGCTCGCCACCTGGAGGTCCGAGAGGTCGACGGGGTTGCCGGTCCGACACACCACGCGCGTGGAACCCATCCGTCCGCCGACCTTCGCGCGGATCCCGTCCTCCATCTCCACGCGGTCGCGGTCCGCGAGCACGACCACCGACGGGTCCTTCTCGCTCTCGTTCGCGATCGCGAGCTCGGCGAGGATCGTGAAGATCGTCTCGGACCAGCCCAGGATGAGGGTGTGGTCGCGCTCGAGCACGACCGAGCGCCCCTTGCGCAGGTCGTCGATCTTGCGGTCGAGCCCGGTGGCCAGCACGCCGATCAGCGCGCTCACGATCAGCAGCCCGCCCAGCGTCAGGAGCAGCATCGCGACCAGGAACGGCCACTTCCCGGCGTCGCCGGCGATCGTGCCCGGGTCCATGGCGTGCAGGAGGCTGCGGAACAGCTGCCCGATCACGCCGTGCTCGTCGCTCTCAGGCGCCAGGCCGGCGATCAGGACGATCGCGGAGAAGAAGACGATCAGGACCGCCGTCGCGACGACGAGCCAGAACACGAGCGCGGACGTCCCGCGCGCCATCGTGTTGTCGAACGCGTACCGGAGGCGTTGGCTGAGGGTGGGTTTGCTCATGCGGCGCCCGCGGGCGCGCGCAAGGCTACTCGTGGGGGTGGCCGCCGAGCTCGACCATGTAGGCCAAGCCGCGCTTCACGTACGCGCGCGTCTCCGGGAACGGCGGGACGCCGTCGTAGTGCATGACGTTGCCCGGGCCCGCGTTGTACCCGGCCATGATCAGGGCGGCGTGGTCGCCGAAGATCGTCTCGAGGTCGTGCACGAGGCGGGCCGCCCCGTAGATCGCGTCGGAGGCGTCGTAGATCGACCACTTGCCGTCGCCGTCGACGTCGACCGCGTACGCCTGCCAGGTCTTGCCGCAGCTCTTGACCTTGCAGATCTGCATCGGGCCCGCGCAGCAGTTGGCGAAGTTGAGGCCCGAGTGGACGCCGGGGAGCGTCGAGCGGCCGTGGTCCGACTCGTTCTTGCCGATCGCCGCGAGCAGCCGCCAGCTCACGCCCTGCCAGTCCGCGGCCGCCTTGTAGATGCGCAGGTAGTCGGCCGGGACGTCGGCCACGGTCGGGCCCGGCGCCGGACTGGGCGCCGGCGGCTTCGCGGGCTTCTTGCGCCGCTTCTTGCGCTTCTTCGGCGGGTCGGCGACTACGCCGGGGCTCGCGCCTCCGGTCGGTGCGCCCGGGACCGCGCCGGTCGGCTGCTGGAGCTGGGGCGGGATCGCGCCGCCCGTCACCGGATCCGAGTCCGCCTGGGCGGCGGCGGGGACGGCGAGCAGGGCGATCGCTAGCGCGACGCATGCAGAGCGTCGGACGGAGGGCATGCGGGCAGATCGGCCCGCCGCGCCGCCCGTATTACGCGGCGGCCCCCGCCCTCGGACAAATGGCCAGGGTGCGCGCGACCCCCGCCGCGCGCACCCCGATCAGCTAGTCGGCCTTGTCCTGGAGCTCCTTGGCGGCGGACTGCACCGCGCCGACGTCCGAGACGACCTTGCCCTGGAGCGTCTGGATCTTCGACACGTCGCCCTTGTTGAGCGCGTCGCGCACGGCGCCGACGTCATCCGAGAACGTGTTGAGCACCTTGATCAGCCGTTCCTGGGCGGCCTCTGCGTCCTTCGGCGGATCGAGCTTCTCGAGCTTGCCGTTGAAGGTCTTGACCGCGGCCTGGAACTTCTCGACACCGTCGGCGAACTGCTGCTTGTTCTTCGCCGCGCGCAGCTCCGCGCCAGCATCCTCGGAGCTCTTCTTGAACTCCTTCGCGGCGTCCTCGACCTCGCCCTTGTAGTCGCTGCCACCGCAGCCGGCCGCCACCAGCGCGGCGGCTAAGAGCGCCGCGGCCAGCAGCCTGAGCTTGTGACGGGGATTGCCAGACATGTGCCTCCTCTGTTTCAGCGGTAGATGCGCAAGAGTACGGGCCCGCGTGGACCCGATCGACCACCTGGACCTCGTGGTCAGCTCGCTCGAGCGCAGCTTGGAGTTCTACCGCGATCTGCTCGAACCTCTCGGCTACGTCAGGACCAGCGAGATCGAGGGCGAGCGCGGCGAGCGCGTCGTGTACATCGGCCGTCACGGCGGAATGGGCTCCGTCAGCCTGCGCGCGGCTCAGTCCGACGCGCACGAGGTGCCGTACGACCGCTACGGCATCGGGCTGCATCACCTCGCGTTCGCGGCCCCGTCGCGGGAGGTCGTCGACGAGCGCGCGGCATGGCTCCGCGAGCGGAGCGCGACGATCGAGAGCGGGCCGGAGGAGTACGGCTACACGCCCGGCTACTACGCGGTCTTCTTCTACGACCCCGACGGGATCAAGCTCGAGATCGTGCACCGCCCGCGGCGCCAGGGCGCCTAGGGCGTCCCCTCAACGAGTGGGCTCGGTCCCGAGCGGCGCGACGCCGGCGGTGAGGAAGCTGGGCGACTTCGGGCCCCAGCGCACGGTGTTGACGGCGCCGACGCTGTTGATCGCGTCGGGCGCCGCGACCATCATGTGGGGGACGTCGCCGGACGCGATCGTCACCCGCAGGCGGTGGCCCTTCGCCAGCACCGCGTCGGTGTTGAAGACCTCGATCGCCATGCGGTCGGTACGGCCCGGCTGCACCGGCAGCACGCTCGCCTTGGTGAACGGGTGGAACGGCGCGATCAGCTCGCCGCGCGCGTAGGTGGACCGCTTCCGGTCGAGCGCACGGCGCGATTGCACCAGCCAGCCGGCGGTGATCTGGTTCGACTGCCCCCCCGGCGAGACGTCGCTGACCGTGACCACCCAGGTGGTGTCCTTCGCGGTCGTGGCGCCGCTGAGCGTGAGCGACAGCGGCCCCGACAGGTGCAGCGGCCGCTTCAGCGCGGCGGTCGTGTAGGTGCGGGCGCCCGCCTCGTTCAGCTCGTTGTGCTCGGTGCACGGCTGGCCGGGCGCGACCAGCTGGTCGATTCCGGCGGTCCACTGCGTGGTGGAGCGGGTGCATAGGCCGGCGAGCTGGTTGGCGGGCATCGTGTCGGAGCCGGCGGCCTTCGGCGGACGGTCCGTGAGGACCCCGTCGCCCAGGTGGAAGCGGCGGTAGCGGACGTCGCGGCGCGGGTAGCTGCGGTAGACCTCCCACCGCTTCGTGTTGAGCTGCTGGACCGTGACGGGGCCGTAGCGCCCGATGCCGTTGCGCTTGCCGCGCACCCAGCGCTCGAACCACGCGAGCGCGAGCACGTCGAGCGGCGGCGGCGCGCCGCGCTCGCCGAGGCCGGCGCCGCGCGCTCCGGTCACGTGGTACCACGGGCCCATCAGCAGCTTCTTGCGGCCGGCCGGCAGCGGCAGCTCCTTGTACAGCCGCGGCTCGCCTCGCTGGAAGAGGTCGTACCAGCCGCCGGTGACGAAGGTCGGCACGTTGATCCGCTTTGCGACCCGGCCGGGCGAGCGCAGCCGGTAGAACGGGCCGTCGTAGGCGAGCGACCCGCCGGTCGTGCCGCCGGTCAGCGCCTCGATCGGGAACTGCGATCCGCCGGACAGTCGCTGGGCGTAGAGCTTGACGGCCTCGGCGGGGTCGCCGGCCAGGTAGCTCGGCGGGAGGATCTTGAGCGCGGTCACGAGCCCCAGCCAGAACGGGATGAAGCCCGTGTCGACGGCGCCGCCGTGCCACGTGACGTCGCGGTAGACGTCCTCGGCCGGCACGATCGGGAAGATCGCGCGCAGCCCCTTCGGGTGCTGGGCCGCCGTGAAGAACTGGTTGATCGCCATGTACGAGGGCCCGTAGAGGACGAGGTCGCCGCTCGACCAGCTCTGGCGCGTGGTCCAGCGCGCGATGTCGAGCGAGTCGGCCTGCTCGGCCGTCCCGAACGAGTCCCAGTTGCCCTCCGACGACCCGGTCCCGCGCACGTCCACGACCACCTGCACGTAGCCGCGCGTGATGAAGAGCGGGTCGGCGCCGAGGACCGCGCTCTCGTTCTTCGCGTACGGGTTCTGGGTGAGGACCACCGGGAAGCGGCCCGGCACCGCCTTGCCGTCGGCCCGCGCGGGACGGTGCACGTCGGCGAACAGCTTCGTCCCGTCGCGCATGACGATCGGCACGTCCTTCGTCGTCGCCACGCCGGCGTAGCGGGCAGGCCCCGGCTTCAAGCCGCGCGGGTAGAGGTCGGGCGCGGCCGCGGACTGGGCCGGCAGCGCGAGCGCGACCGCCGCGAGCGCCGCACCGGCCGCGGGCAGGCGAAGCCCTGTGATGGGTCCCCTCATCGGCTCACGTATGCCACCGTTCGACGGCTTTCAAACTTCGGCGCGGCACCGCTCGCACACGCCCACGACCAGGAGCTGCGCGCCGTCGGGCGCGTGCCCCGCCGCACGGGCGGCGTCAAGGGCGGACGCGGCGCGGACGCGCACGTCGAGGTCCAGGACCCGCCCGCAGCGGCGGCAGGAGAAGTGCTGGTGCTCCTCCGGCCGCGGGTCCCAGAGCACCGGGCCCGGTCCGCCCGCGATCCGGCGGACCACGCCCAGCTCCTCGAAGACCTCGAGCGTCGCGTACACGGTCGGGAGCGAGAGGTTGGGCAGCCGCTCCCCGGCCGCCCGCAGCAGCTCCTCGGCGGTGGCGTGGCGGTCGAGCTCGCGCAGCGTGCGGTGGAGGATCAGCCGCTGCGAGGTCACGCGCTGGCCGCGTGCCCGCAGGGCGGCCGACAGCTCGGCGTCGGTGGTGGGTGTGTCCGCGGCGGTTGGCATGCTGGCGACCTTGATCTTAGGCTCACCTAATCTTAACAGACTTGTTATAATAACGCCATGACCACAGCCGTGCGCGACCTCATCGCGGGCTGGAGGACGGGCACCGAGCGCGAGCGCGTGCTGCGCGTCGTGCAGCCCGGCCTGATCGGCCTGATCGACGGAACGCTCTCGACCCTCGCGCCGATCTTCGCCGCGGCCTACCTCGCCGGCTCCCGCACCGCGCTGCTGGTCGGGCTAGCTACCGCGTTCGGCGCCGCCATCAGCATGGGCGTCTCGGAGGGACTGTCCGACGACGGGTCGCTCACCGGTCGCGGGAGCGCCGCCGCGCGCGGCTCGATCACCGGCATCGCCACTTTCGTCGGCGGCGCCGCGCACACGATGCCGTTCCTCATCTCGGACGTGGACCGGGCGCTGGCGGTCGCCTACCCGGTCGTGGCCGCCGAGCTGGTGCTCATCGCGTGGGTGCGCCGGCGCTACCTCGGCGTCGCGCTCGCGCGGTCGCTCGTGCAGGTCACCTTGAGCGGCATCCTGATCGCGACCGTGGGCGTCTTGGTCGGCCACGCGTAGTCGCGCTCCCACTCACTCTTGACTCTGAGTAAGTAGCCGCCTAGACTGCGCGGCCCCCGCGACGCGGGGGCACGAACATCTTCCAAGGGGGGAGAAGATGAGAAAGCTCCTGGCCGCGGCCGCGGTCACGGCCGCCGCGACGGCCGCGTACGCCTCACCCGCCAGCGCATCGACGCTCGCGGGCACATGCGACATCCCGGGCACGGCGACGTTCAGCGTTCCGCTGAAGCTCGTGCCGCAACCGCTCGAGCTCTCGTTCACGTCCGACCCCGGCGCGAAGTGCACCGGGCTCGTGAACGGGGAGCTCGTGCAGGACACGCCGGTGACCGTGACGGTCGACGGGCACGTCTCGTTCTCGTGCGGCGTCGTCGGCTACGCGCTCGACGCCGACACCCGACTGAGCTTCGACGCGCTGCGGGCCGACGCGATCGACGCGCACCTGAACCTGGCGTCGGTGGCGGCGCAGAACGTGCTCTACATCACCGGCAAGCAGGGCGGGCAGGCCACGGGCCGCGCGTCGATCTTCGGGCAGAACGACCAGGTGGCGGTGCTTCAGGGCTGCATCGACGGCGACAAGGTCACGAGCCTGAAGGTGACGGTGTCGGTCGTGACGGCGCCGACGATCACCGGCTGAGCCGCGCGGCGCACGGGCGCGAGCCGCGCTGGCTCGCGCCCGCGCGTGCCCGGCTAGCATTCGAGGCGATGCTGGGGGGCAAGTTGAGGCTGGCGCTCGCGGTCGCGATCACGTCCGCGCTCGCGGTCGTTCCCGCCGCGGAGGCCAAGCGGAAGCCGTCGCCGACGCGACCGGCGCTCGTCGTCTCGAACAACTGGGCCGGCACCGCCGACTTCGTCGACCCGCACCGGTTCAAGCGGCTCTTCCGCCTCAACATCGTCCCGGACAAGCAGGAGCGGCTCCAGGAGATCATGCTCGCGCCGGACAAGCAGATCTACTTCCTCGCGATCCGGGAGCAGGTGGGCGAGGGGCACGACCAGTTCGTGGACGACTCGTTCACGTCGCCGAACGGGCGGTACCTGTACGTGTCGCGTCCGAGCTTCGCGGACGTGGTGGCGTTCGACCTGAAGACGCGCAAGATCGTGTGGCGGGTGCCGGTCGCCGGCTACCGCGCCGACCACATGGCGATCTCGCGCAATGGGCGCACGCTGCTGGTCTCGGCGTCCACCGCCAACGTCGTGCACGTGATCGACACGACGAAGGGCAAGATCGTCGCCGAGTTCCCGTCCGGCGACAGCCCGCACGAGAACAACTTCTCACGCGACGAGTCGCGCGTCTTCCACGCGAGCATCGGGAGGGTCTACACGCCGACGGACGACCCGGCCGAGGAGGCGTCGAAGGGGAAGGTCGTCTTCGAGATCGTGGACGCCAAGACGTGGAAGGTCAGGCGCACGATCGACATGAACGAGAAGCTCGAGGAGTTCGGACGCCCGGACATGAGCGGGGCGGTGAGGCCGATGGCGATCGCGCCCGGCGAGCGCTTCGTGTACTTCCAGGTGTCGTTCTTCCACGGCTTCGTGGAGTACGACCTGAGGAAGGACAAGGTCACGCGGCTCGCGAACCTGCCGGAGAGCGAGGAGGCCAAGGGCCTCCGGCGCGAGGACTACCTGCTCGACTCCGCGCACCACGGGCTGTCGATGAACCCGAAGGGCACCAAGCTCTGCTCGGCGGGGACGATGGACAGCTACGTGGCGGTCACGAACCGCAGGACGTTCAGGGCGAAGATCATCCCGGTCGGGCGTGTGCCCTACTGGTCCACCAATTCAGCCGACGGCAAGTACTGCTTCGTGTCGGTGGCGGGCGACGACCGCGTCGCGGTGATCTCCTACGCCAAGGAGAAGAAGGTCGCGACGTTCAGGACGGGCGACCACCCGCAGCGCATGCGGATGGGGCGCGTGCGCAAGGCGTTCGTCCGTTAGAGGCCCGCGCGGCGGCCGCTAGCCGGCGTTCAGGACGGCCGCTCGGCCGGCCTTGAACTTCTTGCGCTTGCTCGCGTTGCGCAGGTCGATCTGCCTCGCGTGCAGGGCGCCCGGCTTGCCGAAGAGGTCGTTGTAGGCAGAGCGCGAGATCTTGCCGCCCTTGACGACCTTGCAGTTGCAGTGCTTGTGCGCGCGGTGCGTGTCGGCGGCGTGGCGGGTCGCGAAGCGCTTGTTCTTCGCGTGGTTCACGCACGCGTTGCAGGCGGCGCAGCCCCTGCCGCGCGGGTGCTTCTTGCAGTTGCCGAAAAGCGGGTCGAGCCGCCAGACGTTGCGCGTCTTGATCTTCGGCTTGCGCGCCCACCCCGGCGCGACGATGCTTCCGAGGCCCGCGATCGCCGCGACGAGCGCGGAGCCGCGCGTTACGAGGGTCCGTCTCGAGTAGAGACCTTCCAAGGTTTCTCTCCTCTTGGTGCTCGACCCGGGGAGCCACCAGACCTCTTACGCTCGCCCAGTAGTTCTCACCCCCGGTGCGCTCGCAGCCCTCCTGGCGACTTCCCGGGCCGAGCCCCCGAATGAGGAGAACGACCATCTCACCACCCCGGAGGTCTGTCAAGCCCCGCGGCGGGCCGCCCGGCGCGTCCCCACGCCGGGCGGCCGAACTACGCCGCGGACCGGACTTGGATCGCGAGCGCGCCGGCGGACGGCGTCCGTCCGGGCGTGCCGCGTCGTATTGAGCCTCTTCCTCCTTGCGCGTGACTCCCCTCGAGCCCCCCAGCGCGGGTGGTGCTTGCTTTTCTACCCGATATGGGTATGCGGGCGCAAGTGGCGCCGGTAATGTCGTCGCGTGCACCTGGAAGCCCGGAGAGCGGCGAGGGTGAGCGAGCGGGCGCGCCTGGTGGGAATCAACCACGTCGCGCTGGAGGTCGGCGACCTGGACCGGGCGCTCGACTTCTACGGATCGATCTTCGAGCTGACGCTCCGCGGCCGGGTGCCCGGGATGGCGTTCGTGGACATGGGCGACCAGTTCCTCGCCCTGTCGGCGGGGCGGTCGCAGCCGCTGGACGACGACCGCCACTTCGGCCTGGTGGTCGACGACCGCGAGACCGTCCGACGGGCACTGCGGGCAGCGGAGATCGAGGTCCTGCCCGGCCGCGGGCTCGCCTTCCGCGACCCGTGGGGCAATCACGTGGAGATCGTCGAGTACCGCGACGTCCAGTTCACCAAGGACGAGGCGGTGCTCCGCGGAATGGGTCTCGCGGGGCTATCGAAGTCGGACGCCGCTCTGGAGGAGCTCGAGCGCAAGGGCCTGCGGCGGGAGGGCGCTAGCGGGGCGAGCTAGTGTGGCTCCGTGGGGGTTCAGGCGGCGCTCGACTTCATCGCGCGGGTGCGCGCCGACGCGGCCCTGCGCGACCGTGTCCGGGAGCTGGCCGGCAACGACGGGGACCTGGACGCCGTTGCCCGCCTGGGCGCCGAGCGCGGGCTCGACTTCACCGCGGACGAGCTGCGCGCGGCGTTCGCGCAGGACTGGGCGATGCGGCGGCTGCGCTACGAAGGGGGGCGGGCGCCGGTCACGGGCTCGCGGGGCTCGAAGCCGAGCCAGCGATGCCCGAACCAGAGATAGCCCTTCGCCCGTGCGGCGACGCCGGGCGCGAGCGAGACCTTGACGTGGCTGAGCCGGCGCTCGACCACGCCGAGCTCGTCGGCGGGGCGCAGCAGGGACTCGACCAGCAGCCGGTCGGGCCACGACGCCCCCCGCGACGGCGGGCTGTCATGTCCGGGCCAGGCGAGCAGGGCGGACCGCTTGGGCGGGGCGCACAGGCCGCGATCGACGAGAACGTCGAGGAGGCCGCGCCAGCGGTCCAGCCCGTCGACGGCCAGCTCGAGGCCGAGCGTCGGGCCGATGGTCGAGCCGATGTCGAGGCAGGTCGTGACCCGGTCGGCCGCCGCCCACAGCGGTTCGAGCTCGGCCGTCAGGTCGGAGGTGTCGCCGGGCCATCCGAGCGCCTCGAGGTACGGCACGAGGGTGTCGCGCTGGAGGCGCTTGACGTTCACGCGCACCGGAGCTCCGGGGCGCGAGAGCATCAGCCCCACGTGGCTCACGATCGCCGGCTCGGGGGTCTCGAAGCAGCGGGCGACGTTGTCCGTCCACGACCCGGGAACGCCGCCGAGGAGCAGGGCGAGCACGCCGTCGACCACGTCGCGCGCCCCGGCCTGGCGCTGGCGCTCGGGCGGCAGGGTGACGAAGACCGCGGGCAGGGACGGCGTGGCCGCGTCGGACGGCCGGTCCCACTCGAGCCACAGCTCGACGATGCGCTCGTGCCACGCGTCGGCGGGATCCGCCCAGCGCGCGGCAAGCCTCGCGAGAGGGGAGTCGCCGCCCGCCGCGGTCCGCAGGTGCGCCAGCAGCGGTTCCCGGTCGTCGGGCTTCACGCACTGCTGAACGTCGACCTGCGACGCCGCCTCGGCGAGCCGGACCTCGAACCCGCCCCGATCGATCGGCGGAAGCGAGCCGGCCAGGCGCCGCAGGCTGCCGCGCGCCTCGGCGGCGGCGAGCGAGTCGTGGAGCGCCGGCAGCACCACGTCGACGGCCTGCGCGCCGATCACGAGGGCCGGGCGAGACCGCTCACGCGGGCGAGTCCGCCGGCTCCACGAGGCCGGCCTCGCCCAGGCGAGCGAGGAGGGACTCGAGGTCCGAGCGCAGCGTCGCCTCGTCGACGTCGAACTCGGCGAGCATCGCCGTCACGACCGCGTCGAGGTCGCCGTGCTCGTTCAGCAGCTGCCAGAAGCGGGTGCCGACGTCGTCGAGGGCGTAGTAGTGCTCGGCCTTCGCGTCGAGCAGGACCGTCTCGCCCTCGACCTCCTGGAAGACCACATCGGGGGAGATGCGCACGTTGGCCGCCAAGCGCGGCGAGTATGTCAGACGGCCGTGGTGCCGGATCGTGCCTGCGCGGGCGGCTCCGCCTTCGCCGTCCTGCCCAGCAACAGGTACGTCGTCATCGCGCCCTTGCCCTTCACCTCGATCTCGCCCCGGGACCGCAGGTCGTAGCGCTCGCGCAGGCGCTCATAGGTCCGCTGCGTGACCTGGATGCCGTCGGCGACGCCATGGGACTCCATCCGGCTCGCCGTGTTCACGGTGTCGCCCCAGAGGTCGTAGATGAACTTGCGCCTTCCGATCACGCCGGCCACGACGGGACCGCTGTCGATCCCGATCCGGATGTCCAGCGGGTGGGGGACCTCGCCGCTGTGGCGCCTGACCTCCTCGCGCATGGCGAGGGCCATCTCGGCCACGGCCTCCGCGTGGTCGGGGCGGGGGATCGGCAGGCCGCCCGCGACCATGTACGCGTCGCCGATCGTCTTGATCTTCTCCAGCCCGTGCCGCTGGGTCAGCTCGTCGAAGCCCGAGAAGACGCGGTCGAGCAGGGCGACGACCTCCTCCGGGGGCAGCTCGTCCGCGAGCGGCGTGAATTCCACGATGTCCGCGAACAGGACCGTCACGCCCTCGAAGCCGTCGGCGATCACGCCCGGTGAGGCCTTGAGCCGCTCGGCGATCGGGGCGGGCAGGACGTTCAGGAGCAGCCGCTCGGACTTCTCCTGCTCCGCCTCGAGCGCCGTGTGCTTGCGCGCGAGCTTCACGAGAACGCGCTCGCGGGCGCGCATGAAGTACTGGAGCAGGAGGTACACGGTCGTGGAGACGCCCAGCACGTTGAGGACGAAGAACGTCACGACGACCGCGCCCGGAATCTCGGGCGTCGAGAGCTGCGAGTCGATGGCGCCCGAGATCACCACGAGCGCGACGAAGCCCGCGAGCCACGGCAGGGCCTCCCGGATTCCGTAGAACATGAGCGCGCCTAGCGGTGCCGTCACGCCCCAGAGCCCGACGGCGCTTGACGTCTCGAAGCCGCCGAGGCTCCACTGGAGCAGGAAGGGCAGGATGAGCATCATGCAGAGCTGGCTTGCGCGGAACAGGCGATAGCGCTTCGTCCGGGCGAAGAGCACGATGCTCCCGGTCGACATCACCTGGTAGACGAACGGGATGAGCGCGGACAGCCACAGCCCGAGCACGGCGTAGGTGACGACCCAGACGACCGCGAGCGCGGTCATGAGCGCGGCGGCGAGGGTCAGCGTCGACTTGCGGACCCTGTCGTCCTCGCTGTCCGAGGGAAGCGTCCCGACCTCCGCGAGGCGATCGACCCAGGCGGGAAGCCGTCGCCACCACGGCGGATCCGGGGGCAGTCCGCGGACCATGGGCGGAGCATATGCCGGATCGGCGCTAACCCCGTTCGGCAGCGCCGAGGGGCCTCATGGGGGGAGCAGGATTCGAACCTGCGTAGGCAGAGCCAATGCGTTTACAGCGCATCTCCTTTAACCACTCGGACATCCCCCCGAGTCGTCTCAGGCCGCGATTGTAGAGCCCGTTTCGCGCGTGAGCGGGCGGCCCCGCTCGACCTCGTACTCGGCGTACTTCGGGCCCCCGAGACGGATCGCGCTTCCGCCACCTATTCGGTCCGAAGGGATGAACCAGCGCCGTCCATCTCCGACCAATACGAAGACCTGACGTTGAGAGCCGGACCTCCCAGCGGCCTTGGCGCTGGAAGGCGCAGGTCTTCACCTGAATGCCCAGCAGGAGTCCCCCGAGCTCGGCCACCAGATCACAATCCGGGCTGTGACCGATGGGAACGAAGACTCGCGCTCCTTGGCTCACCAGCCACGGAGCCAGATGAGAGCTTCTCTCAGCAACTGATCCCGGGGACGGGGCCCGGCGCAACGCACTGATCAGGAAAGGCCTGGTCACCCGGCCGGGCTCGCGATACGAGAGGAGCATTCCATGCGGAAGCTGGCCCTGGCTCTGCCGGCGGCACTGGCGGCGGTACTCGTCGCCGTCGCCGTGAGCATCGGCTCGAGCCACCGCGAGGCCCCCAACACATCGCTCGACCCGACCGGAGACGACACCGACGTCTACGCGTTCACGGCGAGCGACGCGCCCGGGGCGCTGACGGTGGTGGCTAACTGGATCCCGTTGGAGGATCCGGCGGGCGGTCCGAACTTCTTCCGGTTCGACGACCGCGCGCACTACTACATCAACGTCGACAACACAGGCGACGGCAAGTACGACATCCGGTACGAGTTCAAGTTCAAGACGAAGACCCGCAACAAGAACTCGTTCCTGTACGCGCTGCCCGGCGTCCAGAGCTTCAAGGACCCGAAGCTCAACGTCGTCCAGACGTACAAGATCACCCGCGAGACGTACAACTCGAAGGGCAAGCAGACAGGCGAGAAGGTCGTAGCCAGGAACCTGCCCGTCGCACCGAACAACGCCGGCCCGAAGACCTTCCCGAACTACGGCAAGGTCGCCAACGCCGCCATCCGCAAGCTGAGCGGCGGCGGCAAGGTGTTCGCCGGACAGCGGGACGACCCGTTCTTCGTCGACCTCGGGATGACGTTCGACGACATCAACTTCCGGCCCGGAACCGGGACCGGAAACATGGGTGGAGGCAAGGACGACCTGGCGGGCTACAACACCCACTCGATCGTCCTCCAGCTGCCGGAGTCGAAGGTGACCAAGAACGGCAAGGCGGTCGCCTCGGCGAGCGCGAAGAACGCCGTCGTGGGCGTCTGGTCGTCCACCGAGCGACGCAGGCTCGAGGTGACCGACGCCAGCAAGGGCGGAGGCAAGGCCAAGTTCGTGCAGGTCAGCCGGCTCGGCAACCCGCTCGTGAACGAGGTCGTGATCCCGCTCGGCCAGAAGGACAGGTTCAACCGCACCCAGCCCCAGAACGACGCCGCCAACTACGGCACGTTCGTCCTGAACCCGGAGCTGGCCGCGGTGATGAACGCCCTGTTCAGCCTGAACGCCCCCGAGCACAACCGCACGGACATCGTCCAGGCGGTCCTCCAGGGCATCCCGGGCCTGAACCAGGTCCAGGGCAAGGGCGCGAAGGAGCCCGCGGTTGACACGCTGAAGGTCAACCTCGGCACCCCCGTGGCCCCGACCCCGAACCGGTTCGCCGTGCTCGCGGGCGACAACCAGGGCTACCCGAACGGACGCCGCCTGACCGACGACGTGGTCGATATCGACCTGCGCGTCTTCGCCGGCTTCCTGAAGGGCAACAAGGTCGCCCTGGGCGACGGCGTCGACCGAAACGACGTCCCGTTCCTGGCGAAGTTCCCGTACGTGGCACCGCCACACGCGGGCTACGACTCCGACCCCAAGCGGACGGAGCCGCTCCACGCCCCCGACCCGGCCCAGCCGTCGGCGGCGCGATGAGTTGACGGCACGGGAGGGGTCCCTACCAGTGGGGCCCCTCCCAGCCGCCCCACCGAGAACCGACATGACGCTTCGCATCCCGCAGCTCCGCAACCTCGCCGCGCTGGTGGCCGCCTTCGCCGTCGCGGCGCTCGCGCTGACCCTTCTCAACCGCGCGCCGGACGCGCCGGACGCCCCCGCCTCCACCGACCTCGCGCAGGCGACCGCCGCGCGCTCGACCGACGCGCAGGTCGCCACCCTCCAGCGCGAGCTCGGCG